>NZ_JBDJAV010000026.1:0-144776 GCF_039649625.1 Plantactinospora sp. ZYX-F-223 | reverse complement strand
GCGTGACCGTGCTGGCGCCGACGACGTGAGACACGCGATCAACTCCTTCCCGGGAGGTCGGTCGGGTGCGGTCTGAGCCAGAAATCCCCCGGCTTACGGCCGTGGGGAAGCGCTAACACGCCTCCTCCGCGCCCGGCCGGGTCGGGGTCCCCGACCGGTCGAGCGTGCTCAGTCGATCCAGCAGCGCGGTAGCGTCCGCCGGCATGTCCCGGCCGGCCGCCCGGCGCTCGTCGGCGAAGCCGGCCAGCATGGCGGCCAGCTCGGCGTCGGCCCGCTCATCGAGCCCGTGCACGGCGGCCAGCGGGATCCCGGTGAAGACGCACTTGAGCACCGCCTGCCGCCAGGCGGCCTGGTCGAGCCGGTCCGCGTACCGGCCGAGGGCGGCGGCGACCAGCCGGGTGTCGTTGGTGCGGATCGCGTCGTGCAGCAGCGGGACCCCGGCGTCGCCGACCGGCAACAGCGGCAGCGCCCGGAGCACCGCCCGCTTCTCGGCCGCGTCGCCGTGCCGGTAGCGGGTCTCGACCTGACCGGGCAGCTCGGTCGGGGGCAGCGCGGCCAGCAGCAGCACCCGGGCCGCGTCGTCGGCGGTCCACTCTGGCAGGTCGGGCAGGGGTGCCCGGCCACACCTGCGGCCGGCCGCCGCGAAGAGCCGGCCGATCGCGGCCGGTTCGGCCCCGACCCGGCGTAACGCCTCGGCCAGCCAGTCCCGGTCGGGCGGCCGCCCATCGGGTACGGCCAGCAGCGCCGCCCGCAGTCGTTCCAGTTCCGGTTCCGGTTCCATCCGGTCCTCCCCAGTCTTTCCGGTGTGGATGGTGGTCGCGGTCCCCCCGGTGGTGGTACGTCGTCAATCCGGTGTGCCGGTCACCGCCCCCGCTCCGGCACGGCGCCGGTCCGCGCCTCGGTGAGCCCGGCCTCGGCGGCGGCGGTGCGGAGGAAGTCGATCGAGTGCGCCGCCACCGAGGGGGCCGCGTGCGAGTGCCGGGGCAGCTCGACGGCGACCAGCCCGGCGTAACCGGCCTCGGCCAGGGCCCGCAGTACGGGCGGAAAGTCGATCTCGCCGGTGCCGAACTCCAGGTGCTCGTGCACGCCCCGGCGCATGTCGTCGATCTGCACGTTGACCAGGTGCGGAGCCACCTGCGCGACGCAGTCGGGCACCGGCTGCGGCTCCAGGCACCGGCAGTGCCCGATGTCGAGGGTGATACCGAAGCCCGGCGGGGCGCCCAGGGCGTCCCGCAGCCGCCACCAGTCGGCGATCCCGGCCACCAGCATGCCCGGCTCCGGCTCGAAGCCGAGCGGCGTCCTGGCGGCGTCGGCGACCTCGACCAGTTCGGCACAGCCGGCGACCAGCCGGTCCCAGGCGGTCGCCGGGTCGACGTTGGCCGGGCGTACCCCGGACCAGAAGGAGACCGCCTCGGCGCCCAGGTCGGCCCCGATCGCGACGGCCCGGCGGAGGAACTCGACCCGCAGCGCGTTGTCGTCGTGCAGCAGCGTCGGCGCGTGCTTGTGCCAGGGGTCCAGCAGGTAGCGTGCCCCGGTCTCGATCACCACCCCGAGGCCGTGCGCGGCGAGGCTCCGGCCGACCGCCGCCACCCGGGTCGCGAGGTCCGGGCCGAACGGATCGAGGTGGTCGTGGTCGAGGGTCAGCGCCACGCCCCGGTAGCCGAGGTCGGCGATCACCCGCAGCGCGTCGTCCAGCCGGTGGTTGGCGAAGCCGTTGGTCCCGTACCCGAACCGCAGCCCGGGCAGGGCGGAGCCCGCAGCGGTCACCTCGACGACACCGTTCGGGCGAGCCCGCGACCGCTGGCCCGGTGCAGCGGCGCTCATGTCGGGGACACCAGTCGGGCGAGACGGCGACCGATCGGGGCGGCGGCGGCCACCGCGACGCCGAGCAGCGCCGCGCCGGCCCGGGCGACCAGCGCGCCCTGTAGGGCGGGCAGGCCGGTGATGCCGGCGCCGACCGCGGCCCGGACCCGGGACGCCTGCGGGTCGGCCGCCACCCGGGCCTGCGCGGTGCCGTACTGGAGGCCGTACCAGCCGGCGAGGGCGGCCGGGACCAGGGTCTGCCAGCCGGGGCGGCGGGCCGGCTCGGCGGTGTCGGCGGGCCGGTGCCGGGCGACCGCAGCGGCGGCAACCGCGGCGGTACCGGCCAGGGTCGCCGCCGGCAGCGCCCGGGGCGCCCCGGAGACCTCCCGCCGGGAGAGTTCGGTGACCGTGTACGTGTGCGCGGCCACCGTCAGCGCCGCCGGCACCGCCCGGACGACCCGGCCCCCGCTGGCGCCGAGCAGCACGTCCAGCCCCCGGCAGGCGGCCATCACCGCCGGCCCGGCCGGAGTGTTCTTGGCCCGCAGGTCGTACGCCCAGACCGCCCCGGCCAGCGGCACCGCCACGGCCAGCGCCCGGCGACCGCCGGCCAGCCCGGCGAGCCCGATCCCGGCGGCGGTGAGCCCGGCCGAGACGCCGAGGGCGAGTCCCGGCGACACCCGTCCGCTCGGGATCGGCCGCTCCGGACGCTCCCGCGCGTCGAGTTCGCGGTCCGCCCAGTCGTTGGCGGCCATCCCGGCCCAGTAGAGCAGCACCGACGCCCCGGCCAGCCCCGGTACCCGGCGGTCCAGCGCCTCGGCGGCGGCCGCCCCGGCCACCACGTCCCCGGGTACGGAGAGCGCGGCCGGCGCCCGGACCAGCTCGGCCAGGTCACGCAGTGACGGCATCCGCGCCTCCCGAGGTCGGCTCGGCGGCCAGCTCGCGGACGAAGGCGCGCAGCGTGGCCCACTGTTCGGCGAGGGCGTGCGGCACCTCGCCGAGCGGATCCTTGAAGAAGAACGCCAGCTCGGTCAGTGGGCCGGTCCGGCCGGCCCGGTGCGCGGCGGCGGTCAGCCGGGCCAGGTCGAGCACCAGCGGTGCGGCGAGCGACGAGTCGCAGCCGTGCCAGGTGAACTCCATCCGCATCGGGGTGCCGAGGAAGCCGGAAAAGGTGATCAGGTCCCAGGCGGTCTTGAAGTCGCCGATGTCGTCGACGTACTCGATCCGGGTGTTGCCCTGCGGGACGTAGCCCAGGGTCTCACCGAGTACCCGCTGCTTGCTGGCGGACTTGGCCGCGTTCGCCGCCGGCTCGGCCAGGTTGGCGCCGTCGCCGCCACCGAGCAGGTTGGTGCCGGACCAGCTCCGTACCCGCAGGTGCCGCATGGCGAACATCGGCGCGAGCACCGACTTCACCAGCGTCTCACCGGTCTTGCCGTCGTGCCCGGCGTACGGCAGGCCGGCCCGCTGCGCGAGTTCGGCCAGCGCGGGCAGCCGGGCACCGGTGGACGGCGTGAAGTCCACATAGGAGCACCCGGCGGTGAAGGCGGCGTAGGCGTACGCGGAGCTGGCCGGTAGCGGGCTGCCCTCGGCGAGCGCGGCGTCCAGTTCGGCGAGCCCGGCGTACGCCGGGTGCGGGTCGGGGGCCGGCTCGGTCGAGGAGACGTTGACCACCACCACCCGGTCCAGCCGGTGCCGTTCGCGGAATCCGGTCAGGTCGGCGGCGATCGCCTCGACCACGGCCGCCTGCGGGCCGCCGGTCGGCGCCGGGCGCAGTTCGGCCTCGACCGTGCCGAGTTCCTCGGCCAGCGCCGCCACCAGCCGGGCCGGCAGCACGCCCGCCTCGGCCAGCGCCTCGGCCTTCTTCACCAGCGGGGTGGTGGCGGTGTCGTGCCCACCGAAGACCAGGTCGGCCAGGGCCGGCAGGGCGGGGGTACGCAGGGCCGGCAACTCGGTCACGCAGCCCGTCGGCTCGGCGAGCCCGGCCCGCAGGGCCAACGCCCCGACCGTGCTGGTCACCGCGACCGAACCACGGCCGCCAACCAGCCAGACACCCGTACGCATCAGTGCTCCTCCCTCCGGTGCCGGCACGGCCGTGGGCCGACCGGGGGTGTACGACGAAACCGGGCCATATGCCGGATCGACTCGCCGAGTCCGCCTATCGGGACATCTTGCCTCTTAGCTGAGAAAAGCGCCCCGCCCGCCCGACCGTCGCGGTGGAACATCCCGTGCGGCAGCGCCGGAGTCGGCGGCAACGACACTGCTCGGGTCCGTGACCGTGCGGGCGGACGGGGCTTGGTAGGCAGGGCCGGTCGGCGTCGCGGTCCTGCCTCCCCCGATCCAGGGCGACCGGGCGGCGGGGGTTGCCGGCTCCGGTCGCGGTTCCCTGTGGAGTTGTGCACCGCCGGCCACCGAACTTTTCCACCTGAACCCCGCGGCGCTCACGCACCGCGTCCGACCTTGCGGTCCGCCGGACCGCTAACGGAGGTTGGCGAAGGTTCACTGTGGAGGGCCGGGGTGAAGTCGTCGGGCGATCCGGTCGGGCCGGGTGGCCCGGACCTGGTCGCGGTTTCGGGTCCGGTCCGGGACGTCGGACCGGGGCGGTACCACCGGCCGGGGGTCGGCCGGTGCGGTTCCGGCGCCCGGTGCGGCCGGGGAATCCCGGTCCGGCCGCACCGGACGGCCGTGTCACCTGTCGCACGACCCGGCCGGAGCGGGCTCCGCCGTGCGCGTGCGCACTCCTTCCGGATCGACCTCCATCCGGTCGCGGGGCGCAACCGCGACCGGACCCTCGCCGGCCGTTCCGGAAAGCTTCTCGGGTCGGGTCAGCCGGCCCGAGCCCGGGCCGGGCCACCCGACGGGTGGACAACTACCTCCGGCGGTGCCGGCTGCGCGCCGTGGCGGCGGGCAGCCGGGGTACGCCGGTGTGCACGGTTACGCGGTGACCGGGGCGGGTACCGGCTCCACCTCGGTCCAGGACGAGCCCAGCCCCGCCGAGCGCGCCACCGCGTCCAGCACGAGCTGGACCTGGAGCGCGTCGGTGAACGACGGAGTCGGGTCCGATCCGGTGGCGATCGCCGCGAGGAAGTCCCGCAGCTCGTGCGTGAACGAGTGCTCGTACCCGATGATGTGCCCCGGCGGCCACCAGGCCGCCATGTACGGGTGGTCGCCCTCGGTCACCAGGATCCGCCGGAAGCCCTGCTCGGCCCCGGGCTCGGAGGCGTCGTAGAACTCCAGCTCGTTGAGGCGTTCGAGGTCGAACGCCACCGAGCCGAGCGAGCCGTTGATCTCGACCCGCAGCGCGTTGCGCCGGCCGGTGGCGAACCGCGTCGCCTCGTAGGTGGCGAGCCCGCCGCCGTCGAGCCGGGCCACGAAGACCGCCGCGTCGTCGACGGTGACCTGGCCCATCGCGGCCCCGGCACCGTCGGCCGAGGCGGCCAGCCCGCTCGACTCGGCGGGCAACGGACGCTCCTTGACGAAGGTCTCGGTGATCGCGCTGACCCCGGTGATCCGCTGACCGGTGACGAACTGGGTCAGGTCGATGATGTGCGCCCCGATGTCGCCGAGCGCACCGGACCCGGCCTTGTCCTTCTGCAGCCGCCAGACCAGCGGGAACTGCGGGTCGGTGATCCAGTCCTGCAGGTAGACCGCGCGGACGTGCCGGATCACGCCGAGCCGGCCGGAGGCGACCAGCTCCCGCATCAGGCTGACCGCGGGAACCCGGCGGTAGTTGAACCCGCACATGGCCCGTACGCCCACCGTCTGGGCCTTGGCCGCCGCGGCGACCATGGCCCGAGCCTCCTCGACCGTGTTGGCCAGCGGCTTCTCGCACAGTACGTGCTTGCCCGCCTCCAGGGCCGCGATGGTGATCTCGGCGTGGCTGTCGCCGGGCGTACAGACGTCGACGATGTCGATGTCGTCCCGGGCGATCAGCTCGCGCCAGTCGGTGGTGTGGCCCTCCCAGCCGAGCCGGCCGGCCGCGTCGGCGACCTTGGACTCGTCCCGGCCGCAGATCAGGGCCATCCGGGCTCGTACCGGCAGGTCGAAGACGCGGTTCACGGTGCGCCACGCCTGCGAGTGCGCGGCGCCCATGAACGCGTAGCCGACCATGCCGACCCGCAGTTCTTTCTCATTCGTGGACAAGGTGGGTCTCCCCCCGGTGTGTCAGAACCCGAGCTTGCCGTACTGGCTCGCGTTCTCTTTCGTGATCGTCTCGGAGGCCAAGGTGATCTCCTTCGGCACCTGCAGCTCGACCAGGTCGGACATGCCCTTGCCCTGGCCGATGAGCCGGGCCAGCGAGATCGCCGACGAGGCCATCGACGGGCTGTAGGTGACGGTTGCCTTCAGGACGCTGTTGTCGGCCGCGATCGCGTCGATGGCGGCCTTGGAGCCGGCGCCGCCGACCATGATGAACTCGGAGCGGTTGGCCTGCTTGATCGCGGCCAGTACCCCGATGCCCTGGTCGTCGTCGTGGTTCCACAGCGCGTCCATCTTGGGCAACGCCTGGAGCAGCTGCGAGGCTTCGCTCTGGCCGGTGTCGGCGGTGAACCGGGCGGCGCGCCGGTTGGCCACCTTGAAGCCGTAGACGGCCAGTTCGGCGGCGAAGCCGGCGGACCGCTCCTTGGTCAGCTCCAGCTCGTCCATGCCGGCGATCTCGCCGATGATCGGGTTGGCGATCCCCTTGGCCTTCATCTGCTCGCCGATGTAGCGGCCCGCCGCCACGCCCATGCCGTAGTTGTCGCCCTTGATCTGGAGCCGGTACGCCAGCGCGTCCGGGAACGCCCGGTCCAGGTTGACCACCGGGATGCCGGCCTTCATCGCCTCCAGCCCGGACGCGTTCAGCTCCTTGCCGTCGTGCGGCAGCATGACGATCACGTTCGGCTTCTGCGAGATCAGCGTGGAGAGGGCGGCCCGCTGGGCGGCGGCGTCCGCACCGGCGGCCACCGTCTTGAACTCCACGTCCGAGTAGACCTTCGCCTGCGCCTCGGCGTTCTTGGTGATGGCGGCGAGCCAGCCGTGGTCGGCGGCCGGGGCGGAGAAGCCGATGACGACCCGCTGGCCCGGGGCGCTGTTCGGGTTGGCCGCGTTGTCCGCCTCCTTGACCTGCTCGTTCCCGCCGGAACCGGAGCCGGTGTCATTGCTGGTGCAGGCGGTGAGCAGGGCGCCGGCGCCCACCGCCGCCCCGCCGAGCAGCAGCCGGCGGCGGGACAGGTCGCGCACCGGCCGGAGCGGATCGTGCTGGGTCATGACGACCTCCTGGTTATTTCGACTTCGGGTGGGGTGAGGTGGGTGGAGTCCACCGGCCGGTGGCCGGGGTCGGCCACCGGCGGGCGGGCGCCACCGGATTGCTGCGGTGCGTCAATTCGTCGAGCTGAGCTTGTTTCGGGCGAGGAGCTGGGTGACCGACTTGAACCGGAACTGCTGGACCAGCACGGCGGCGACGATGATGCCGCCCTTGACCATGTTCTGCGCCTCGGTGGAGAGGCCGTTGATCGCGAACAGGTTGGTGATGGTGGCGAAGATGATCACGCCGAGCAGGGAGCCGACGATGGTGCCCCGGCCGCCGCTGAGCAGCGTGCCACCGATGATCGCCGCGGCGATCGCGTCGAGTTCGTAGAGGTTCGCCATCGCCGCCTGCGCGGAGTTGGCCTGCGCGGTGAGCATGATCGCGGCGATTCCGCAGCAGAGGCCGGAGAGCGCGTAGAGCAGCATGCTGTGCCGGCGTACGTTGATGCCGGCCAGCCGGGCCGCCTCCGGGTTGCCGCCGACCGCGACCGTACGCCGGCCGAAGGTGGTGCGGTTGAGCAGTACCCAGCCGGCCGCCACCACCGCGGCGAGGATGTAGACCAGCACCGGGATGCCCAGGAAGTCGGTACTCGCGATGCCGTTGATGGTCGCGTTGTTGGAGACCTGGGTCTGCTTGTCGGAGATCTCGGCGGCGAGACCCCGGGCGGCGACCAGCATGGCCAGGGTGGCGATGAACGGCACCAGCCGGCCGTACGAGATCAGCAGTCCGTTGACCAGCCCGACGCAGACCGCCACCACGATCGCGGTGAAGATCATCCCTCCGGCGCCGTAGCTCTGGGTCGCCACCGTGGTGCTCCAGACTCCGGCCAGCGCCACGATCGCGCCGACCGAGAGGTCGATCCCACCGCCGATGATCACGAAGGTCATGCCCACCGTCACCACGCCGACCACCGAGGCCAGGGTGAGGATCGAGAAGATGTTCGCCCGCACCCAGGACGGGTCGCCGTACAGGTCGGGGCGGGTGACGATGCCGATGATGATCAGCACCACCAGTACCCCGACCAGGCCCAGGTTGCGCCGGAACGACTCGCCCGCGTCGCCGCTCCACCGGCCGTTTCCGTTCGCGGGCGCACCGGCACCCTGATGCGCCGGCGCTCCGGCCGGCGCCGGCGACACCGGCGACGGCCCGTCGGCGGGCGGCGCCGCCCCCGCCGGCGCGGCGGTCTCGGTACGTTCGGTCACGCTGGCGCCCCCTCCATCAGCGACCCCGCCATCACGAGGTCGAGCACGGTGTCTTCGTCGAGTTCTCCGGCCGGGGCCTCGTGCACCACCCGGCCCTCCCGCATCACCAGGACGCGGTCGGCCAGGCCGAGCACCTCCGGCACCTCGCTGGAGACCAGCAGTACGCCCACTCCCCGGGCGGCCAGCGCCCGGATCACCTGGTAGAGCTCGGCTCGGGCGCCGACGTCGACGCCCCGGGTCGGCTCGTCCAGCAGCAGCAGTTTCGTGTCGCCGAGCAGCCAGCGGCCGACCACGACCTTCTGCTGGTTGCCGCCGGAGAGCGTCCGGACCGGCCGCCGGACGTCCCGGGGCCGCAGTTCCAGCCGGTCGGCGACCTCGTTCGCCTCGGCCCGCTCCCGCCGCGCGTCGGTGAAGCCCAGCCGCGCCCAGCGGGTGAAGGTGGCCAGCGTGACGTTGCGGTAGATCGGTTCGCCGAGCAGCAGCGCCTGGCTCTTGCGCTCCTCCGGGGCCATCCCCATCCCGGCCCGGACAGCGGCGCCGACACTGCCCGGCCGGACCGGCCGGCCAGCCATCGAGACCGTGCCGGAGGTGGCTCGGCGGGCACCGAAGATGGTCTCCAGCAGCTCGGAGCGGCCCGAGCCGACCAGACCGGCGATGCCGACGATCTCACCGGCCCGGACGGTCAGCGACACGTCAGCGAACTCCCCCTCCCGGGCGAGCTGCCGCACCTGGAGCAGTTCCTCAGCGGCCGGCGCGGCGGCCGGGCGGTCCGGGAAGACGTACTCGATGGTCCGGCCGGTCATCCGGCTGACCAGGTCGCGGGTCGGGGTGGACCGGGCCGGCAGGTTCGCCGCGGTGGTCCGGCCGTCCTTGAGTACGGTGACCCGGTCGCCGATCTCGCGGATCTCCTCCATCCGGTGCGAGATGTAGATGACCGCGATCCCCTGCGCGGTCAGCTCCCGGATGATCCGGAACAGGTTGCCGACCTCGTCGTGCGCCAGTACCGCGCTCGGCTCGTCCATGATGATCAGTCGCGCCTCGTGCGAGAGTGCCCGGGCCATGCTGACGATCTGCTTGCCGGCGGACGGCAGCGAGCGGACCATCCGGCGGGGCGGGATCTCCGGGTGCCCGAGCCGGGCCAGGATCTCCCGGGTCTGCCGGGCCATGTAGCCGCGCCGGACGAAGCCGAGCTGGCGGGGCTCGTGCCCGAGGAAGGCGTTCTCGGCCACCGACAGGTCCTCGACCAGGTCGAGTTCCTGGTAGATGGTGGCGATGCCGGCCTTCATCGCGGCCTGCGGGTTGCCGAACGAGACCGGCTCGCCGAGCCACTCCACCTGCCCGGAGTCGGGCTGGTGCGCGCCGGAGAGCACCTTGATCAGCGTCGACTTTCCGGCGCCGTTCTGGCCGAGCAGGCAGTGCACCTCGCCGGCCCGTACCTCCAACTGCACCCCGTCCAGGGCGCGTACCCCGGGGAAGGTCTTCACCACGTCGGTGAGCCGGAGCACGACCTCACCGGGCACCGTGTCGGCGGGCGGGGTCACCAGCGGCGGCGGGTCGCCGACCGGGCCGGTCCCGTTCGGGCTCTCCACGGTGGCCGGGGCGCTCTCGTCGGCGCCGGTCCGCTCGTCGTGTTCGGTCATGCCGCCTCCACGCTGCCCTCGTCAACGTCACGACCCGGCCGACCGGGCCGGCCGAGGCTCTCGCTCCGCTCGGTCATGACGCCTCCGCGAACGCGACGTCGGTGGCGAGCACGGCGGCGCCGGTGACGCCGGCCCGGGGACCGAGTTCGGAGAGCACCACCGGCAGGTTGCCGGTGGCCAGCGGCAGCGAGCGCCGGTAGACCACGCTGCGGATCTCCGCCAGCAGGATGTGGCCGAGCTGGGCCAGCCCGCCGCCGATGACGATCATCGACGGGTTGGCGAAGCTGACCAGGCCGGCCAGTACGCCACCGACCCGCCGTCCGCCGTCGCGGATCAGCCGGATGCAGGTCACGTCCCCCTCGATGGCGCCCTCGGCGACGTCGAGCGCGGTGACCGTACCGGTGGCGGCGAGCCGCTCGGCCAGCGCCGGTGACGCGCCGCTGCGGGCCGCCACGGTGGCCTCCTTGGCCAGCGCGGCGCCGCTGAACAGCGCCTCCAGGCAGCCGATGTTGCCACACGAGCACATCGGGCCGTGCGAGTCGACCTGGATGTGCCCGATGTCGCCGGCACAGCCGTCGGTGCCCCGGTAGACCTCGCCGGAGAGGTAGATGCCGCAGCCGATGCCGGTGCCGATCTTGACGAACAGGAAGTCGTCGACCGAGTGCGCCACCCCGCCGTGCCGCTCGCCGATCGCCATGATGTTGACGTCGTTGTCCACCACCGCCGGGCAGCCGTGCTCGCGGGTCAGCAGCTCACGGACGGGGAAGCGGTCCCAGCCGGGCATGATCGGCGGCGAGACCGGTACGCCGTCCCGGAAGCTCACCGGCCCCGGTACGCCGATGCCGACGGCGTGCAGCCGCTCGTACGCCCCGTCGACCTTCGCCTTGTGCAGCAGTTCGTGCACCCGTTGCAGTATCACCTTGGGGCCGGAGCGGATGTCCGTCGTCTCGGCGTACGCGGCGACGGGTTCGAGCCGGCCGTTGACCACCTCGACGTCGATCGAGCTGGCGCCCAGGTCGACGGCGGCGAACCGCAGGTCGGGGCTGAGTTCGACCAGCGTGGAACGGCGCCCGCCCCGGGAGGCGGCGAGTCCGGCCTCCGCCACGTAACCGAGGCCGACCAGCCGCTCCAGCTCGGCGAGCAGGCGCGGCCGAGGAATCTGCAACCGGTCCGCCAGTTCGGCCCGGGACACCGCACCCTCGTCGCGCAACAGCCTCAGCAGCCGCAGATGCAGCGCTTCCGGGGTGCGCACAGGGACTCACCTCCGTCAGGCATCGGTTCACGTCGACGCAACGCCAGCGCGTTGTGCTCGACACAGTAAGAGCCTTCCGGAGGGGATGTCTAGAGCTTCATCCAAGATAACACTAACTTTTGTCCTAACGGACGAAAGTTAGTTGTTGATCTAGGAAAGGGCGTGGCTCGCTCGGAGCGGTCCCGGGCTGCTCAGTCGCGATCCCGTTTCCTGAGCTTGCGGTCGTCGCGGAGCGAGACGTACGGCTCCCGGTCCGCCGGCCCACCCATCCGGATCGTCCGCTCTCGCTCCAGTTCCGCGCTCAACTCGGCGCCGAGCAGGACGGCGACGTTGGAGAGCCAGAGCCAGACGAGGAAGACGATCACCCCGGCCAGCGAGCCGTACGTCCGGTTGTACGAGGCGAAGTAGCTGACGTAGAGCGCGAACCCGGCGGAGACGACGGCCCAGACCAGCACGGCGAAGATGCCACCGGGACTGATCCACCGGAACCGCTGGCGCGCGTTGGGCGCCGCCCAGTAGAGCACCGCGAAGATCAGGCTGACCAGCAGCACCAGTACCGGCCACTTGCCGATGTCCCACGCCGTCACTCCGGCCTCGCCGACCCCCAGCCGCCGGCCCACCTGGGCGGAGAGCCGCCCGCTGAACACCAGGAGCACCAGGCTGATCAACACCAGCAGCCCGATCAGGGCGGTCAGGCCGATCCGGAGCAGCAGGGTCCGGGTGAGCGGCCGCCCCTCCGGCACGTCGTAGATCGCGTTGGCGGCCCGGCTGAAGGCGCCGATGTAGCCGGAGGCCGTCCAGAACGCGCCGAGGATGCCGAGCACCGCGACCAGGCTCGCCGTCCCGGTGCTGCCCTGCACCTGGGTGATCCCGGTGAGCAGGATGTCCCGCGCGGACGGTGCGGGCACGACGTCCCGGACCACGTTCTGCACCCCGCGCACCGCCGCGTCGCCGAGCAGCCCCAGCACCGCCACCAGCACCAGCAGGGCCGGGAAGAGCGACAGCACACCGTAGTAGGTCAGCGCCGCCGCCCAGTCCGTGACGTTGTCCGCCTGCGCCTCCCGCAGGGTCCGGCGCAGCACTCCGACCCAGGCACTGCGGGGCAGTCGCCCCGGCGACGTGGACGTCTGTTTGCCAGTCATGCCGCCCTCCTCGCCACGGCGCCGCCGGGCGACGCGTTCCAACCGGCGCTACCGGCTAACTACTTAAAGTAGTCATCCGAGGCGGTCGCGTCGGTCCAACGGCCAGGGCCGGGCCGGCGAACCTGTCCGGGCACGTCCGGCCTCACTTGCAGAGCAGTCGGCCCATCCGGCGGCCGGCGACGACCAGGCCGAGCGTGGTCAGCGCGAGCAGGTAGACGACGTCGAGAAGTTCGCCCCAGCCGCCGCCCTCCACGGTGATGCCCCGGACCAGGTGCACCGCCCGGTAGAGCGGCGTCACCTCGACCACCCAGCGCAGCGCCGACGGGTACGCCTCGGCCGGCACGAACGTCCCGGAGAAGAGGAAGAGGGCGAACTGGGCCGAGCCCATCAGGTCGAAGTCCTGCCAACTGCGCATGAAGGTGGAGAGCGCCATGCCCAGCGCGCCGAACGCGAATCCGACCAGTACGGCGGCCGGAAAGGCGATCAGCGCGCGTATCCCGCTGGTCAGGTCCAGCCCCACCATCACGGCCAGGAACGCCGCCGAGTAGAGACTGCCCCGCAGCATCGCCCAGCCCAGCTCGCCGAGGGCGATCTCGAACGGCTGCACCGGGGTGGCGAGGATCCCGTCGTACAGCTTCATGTACTTCATCTTGCCGAAGAAATTGAACGTCGTTTCGGCCAGTGCCCCGCTCATCGCCGAGGCGGCCAGCATCGCCGGTGCCACGAACGCCGCGTACGACACCACGGTGCCGGTCGGCAGCGTCAGGTCGCCGACCAGCTCCCCCACCCCGACGCCGATGGAGAGCAGATAGAGCAACGGCTCGAAGAAGCCCGAGATCAGCACCACCCAGTACGCGGACTTCAACGCCGCGACGTTGCGCTCGGCCACCGAGGCCGCGCGGCGGGGTGCGCCCTCGAAACTGATCAGCCGAGGCAGGACGATGCTGACCACGGAAGCCTCTCTCTTCTGGTCGAATCGGGCGGGAACGCGGGGCCGGCCGCCAGCGCGGCTCAGACCACCAGCCGGCGGCGGAACGCCGAGTGCGCCAGCCACCAGCCGACGGCGGCCCAGGCGGCGAGGTAGAGCAGGTGCCCCGGGACCGACCAGGCCGGCGCGACACCGAGGGTGGCGGCCCGGCACAGGTCCACGCCGTGCCAGAGCGGCGACGCGTACGCCAGCCAGCGCAGCACCACCGGCAGCGACTCGACCGGGAAGAACACTCCGGCGAAGAGGGTCATCGGGATCACCGCGAACCGGAACAGCAGCGCCAGATAGCTGTCGCTGCGCACCGAGGAGCTGTAGGCGAAGACCGGCGCGGCCACCGCCGCCCCGATCAGCGCCACCAGCGGCAACGTGGCCAGCGCCCACGGCGAGTGCAGCGCACCGAACGCCGCCGCCACGAGCAGGAAGGCGAGGCTGCTGGTCAGCACCCGGAACAGTACGAAGCCGAGCTGCCCGCCGAGGATGTCGGCGACCCGCAGCGGCGTCGCCGCCTGCGCGAAGTAGATCTTGATCCACTCGAAGTTGCCGAGCACCGGCCAGGTCGACTCGCCGATCGCGACCTGGAGCGCCGTCGAGGCGATCAACCCCGGCACGAGGAAGTCCAGGTATGGCACCCCGGCCACCGGGGCGTCGACGTACGCCCCGACGCCCACCCCGAAGCCGACCATGGTGAGCAGCGGCAGCAGGAACGACGAGAAGACGCCGGCCCGCCAGGTGCGGCGGTAGGCGACGAGGTTGTATTCGAGCACGGCCAGCGCGGGGAACCGCCCGACCAGCCCGGCCCGGGGGTGGGTGGCCGCCGTGGACTCCAGAAGCGCCATCTCAGTCCACCAGCGTCCGGCCGGTGAGATGCAGGAAGACGTCCTCCAGGCTGCTGCGCCGGACCAGCACGCTGGCCGGGGTCAGCGCCCGGGCGTGCACCTCGGCCACCGCACTGTCGCCGTCGGTGACGTAGAGCAGGATCCGGTCCGGCAGCACCTCGATCCGCTCCGCGAGCCCGTCCAGCTTGCCCGCGAAGGCTTCCTGAGTCTCGCCGGCAAAGCGCAGCTCGACCACCTCGCGGGTCGAGTAGCGCTCGATCAGCGCGCGCGGCGAGCCCTCGGCGACGATCCGGCCGCCGTCCATCACCACCAGCCGGTCGCA
Source organism: Plantactinospora sp. ZYX-F-223 (assembly GCF_039649625.1). Classification (NCBI taxonomy): domain Bacteria; kingdom Bacillati; phylum Actinomycetota; class Actinomycetes; order Micromonosporales; family Micromonosporaceae; genus Plantactinospora; species Plantactinospora sp. ZYX-F-223. The sequence goes on along the minus strand of NZ_JBDJAV010000026.1, from coordinate 130,310 downwards.
GAGCTGCTCGGCCTCGTCCATGTAGTGGGTGGTCAGCACCAGCGTGACCCCCTGCTGTTTGAGCCGGAACAGCCGCTCCCAGACCAGGTGCCGGGCCTGCGGGTCCAGCCCGGTGGTCGGCTCGTCGAGCAGCACGATGTCGGGCTCGTTGACCAGCGCGCGGGCGATGGTCAACCGGCGCTTCATGCCGCCGGAGAGCGGCTCCACCTTGCTGCCCGCCCGCTCGGCGAGCTGCACGAAGTCGAGCAGCTCGGCGGCGCGCTCCCGGGCCACCCGGCGCGGGATGCCGAAGTAGCGCGCATAGGTGGTCAGGTTTTCCCGGACGGTCAGCTCGGGGTCGAGGTTGTCCAACTGCGGGCAGACGCCGAGCCGGGCCCGGATCGCCGGCCCGTCCCGCCGGGGATCCATTCCCATGATCTGCAACTCGCCGCCGGTGGGCGGCGAGACACAGCCGACCATGCGCATGGTCGAACTCTTGCCGGCACCGTTGGGCCCGAGGAAACCGAACGCCTCCCCCGCCCGCACGTCGACGTCGATCCCATCGACGGCGGTGAAATCCCCGAACCGCTTGACCAGCCCTCGCGCCTGGATGAGAACCCCGTCCTTAGCCACGGGCTCGACCATAACCGCCGGGTCCGACACGTCCCACCGAGTTTCCGCCTCGGCACCGCCCAGGTCAGCCCATCCGCCAGCCGTCCACCAGCCCGGGCCCGCCCCGGACCCGCCCCGGGTCGGATTACCGACGGCGCTCAGCCTGCTCGACAGCCGGCCCGCTCGACAGCCGGCCCGCTCCACGGCCGGTACGGCGATGGTCGGACGGGCGGGCGGCTCAGAGGTCCGGGTCGGTGCCGGACCGGGCCGCCGCCACCAGCCGGTCGGTCTCGGCCAGCACGGCGGGGTCGTCGACCGGCGTACCGGGGTCGTAGCGGACCGTCCAGGTCAGGCCGTCGACGCCGCGTACCTGCCGGGCCGCGATTCGCAGACCTCCGTCGGGCAGCCGGTGGTGTGCCGTGTACGCCACCGACCGGGTCACCCGGGCCCGCACCTGGTGCGGCACGTCACCCGGATCGAGCAGCAGGTACGTCCGTACCGTCCCGTCCGCCACCACCCGGTAGTCGGCCCGCTCCTCGACCAGTTCGGCCGGGGTGACCGCCAGGTCCCGACCCGACCAGACCGCCTTGTGCACGTCGTGCCAGCCCAGCCGGGCGGCGTCACCCGGCAGCCAGAGCCCACGGTCGGTGACCACCACGATCTCCTCGCCGTCGGCCACCCGGGCCCAGTCCAGCACCCGCTCACCGGACTCCAGCGCGGGCCGCTGGTCGGCGGGCAGCTTCCGGCCTCGACGGAACAGGTTGAACGCCTCCACCGGCTACAGACCCCCCATCGCCTGCTCGCGCAGGGCTCGCGCGTGCTGCTCCAGCGAGAGCAGCTCCCCGAAGAGCGCGAAGTACTCGTCCTTGTTGGCGGTCGGGTTGACCCGCTGCACCTTCGACTTCAGGTCCCGGATCCGGCTGGTCACCGAGCCCCACTCCAGCCGGGCCAGCGTGATGGAGACGTACCGGGGATCGGGCTCGGTGTCGAGCCGCAGGGGCTCCACGGCCAGCTCGCCGACCAGCGCCGCGGCGGCCAGATCGCCGCAGGCGTCCCGGACCCGCTCGATCCAGACCGCGCCGGTGGTCGCCGCCGCCGCGCCGCCGGCCGCCTCGATCGCGGCCCGCACCGCCCGGTGTACGGGATGCAGGTAGACCTCCGCGGCGAGCGCGTCGAACATCGGACCGGCCAGCACCGGCACCTGGAGGGCGAGTTTGAGCGCCTCCCGCTCGACCAGCGACTGCGGGTTGTCCAGCACCGGCTCGATAACCGGTCGCTGCGGCGGGGGCGGCCCGGCGCCGTTGCCCCGGCGCGACTGCCCGGTCCCCTGCTGGGCGGCGGCGTTCAGCACGGCCCGCTGCACCGGCTCGATCTCCATGCCGAGGTCGCCGGCGAGTTTGCGGACGTACTCCGGGCGCTTCTCCCGGTCCTTGAGCTTGGCCACCAGCGGCGCCGCCCGGCGCATCGCCTCCACCCGACCGTCGACGGTGTCCAGGTCGTACCGGTTGAGCACCTGGCGCAGCGCGAAGTCGACAAGCGGCTCGCGGCGGGCGACCAGGTCCCGCACCGCCAGGTCGCCCTTTGCCAGCCGCAGCTCGCACGGATCCATGTTGTCCGGGCTGATCGCGATGAAGGTACGCCCGACGAACCGCTGGTCGTCCTCGAAGGCCCGCAGCGCCGCCTTCTGCCCGGCGGCGTCGCCGTCGAAGGTGAAGATGATCTCGCCCGCCACCGCGTCGGTGTCCATCAGCAGCCGGCGGAGCACCGAGATGTGGTCCGCGCCGAACGCCGTGCCGCAGGTCGCCACCGCCGTCGGTACGCCGGCCAGGTGGCAGGCCATCACGTCGGTGTAGCCCTCCACGATCACCGCCCGCCCCTGCCGGGCGATCTCCCGTTTCGCCTGGGAGATGCCGTAGAGCACGTGCGACTTCTTGTAGATCGGCGTCTCGGGGGTGTTCAGGTATTTCGGGCCGTCGTCATCGGAGAAGAGCTTGCGGGCACCGAAGCCGATCACGTCGCCGGTCAGGTCCTTGATCGGCCAGAGCAGCCGGCGCCGGAACCGGTCGATCAGCGAGCCGGAGCGCGCCTCCCGGGCCAGCCCTGCGGTAACCAGTTCCTGGCCGGTGAAGCCCTTCTGCCGCAGGTGCTTGGTGAGCAGGTCCCAGGCGTCCGGGGCGAAGCCGCAGCCGTACGTCTGGGCCGCCGTACGGTCGAAGCCGCGCTGGGCCAGGAATTCCCGGGCCGGCCGGGCGCCGGCGGTGCCGAGCTGGCCGGCGTAGAACTCGGCGGCGGCGGCGTGCGCGGCGACCAGGCGCTGCTTCTGCCCCTGCTGCGGCCGGACCGGCGCGGGCCCGGCCTCGATGTAGCGCAGTTGGATGTTGGCCCGGTCGGCGAGGCGTTCGACGGACTCGACGAAGGTCAGGTGTTCGGCGTCCATCAGGAACTTGATGGCGTCGCCGCCGGCCCCGCAGCCGTGGCAGAAGAACACGCCTCTGGCCGGGGCCACGGTGAACGACGGGGTCTTCTCGTCGTGGAACGGGCAGAGTCCCTTGAGGTTGCCGCCGCCGGCCGACCTGAGCGTGACGGTCTCGGAGATGATGTCGGCGATCGAGGTGCGCTCCCGTACCAGCGCGATGTCCTCGTCGCGGATCCGCCCGGCCACCGCCTCACCCCCTCCGGCCTACATCCTGCCCTGCCGGGCCGACCTGACCGGCGAAGGGGGTGGCGGTGCGATTCGCGGTTCAGCCGACCGTCGCCGACTCCTCGGCTTCGACCTGCCGGTTCCAGTCCGGCTTGGCGGAGCGCCAGCTCTCGTCGTCGTCGCCTCGACGCCAGTAGCCGGAGATGGAGAGCCGCTCCTTCGGCACCCGGAGTTCACCGCGGAGCATCCGGCGCAGCTCGCGGACGAAGTACGCCTCGCCGTGCACGAAGGCGTGCACCTCGCCGGGCGGGAAGGTGGCCGCGCGTACCGCCTCGACCAGGGCGTCGCCGACGACCCGGCCGGCACGGTGCACCCAGACAATCTCGGCGGACGCCTTGGTGACCAGGTGCTGCTCCTCGTCCGGCCCGGAGACCTCCACGAAGACCCGGGCCGGGACGCCGTGCGGCAGCCGCTCCAGCGCGGCACCGATCGCCGGCAGGGCGCTCTCGTCGCCGACCAGCAGGTGCCAGTCGGCCGCCGGGTCCGGGGCGTACCCGCCGCCGGGGCCCCGGAACATCACCTGGTCCCCCGGCCGGGCGCCGGCGGCCCACGGGCCAGCCAGCCCCTCGTCGCCGTGGTAGACGAAGTCCAGGGTCAGCTCCCGGGCCACCGCGTCCCAGGCCCGCACGGTGTAGGTGCGCAGCCGGGGCCACTGGTCGCGGGGCAGCTCGCGCTTGACCAGGTCGAGATCGAGCGGCACCGGATAGTCGACGCCGGCCGGCGGGAAGATCAGCTTCACGTAGTGGTCGGTGTAGGTGTCGGCCACGAACCCGGTCAGCCCGTCCCCGCCGAGCACCACGCGGATCATGTGCGGCGTGAGCCACGCCGTGCGGAGTACGGTGGCGTACCTGACCCCGGTCCCGTTCGAACTTTCCGCCATTAGTTTAGGCTAGCCTAAGTCACCGAGCTCCGGGTGCCCGGGGCCGGCGATCCGCCGATCGGAGACGTAGGCTGGCGGCACGGACCACCCCCGACCGGCCGGTCGCCGACCATCGGCCCACCTGCGGGGGCGGCCACTCGGCTGGGGAGAGGTCATGGGGCAGGGCGTACACGTGCAGGAGCTGCCGGGCATCGGCAAGCGGTACGACATCGATCTCGGGCACGGCGGCACCCGCGTCTCGATCGTGGTACGCCGGGACGGCACCCGCGACCTCTACGTCTTCACCTCCCGCTCCGACGAGCCCACCGCGGTCGTCGAACTGTCCGAGGAGCAGTCCCGCAAGGTCGGCGCCGTACTCGGCGGGACCTTCTTCGCCTGACGTCCTCCGCCCGCCCGCCGCCCGCCCGTCACCTGACGCCGCCCGGCCGCCCGGCCGCCCTCCGCCCGCCCTTCGCCTGACGCCCTTCGCCCGACGTTCGCCCGCCCTTCGCCTGACGTCGTTCGCCTGACGTTCGCCCGCCCTTCGCCTGACGTCACCGGGGTTCCCCGCCCGGCGCGACGCCACCCGATTGGAGACCCCATGCACGCCGATCTGATCGGGTTCGGCGCGATCGTGCTGGTCGCCGGCCTGCTGGCCCGGGCGGGCCGCCGGGTCGGCCTGCCCAGCGTGCCGTTCTTCATGCTGACCGGGATCCTGCTCGGGCCGGCCACCCCCGGTCCGGTGCTGATCGAGCATCCCGAGGACCTCGCCCTGCTCGCCGCCATCGGCCTGGTGCTGCTGCTGTTCAACCTCGGGGTCGAGTTCCCGGTGCGGCAGGTGTTCGGCAGCGGAAAGCGCCTCTTCATCGCCGCCGGCTGCTCGATCGGGCTGAACGTCGGGGCCGGGCTCGCGCTCGGCTTCACCCTCGGTTGGGGCACCCCCGAGGCCTTCGTGATCGCCGGGGCGCTCGGCATCTCGTCCTCGGCGATCGCCACCAAGCTGCTCATCGAGCTGCGCCGGCTGGCCAACGCCGAGACGCCGATCATCCTCGGCATCATCGTGATCGAGGACCTCTTCCTCGCCTTCTACCTGGCCCTGCTCTCCCCGATCCTGGCCGGCGCCTCCTCCCCGGGCGAGATCGCCCTGCACATCGGGATGAGCTTCGGCTACCTGCTGCTGCTGGTGGCGGTGGCGAGGTGGGGCGCCCGGGCGGTCGGCGCTCTGATCGGCAGCCACGAGGACGAGCTGCTCGCCATCGGGATGGTCGGGCTGGTGGTGCTGGTCGCCGGGCTGTCGGCCGAGGTCGGCGTCTCCGACGCGATCGGCGCGCTCATGATCGGCCTCGTCGTCGCCCGGACCGCGGTACGGGAACGGGTGGAGCGGCTGGTCCTGCCGCTGCGGGACGTCTTCGCCGCCGTCTTCTTCGTCGCCTTCGGGTTGAGCATCGACGTCGGGGCGTTCGGCTCGGTGGCCGTACCGGTGGCGATCGCGGTCGCGGTGACGATCGTGGTGAACATCGGCTCCGGCCTGATCACCGGCTCGCTCTTCGGGTTCAACCAGCGCGGCGCGACCAACGTCGGGCTGACCGTGCTGGGCCGGGGCGAGTTCTCACTGATCCTGGCCACCCTGGCGCTGGGCGCCGGGCTCGACGACCGGATCGGACCGTTCGTCGCGCTGTACGTCCTGATCCTCGCGGTGCTCAGTCCGATGTTCGCGGCGCAGTCCCGCTACCTGGCCCGGGTCATCCCCGACCAGCTCCTCCGGTCCCGCTGGCGGTACGTCCGCGAGGAGACCATGAGCACGGCCTGCACGCACCTGGACCGGATCCAGATCACCGAGACCGACGGAGACATCTGCCGGGAGTGCGCCGACGCCGGCGAGGACTGGGTGCACCTGCGGATGTGCCTGACCTGCGGCGCGGTCGGCTGCTGCGACGACTCGCCGGGCCGGCACGCGACCGCGCACTTCTCCGAGACCGGGCATCCGCTGATCCGCTCGATCGAGCCCCGCGAGAACTGGCAGTACTGCTACGTGGACGGCGCGCTGGTCCGCGAGCCGATCGGCCCCCGGGAACCGGTCGAGTCCTGACCCACCCTGCCGCCGCTTCGGCGGGAGAACGCGTCAGGGGTTGGCCTCGGCCGGCAGCAGGTGGCTCACCTGCGGTACCCCCTCGGCGTGTTCCAGCGCCCGCAGCTCGGCGGCCTGGTCCGCCTTGGTCAGCCGGCCGCCGTGCTGGCGCAGGTGCTCGTCCCAGGAGGGCAGCTCGTAGACCTCCACGAAGAGGTCCGCCGACTCGCCCTCCCGGAACAGGCCCCAGCGCGACGCGCCGGTGCGCTGCCGGGCCGCCCGGACCTCCTCCATGGCGGCGACGAACCGCTCCCGCTGCTCCTCCCGGACCGTGTACGTCAGCACCACCATCACCGGCCCGACGCTCGGGTCCGGCTCGTGCACCAGTTCGAGGTCGGGCCAGTGCGTCGCCGGGTCCCGCTCCACGGCGCGCAGGTCCGGCAGCGGCCACATCTTCACGGTCAGCGCGCCGAGGATCATCAGCAGCCCGGCGGCGACGTGCGCGAGGACCAGGCTCGCCGTGTCGGCGACGACGCCCCAGACCAGCGCGCCGATCGCCTGTCCGCCGGCGAAGGCGACCTGGTAGACGGCGAGACCGCGGGCGCGTACCCAGCCGGGGAGGAAGAGCTGGATCTCGGCGTTGACGTTGGAGAGCACCGTCACCCAGGCCAGACCGGCCGGCACCAGCGCGACCAGCACGACCGCCTCGATCGGAACCAGCGCCACCACCAGCATGGCCGCCCCGTAGGTCAGCCCGGCGACCAGCAGGAAGAGGTTCGGCGAGAACTTGGCCCGAACCCAGGGCAGCACCAGCCCGCCGGCCACCGCCCCGACGCCGAGCGCGGCCAGCAGTACGCCGTACCCGCCGGCGCCGAGCCCGAGCCGCTGGTTGGCGATCAGCGGCAGCAGCGCCCAGAGTGCGCTACCGGGGACGATGAAGAGCAGCGCCCGGAGCAGCAACCGCTGCACGATCGGCGAGTGCCGGACGTACCGGCCGCCGGCCCGGAGCGCCGCGGTGAACCGTTCCGGCACCTCGACCGAGCGGGAATTCCCGGCCCGCCAGCGGATCAGGGTGAGCGCGAAGAAGAGGAAGGCCAGGGTGTTGAGGGCGAAGACCAGCGGTACGCCGGTCCAGGCGATCAGCAGGCCGGCCACCGCCGGGCCGACCGAGCGGGCCACGTTCACGCTGATCGAGCCGAGCCCGGAGGCGGACTGCAACAGGTTGCGCGGCACCAGGTCGGGGATGACCGCGGCCCAGGCCGGCAGGGTGAGCGCCTGCCCGACCCCGAAGGCGAACGTGAGGGTGAGCAGCAGCGCCGGTGGCATCCGCCCGGTCGCGGTGAGCAGGGTCAGCGCCACCCCCACCGCGACGATGAAGAACTGCACGGCGATCAGCAGCCGCCGCCGGTCGAGGGTGTCGGCCAGGGCACCGGCCGGCAGCGCGAGCAGCAGGATCGGCAGGGTACTGGCGGTCTGCACCAGGGAGACCAGGGTGGAGGCGTTCCGTTCGTCGATCAGCAGCCACTGGGCGCCGACGGTCTGCATCCAGGTGCCGATGTTGGCGACCAGCATCGCCACCCAGAGGCTGCGGTAGGTCGCCACCCGCAGTGGCGCCCACGCCGAGGGTGGCGGCTCGGCGGAAGCCGGCCCGGCGCTGACCATCGCCCCGGGTTACCAACGTCCGTCGGCGCGGAGCACCCTCTGCCCCGAGACGTAGAGGTCGTCGGCGCCGAGCAGCAGCAGCCGAACGACCTCGGTCGCCACCTGCTCGGGCCGCGCGAAGATCGTGTCGAGGAAGTCGGCGCCGACCCGTTCCTGCAGCTTGGTGGGCATCGGGCCGGGGTGGATCTCCATCACCTTGATGCTGTTGGTGCCCTGCGCCTCGGCCAGCGACTCGACCAGGCTGGTGCCGAAGCTCTTCGTGGCCCGATAGAGCGGGATGCCGGGCCGGGGCACGTCGGTGGCGAGCGCGCTGACGTAGACGATGTTGCCGTACCCCTGCTCGTGCATCTGGAGCAGCGCCTCGTGCATCAGGTACGCCGTACCCAGCACGTTCACCTCGATCGCCCGGCGGATCATCTCCGGGGAGAGTTCCTCCAGCTTTCCGCCGGCCCACATCGCCGCGCAGTGTGCCAGTCCGTCGATCGGGCCGTACCGGGCGACGATCTCCGCCAGGGCGTCCCGGATCTGCTCGCTGCGGGACATGTCGCAGACGATGCCGTCGCAGCCCAGTTCGTCACGGGCCCGGGACACCTCGTCGGGGACGTTGCCGAGGATCACGACCCGGTGATCGGCGGTGAGGATCCGGGCGACCTCTTTCCCGAGCCCGCTGGTGCCGCCGTCCACCACGAATGTCCTGGCATCCATGCCCACTCCAGCTCCTCGTCAACGACGCGGTCCTATCAAGGAGCGTTCCACCTGCGGCGCGGGTGTGCGGCCATGATCGGGTAATCTGCGGCGGCGATCTCCGCCCCGGGACCGGGATTCAGCAGGGATCGCCCGGCTGGTCGAGCTTGGCGGAGTCGAGGAACGCGGTCAGCAGACCGGCGAGTTGCCGTCGCTGAGGGCCGTCCAGCCCGCCGAAGATGCGTTCGCTGATCTCGGCCTGGAGTGTGCCGAGCCGCTCTGCCTGGGCCGTGCCCGCCTCGGTGAGCCGCAGCCGGAAGGCACGCCGGTCCACCGGGTCGACGACCCGCACCGCCAGTCCCTCGGACTCCAGTGCGTCGGTGATCGGGGTGAGCGCGCGGGCGGTGACCCCGAGCTGCGCGGCCAGGTCGCCCATCCGACTGCTCGGGGCCGTGGCCAGGGCGAGCAGCAGCCGGACCCGGGCGGCCGAGAGACCCGACTCGGCGAACTGGGCCTGTCCGAGCCGGGAGAAGGTACGCCAGGCGCTGCCGAGCAGTTGCCCGAGGCGTACGGCGTCGTCGTCGGCCGGCGGTTCGGCTCGGCTTGACATCGGTGTCCCTCCCGGAAATACTTCCCGCAGTAATAGTGAATAAGGTAACCATCACCTGGTTCGCTATCACCGTACCCGTACCCGTAGAACTCACCGCGACGGAGGACTGCAGCCGTGCCGACGAGCCCCACTCCAGCCGGTGACCGACGGATCATCCTGGTCACCGGCGCAACCGGCAACCAGGGCGGTGCGGTGGTCGACGCGCTGCTCGACGGCGGCTGGGCGGTCCGCGCCCTGACCCGCGATCCCGCCGGAGCGCGTGCCCGAGCCCTCGCGGCCCGCGGCGTCGACGTCCGCGCCGGTGACCTGGCCGACGCGGGCTCGCTGCGCCCCGCGCTGGCCGGTGCGCACGGCGTGTTCGGGGTGCAGAACTCGCGCACCGCGGGCCTTGCGGGCGAGGTCCGGCAGGGCCGGACCCTGATCGACGCGGCGGTCGCGGCCGGCGTGCGGCACCTGGTCCAGGCCTCGGTGGGCGGGGTCGATCGGGTACGCGGCATCCCGCATTTCGACACCAAGTGGCGGATCGAACAGCACCTCCGGGACACCGCGCTGGACTGGACCATCCTCCGGCCGACCACCTTCACCGAGGTCTTCACGATGCGCGGTGCCAGCATCGGGCTGAGCGTGATGCTGGCCGCGCTCGGCTCCGACAAGCCGCTACAGATGGTCGCCGTACCCGACATCGGGGTCTTCGCCCGACTCGCCTTCACCCGCCCCGAGGCGTACGTCGGCCGGGCCGTCGAACTCGCCGGTGACGAGCTGACCGTGCCACGGATCGCCGAGACGCTGCGCGGTTCCGGTCGCCGGGTCCGGCTGGCCCGGCCACCGAGGGCCCTGCTCCGGCTGATGGGACCGGAGGCCCGGATGCTGTTCTGGTTCGGCGAGTCCGGTTACGCGGCCGACATCGCGGCGCTCCGTCGGGAGCATCCGGGGCTGCTGACCCTCCGGCAGTGGCTCGACCTGCCGGGCCGGGGCGCCCCGGCGCACCGGGTCGGCTGACGGCACTCCTCCGGCCGCCCGCCGGACCGAGGGCTCCCAGGGCTCCCAGGGTGCACGGTCCACGAGGGACCGGGTGGGGCGGGCCCGCGAGCGAGGCCGCATCGCATCCGCCCGGCTCGATGCGACAGCCCGGCGTCATCTGGGGTTTCGCGACGGTGCTTGCCCCGTTAATCCGGGGGCCCCAAGGTTACCGGCCATGAGGAAGATCAATCGCCGCATCTTCGTCCTAGCTGGACTCGGTGCCGCCGGTACGGCGGCGCTACCGCTGCGGAATGCCCTGGCCGCGACCCCCTACCCGTTCAAGCTGGGCATCGCCTCCGGTGAACCGGCACCGGACAGCGTCGTGCTGTGGACCCGGCTCGCCCCGTCGCCGCTGAACGCTGACGGCCAGGGCGGAATGGCCAACGCGGACGTCACCGTCGAATGGCAGGTGTCGACCGACGAACGGTTCGGCTCGCTGGTCGCCTCCGGCGCGGTCGCCGCCCGGTACGCCGACGCGCACTCCGTGCACGTGGTCGCCGGTGGCCTCGCCCCGGACGCCGACTACTTCTACCGGTTCCGGGCCCAGGGGCACATCTCACCGGTGGGGCGTACCCGGACCGCGCCGGCGGCCGGCAGCTTCGGCCGGGACCTGGTGATGACCTTCGCCTCGTGCGCGCACTACGAGTCCGGCTACTACACCGCGTACCGGCGGATGGCCGAGGACAACCCGGGGCTGGTGCTGCACCTCGGCGACTACCTCTACGAGGACGCGACCACCACCGGCTCGGTACGCGAACACGTCGGCGCCGAGATCGTCTCGTTGGCCGACTACCGGCGCCGGTACGCCCAGTACAAGTCGGATCCGGACCTCCAGGCGGCGCACGCGGCCGCGCCGTGGCTGCTGGTACCGGACGACCACGAGGTGGAGAACAACTACGCCGGCACGGTGCGGGAGAACAACACCCCGGCGCTGACCGCCGCGCAGTGGACCGCCCGGCGCACCGCCGCCTACCGGGCGTACTACGAGAACCTGCCGCTGCGGCCCAGCTCCGCGCCGTCCGGCAACAGCATCCCGCTGTACCGCCGGATCAGGTGGGGACAGTTGGCCACCTTCCACATGCTCGACACCCGGCAGTACCGGGACGACCAGGCCTGCGGGGACGGCCGCAAGGTCTGCGCCGACGCCGACCTGCCCGGCCGTACCCTGACCGGCGCCGCCCAGGAGGCGTGGCTGCTCGACGGCCTCGGCCAGCGGTTCGGCACCTGGGACATCCTGGGTCAGCAGGTCTTCTTCGCCCGCCAGCTCGACGCGGCCGGCGCCGCCAACATGGACTCCTGGGACGGCTACCGCGCCTCCCGGTCCCGCATCCAGCAGGGCTGGGTCGAGCGCGGCGTACGCAACCCGCTGGTGCTCACCGGCGACGTGCACCAGGCGTGGGCCAACGACCTCAAGGCGGACTACGCCAACCCGGGTTCGGCGACGATCGGCACCGAGCTGGTCTGCACCTCGATCTCGTCCGGCGGCAACGGCTCCGCCGACACGGCGATCCCGAACGGCAGCGTCAACCCGCACATCAGGTTCTTCTCCAACCGGCGCGGCTACGTGCGTACCACCATCGGCCGGACCCAGCTCCGGGCCGATTTCCGGGCGGTGGCCAGCGTCACCGAGCACGGTGCTCCGGTCTCCACCGTCGGTTCGTTCGTCATCGCCGAGGGCCGCCCGGGCCTCCAGGCCGGCTGAGAGGAAGTACCCCGTTGACCCCCGTCACCTCGCTGCTCGTCACGACCCTGCTGGCGGTACCGGTACCGGCCGGACCGGGGTCCGTCCTCGACCCCGTGCCCGCCGGGAACCCCGCACCGGCCGTGAGCCCGACGGCTCCGCGCCCGGCGGGTGGTTCCGCCACCCCGACCCCCGGCAGCCCGACCCCCGCCAGCCCGGCGACCCCGACCCCGGGTGACCCGGCGACGCCGACCAGCCCGGCCGGACCCACCTCGGGCCGCCCGGCGACGCCGACCGGCACCCCGACACCGACCCCCGCCGGTACGGCCCAGCCGGTGCCGCCGGCCCGGACGGTCCCGCCGGCCCCCGGCGGCGTGGCGGTCGCGGCCGCGCCGGTCACCTGGACCACGGCGAACAGCACCGCCACCGGCGACCAGGACGTACCGGCCATCGCCGCCAACCGCAACGGCCGGGTCGCGGTGGTCTGGGAGGACGACCGTGACAGCACCGCGCCGGAGGACGACGTCCACTCCGAGATCTACCTGCGGGTGTTCAACAACGGCACCCCGGTCTACGAGCTGAAGCTCTCCGCCGGGGGCACCGCCGGGACGAACTGGAAGCACGTCACCCCGGACGTCGGCATCGACGACCGGGGCAACGTCGTGGTCGTCTGGGCGGACGACCCGGACGGCAACGGCTTCTACAACGTGCCGTACCGGGTGGTCTCGCCCACCGGCAGCGTGCTCACCTCGGGTCGGGCCAACGCCTCGGCCGACGGCCAGCAGCTCCATCCCAAGGTGGCGGTCGACCCGGACGGCGCCCCGAACAGCACCACGGCGGTCGGCTTCAGCGTGGTGTGGGAGGACGTCCAGGGCACCGCGCCGGCAACCGTCCGGGTCGCCGGCTACACCAACAACACCACCAAGGCGTACGAGGTACCGGCCAGCCAGTCGACCGGCGAGCACCACCGGCCCGACGTGGCGGTCTCCGCCTCCGGTGACGCGCTGGTGGTCTGGGACGAGGACGGCGACGCGAACGGGTCGTACAACGTGGGCCTGGCCCGGTTCGCCCGGTCGAACGGCGCGGTGAACCTGTCCCGCCGGATCGCCAACTCGGCCAGCGGCGGCCAGCAGCGCCGCCCCGCGATCGCGGCCAACTTCACCGGCGACTTCGCCGTCGCCTGGGAGTCCGACCACACCGGCACCGCCGGGGTGTGGCTGCGCTCGTTCACCAGCGCGGCGGCGGCCCGGCACGACGACGTCCAGGTCTCCATCGCCGAGGGGGCGGTCGCGCCGACCGTCGGCCTCGACGACCAGGCCAACGCGGTGGTCGGCTGGACCGTGGCGACCGCCGCCCAGGACATCGCGGCCCGGGGTTTCAACCCGGACGGTACCGGGACCGGCCGGCTGCCCGGTCAGGTGCTCGGGCAGACCACGACCGGTCGGCAGGAGCAGGTCGCACTCACCTCGTCGCCGTGGGGCGAGGTCAGCGTCTGCTACACCGACGACAACGACGGCAACTCGTTCGACCAGATCATCCTCGGCGTGGACGGCTCCAACTCGGACTGGTGACGGCGCGACGACGGTGCCGGTCAGCCTGCGGATCGCGGCTGGCCGGCGCCTCGTTCCCGAGCCTCGCCGGTCCGGACGGCTTGCGGGCCTCTCGGGCCGGTCAGGAGGCGGTGAGTCGTCGGTGCCAGGCGACCGCCGCCGGGTCGGTCAGCGAGGCGACCTGGTCCACCACCACCCGGAGTCGGGCACCCTCGTCCGGCGCCGCCTTCCACAGCGGCGCGAAGACCGGGTCGAGTGCGTCCGGTGCCCGGGTCAGCAGCGCCGTCACCAACTCGGCCAGGATCTCCCGCTGGCGCTCGTACCAGTCCTGCGCGCCGGGGCGGCGCATCACGTAGCGCAGCGCCATCCCCTTCAGCAGCGCGCACTCGGCGCGGATCCGCCGGGGGACGACCAGTTCGGCGGCGTACCGGCGCAGTGGGCCGGTACCGTAGCGCTGCTCGGTGGCCTCGACCGCCGCCGCGACGAAGCGCCCGGTCAGCACGCTGGTGCTCGCCTTCAACGCGGCCAGTGCCCGGTGACTGCCGTCGTAGTCACAGAGCGGGCCGAGCACCGGGTCGGCGAGCAGCTCGGCCAGCACCTCGGCCAGGTCGTCCGCAGACTCGGTCGAGTACCGCCCGGCGACGTCGGCGCAGAGCGCGGCCCGCTCGTCGGCGTCGGCCCGCAACTGTGCCAGCCGGAGTCGCAGGTAGCCGCCGTGGATGCCGTCCTCGACGTCGTGCACCGAGTACGCCACGTCGTCCGCCCAGTCCATCACCTGTGCCTCCAGGCAGCGGACGTCGCCGTCCGGGACGCCCCGGCGCAGCCAGCCGAAGGTGTCGGCGTCGTCGGCGTACACCCCGAACTTGCGCTGTCCAGGCCGGCGCGGCCAGGGATATTTGCAGGTGGCGTCGAGGGCCGCCCGGGTCAGGTTGAGCCCGGCGGAGCTGCCGTCCGGGCCGTACACCTTGGCTTCCAGCCGGGTCAGCACCCGCAGCGTCTGCGCGTTGCCCTCGAAGCCGCCGCAGTCGGCGGCGAGCACGTCGAGCGCGGCCTCGCCGTTGTGCCCGAACGGCGGGTGCCCGAGGTCGTGTGCGAGCCCGGCCACGTCCACGATGTCCGGGTCGCAGCCGAGCCGGCCGCCCATCTCGCGGGCGATCTGGGCGACCTCCAGCGAGTGGGTCAGCCGGGTACGGAGGAAGTCGTCGGTCCCGGCGGTGTGCACCTGGGTCTTCGCGGCCAGCCGTCGGAACGCCGCCGAGTGCAGCACCCGGGCCCGGTCCCGCTGGTACGGGCTCCGCCCGTAGCCGCTGTCCTTCGCCGGCTCGGCCACCCGGCGCTCCGCGTCAGGCTGGCTGATCACGCCACCGATCTTCACCCGGCCGACCCCGGCCCCGTCAACCCCGCTGGGCGAGTACGCAGAACTCGTTGCCCTCCGGGTCGGCCAGCACCGTCCAGGTGTCGTCCGGCGACTGCCCGACATCGACGTGCCGGGCCCCCATGTTGACCAGCCGCTCGACTTCGGCCTCCTGGTCGGTCGGGCGGAGGTCGATGTGCAGCCGGTTCTTCGTCTCCTTGCCCTCCGGCACCGGTACGAAGATCAGGCCGGGCAGCGTGTCGGGTGTGCGGCGGATCTCCACCTCGTCCGGCAGCTCGGCGACGATCTGGTAGCCGAGCGCCTCGGCCCACCAGCGCGCGAGCCGGGCCGGATCGGCGGCATCGACCACCAGGTTCTCCCACACGCTGCCCATGGGCCACACCTCCGTTGCGAGGGAAACGAAGTTCGCGTGTCGCTCAGGTTACGCCGGGGTTCCTGACTCGGGTGCGCCAACGAACGCCCGACACACCAGGCGGTTGACCTGCCCCTCCGCACGCAACCGCCAAACAGCCGAGAGTTGCCGGACGATCGCTGATGGTCATGGGACGGCGTCGCGACCTCGCTCGGTGTAGCGTGCCGGAGTCGGAAGGTTACCGGGCGGGGAACCACCGACCCCGGCGGCGGTCGGCAGCGGGCGGCGCTCCACCGGGGCGGCAGCCCCGATCCCGGGCGGCGCGGACCGCGCCGGACGGCGACCTGGCGGCGCCGCCGGGGAGTAGCCGGCGACGTCGAGCGGCAACGAACCCCATAGGGCAACGAACCCCATAGCCGGAAAGCGACGTCGAGCGGCAACGAAGCCACCGACGGAAGCGACGGCACCGAGCAAAGTCCAGCGGCACGGACCAACGCCAAGGAGAAGTCACCAGTGAACACTGATGCCGCCCTGCTGGCCGAACTGCACCGGCTGCGCCGCGCGGTGCCGGAGATATCGGGTGCCGTACTGGCCGCCGTGGACGGGTTACTGGTCGTCAGCGACCTGCCCGGCATCGACCCGCACCACATCGCCGCCCTTTCCGCTGCCGGGCTGGGGATCGGTGGCCGCTTCGCCAACCTCGTCGGGCACGGGCCGCTGCGGGAGTCCGTGGTCCGGGGCGCCGAAGGCTGCGTGGTCGTCTACCCGGCCGGTGAGGACGCGATCCTGACCACCGTGGTGCACCCGGAGACCGACCTGGTCCGGCTGCACGCCGAGGCCCGGCCGACCGCCCAGCGACTCGGCGCGCTCTGGGACGCCGTCCGGCAGCCGACGGTGGCGACCGCGATCCCGCCGGCCACCGACCCGGACGCGCCGCTGGCCACCCGTACTCCGATGGCTGCCCTTCCCGCCGGCCTCTGGTCCTCCTCCGAGGACCGGCGCTCCCCCGGCCGGCAGTGACCGGCCGGCGCCCGGGGCGGCGTCACCTTCCGGCCGGCGCCCGGGACGGCGTCACATTCCGGCCGGCGAGCCGAGCGGCTGGTCGTCGTAACGGCTGCGGGCCAGGTCGATGTCGGCGGCGTGCCGGTCCGCCCACTCGGTGGCTGGCGGAGGCGGCCTCGGCCGGGATCGTGGTGAACGCGCTGCCGGGCGCGGTGTCGGTACGGGTGCTGCGCGGGCTGCGCCCGGCCCTCGCCGGTGCGGTACTGCTCGACGTCGCCAACGCGGTCGAGCAGGGTCCGGACGGCATCGCCACCGCCCTGCACCATCCGGGCGGCAGCCTGGCGGTGGAGATCCAGCGGGCGCTGCCGGAGACCCGGGTGGTCAAGACGCTGAACACGGTCGGCCCGGCCGAGCTGATGACCGCGCCGACCAGCCTGTCGATGCCGTTGTCGGCGTTCCTCTCCGGTGACGACCCGGCGGCGAAGGCGGTCGCCGCCGATCTCCTCGGCTGGCTGGGCTGGCCGGCGGAGTGGATCGTCGACCTGGGCCCGCTGTCGACCGCCTGGTGGCCGGAGAGCTTCGTGCTGATGGTCCGCCCGCTGTTGGCGGCGTTCGGGCCGGTGCCCTTCGGCCTGGCGGTCGCCCGCTGACCGCGACTGGTCGTCGGCCCGGCACCGGTGGTGAGCGGCGTCGGTCACCACCGGTACCGGGCCGACAGGTGGGCAGAGATGTCGACGGGCGGGAGAGAACGGGAGTACGGAGGGTCAGCGGCTGTCGGAGCCGGTGGACTCGACCACCGCGCGGCCGGCCTCCAGCCGGGCCACCGGCACCCGGAACGGCGAGCAGGAAACGTAGTCCAGTCCCACGTCGTGGAAGAAGTGCACCGAGTCCGGGTCGCCGCCGTGCTCGCCGCAGACCCCGAGCTTGAGCCCGGGCCGGGCCGCCCGGCCCTCGTCGGTGGCGATCTGGACCAGCCGGCCGACCCCGTCGGCGTCGATCGACTCGAACGGCGAGATGCCGAAGATGCCCAGCTCCAGGTAGCGCCAGAAGAAGGCGCCCTCCACGTCGTCCCGGGAGAAGCCCCAGCCCATCTGGGTCAGGTCGTTGGTGCCGAAGGAGAAGAACTCGGCGGCCTCGGCGATCTGCCCGGCGGTCAGCGCCGCCCGGGGTACCTCGATCATGGTGCCGATCAGCACCTCGACGGCCTGCTCCCGGGTCACCTCCGCGATGATCTTCTCGGCCTCGGCGCGTACCGTCTCCAGCTCCTGGACCGCGCCGACCAGCGGCACCATGATCTCCGGCTTCGGGGTGCCGCCGGCCTTGGCGCACTCCACCGCCGCCTCCACGATCGCCCGGACCTGCATGGCGAACAGGCCCGGGATGACCAGCCCGAGCCGGACCCCGCGCAGGCCCAGCATCGGGTTCTGCTCGTGCATCCGGCGTACCGCGCTGAGCAGGGCCTCGTCCCGGGCCGCGTCCTCGCCACGCTCGTGCGCGACCGCGACGTGCACGGCCAGTTCCTCCAGCGAGGGCAGGAACTCGTGCAGCGGCGGGTCGATCAGCCGGACGGTGACCGGCTGGCCGTCCATCGCCCGGAAGACCTCTCCGAAGTCGGCCCGCTGCAAGGGCAGCAGCTCGGCCAGCGCCGCCTGCCGCTCGTCGTCGGTCCGGGCCAGGATCAGGCGCTCGACCAGCGTGCGCCGGTCACCGAGGAACATGTGCTCGGTCCGGCACAGGCCGATCCCCTCGGCCCCGAACCGCCGGGCCCGGGCCGCGTCCTCGCCGGTGTCGGCGTTCGCCCGGACGCCCAGCCGCCGCTGGGCGTCGGCGTGCGTCATGATCCGGTGTACGGCGGCCACCAGCGGATCGTCCGTGGTCTGGCCGTCCACGCTGCCCTCGAAGTAGCGCACCACCTCGGAGGGCCAGACCGGCACCTCGCCGAGGTAGACCTTGCCGGTGGTGCCGTCGATCGAGACCACGTCCCCCTCGGAGACCGTCTGGCCGTCCACGGTGAGCTTCCGTTGCCGGACGTCGACGTCGAGCGCGTCGGCGCCGCAGACGCAGGTCTTGCCCATCCCCCGGGCGACCACGGCGGCGTGACTGGTCTTGCCGCCGCGCGAGGTGAGGATGCCGCGCGAGGCGATCATGCCGGGCAGGTCGTCCGGGTTGGTCTCCCGGCGGACCAGGATGACGTCCTCGCCGGCGTCGGCCAGCTCGACCGCCCGCCGCCCCTCGAAGACCACCTTTCCGACGGCGGCGCCCGGCGAGGCGCCGATGCCCTGGGCCAGCGGGGTCGGGTCGGCGTCGAGCTTGAACCGGGGGAACATGAGCTGGGCGAGCTGGGCGCCGTTGACCCGGTGCAGCGCCTCGTCCAGGTCGATCAGGCCCTCGTCGACGAGTTGGGCGGCGATCACGAACGCGGCGGCGGCGGTGCGCTTGCCGACCCGGGTCTGCAACATCCACAGCTTGCCGCGCTCGATGGTGAACTCGATGTCGCAGAGGTCGCGGTAGTGCCCCTCCAGCCGGGCCATGATCGCCAGCAGTTCGTCGTACGCCGGCTTGTTCAGCTCTTCGAGCTGTTGCAGCGGTACGGTGTTGCGGATCCCGGCCACCACGTCCTCGCCCTGGGCGTTGGCCAGGTAGTCGCCGTAGATGCCCTGGGCGCCGCTGGCCGGGTCGCGGGTGAACGCCACCCCGGTGCCGGAGTCCGGCCCGAGGTTGCCGAAGACCATCGCCACGACGTTGACCGCGGTGCCCAGGTCGGCCGGGATCCGCTCCTGCCGGCGGTAGAGCACGGCCCGCTCGGCGTTCCACGACTGGAAGACCGCGTTGATGGCGAGTTCGAGCTGTTCCCGGGGCTGTTGCGGGAACTCCCGGCCGGTGTGCTTACGGAAGATCCTCTTGTACGCGTCCACCAGCGCCCGCAGGTCGGCCGCGTCGAGGTCCAGGTCGTTCTCGGTACCCTTGGCCCGCTTGGCGTCGTCGAGGGCGTGCGCGAAGTCCTCGCCCGGCACGTCGCAGACCGTCTTGCCGAACATCTGGATGAGCCGCCGGTAGGAGTCCCAGGCGAACCGCTCGTTGCCGCCGGCCTGGGCGGCCAGGCCGGTCACGCTCGCGTCGTTGAGCCCGACGTTCAGCACCGTCTCCATCATCCCGGGCATGGAGAACTTGGCCCCGGAGCGGACCGAGACCAGCAGCGGATCGGCCGGATCACCCAGCCGCTTGCCCATCCCGGCTTCCAGCGCGGACAGGTGCGCGTCGATCTCGTCGGCCAGCCCGGCGGGCTGGCTCCCGGTGCTCAGGTACGCCTTGCAGGCCTCGGTGCTGATGGTGAACCCCGGCGGAACCGGCAGCCCGAGGTTGGTCATCTCGGCCAGGTTCGCGCCCTTGCCACCGAGCAGGTCCTTCAGGTCCTTGTTGCCCTCGGTGAAGTCGTAAACGTACTTGTGTCCCGCCGTCTGCTGCGCTGTCAACGGACCCTCCCACGTGCGCCGTTCGACACTGAACGAAGGTTTAGCCGCTCTGTACGTACCCAGGGGACGGTTGCCCGTACCAGCGGAAAACCGCCGGCTACTGGTGGGCGAAGGCTAAGCGACCGACGGGCAGGTTGGGACCGTTCGGTGACAATCCGCACAGTTGCGAAGGCTGTACGTGTTCGCGAGGTTGTGTGGGAACGGTCCCACGAGCAAGATCAGTCAGCCGGGCCGTGCCGAACGGCGGCGGCGGCGATCACCACGGCACCACGGCGAAGTTCTTCAACAGCACACCGTGCACCGGCGAACCCGCCTCGCCCCGGACGACCGGGTGGTAGATCCGGGCCGCCGCGTCCACCACGTCCAGCGGCGGCCGCCAGCCGGTGGCCGCCCGGCGGGCCCGGACCGGAGCCGGGTTCTCGTCGGTGACCCAGCCGGTGTCGACCCCGCACATGTGCACGTCGTGCCGGGCCAGGTCCGCCGCGCCGACCCTGGTCAACATGTTCAGCGCCGCCTTCGTCACGGCGGTGTGCGGATGCCCCGCCGGGCCGCCACCGCCGGCGAACCAGCCCTCCCGACCGGTGACGTTGACCACGTACCGCCGGCCCGGGCCGGGAGCGGTCAGGGCCGCGCGCAACCGATCGACCAGCAGGAACGGCGCGACGACGTTGACGAGCTGGACCTCCAGCAGCTCCACCGGGTCGATCTCGCCGAGCCGGGCCGTCCAGGAGTTGCGGGCGGCCGGGTCCAGCAGCGCCCCGGTCGGGTCGGTACGCTCCGGCACGGCCGCACCGGTGACGCCGGTCCCGTCCGGGCCGATCACGCCGGTCTGGTCCGCACCGGGCACACCGGTCTCCTCCGGGCCGGGCACGCCAGGCCCGCCCGGGCCGGTGATGGCGGCGTTCCAGCCCGGCAGCACCCGACCTGGCCGGTAGCCCGACACCGACTCGACGGCGAACCGCCCGACCGGATCCCGGGCGGCCAGCGCCTCCGCCGCCACCAGCGGCTGGTACGCCCAGTCCGGCCGCCGCACGGTCTGCGCCGCGTTGTTGACCAGGATGTCGAGCCGGGGATGGCGGTCGACCAGCCGCTGCGCCAGGTCCAGCACCTGGCGCGGATCCCGCAGGTCCGCCCCGACGACGCGCAGCGCCGAGCGCCAGTCGCCGGCGTCCGGCTCGGCGGCGTACCGCCGGGCGGCATCGGCCGGAAACCGGGTGACCACCGTCACGTCGGCACCGTCGCGGAGCAGCTTCAACGCCAACTGAAACCCGATCTTGACCCGACCACCGGTGACCACGGCGGTCCGGCCGGTCAGGTCGGTCCGGGCGTCCCGGTGCCGACGGTGCAGGTCGGCGCAGTCGGGACAAAGCGCGTGGTATCGGGCGTCGACGGTGCGGTAGCGGGCGCGGCAGGCGTAGCAGCGCCGGTCCCGGCGGGTCTGCCCCGGTGCCGACCGCTCGGCGGGCGGAGCGGCCACCGGTACGCCGTCGGCACGCTCGGGTGCGGCGGTCGCGGCGCCGGCCAGCACGGCCCGGTCGGCCGCGGCGGTACGTCGCCGCCGGTCCGCCCGGCGCTGCCGCTGCCCGTCCTTGACCAGTCCGTCGACCGCGCGCTGCACCCGCTGCCGGACCGGGTCGTCCAGCGGCAGCGCGCGTACGGCGGCGAGCACCTCGAGCGCGTCCTCGATCCGGTCGCCGTCCATCCGTCCCCCGTCCCCGTTCACCCGGACGGGCAGCTCTGTTCGCCGGATGGGCAGGACGGATTCGAACCGACGTCCTCCGCCTCGGTAAGGCGGCGCGACCACCTCTGCGCTACTGCCCATCCGAACCGGGGGGACCTGACCGGATTCGAACCGGTGTCCTCCGCCTGAGCAGGGCGGCGCGACCACCTCTGCGCTACCCGTCCCACCGACCGCACAGACTAGCGAGCGGGGACGCCGGAAGAAACCGAGATTGCCCCGGCGTTGGGCTAGGTCGACAGGTACGGAAGAAGGGCTCGTACCACAGGGTGACCAACCCTTGACACGCGGCCATTTCGAACGTACGTTTCATGAGATTTGCCCGGAAATCACCTGCGGCTCCCCCCGGAGAGATCTGCCGTGCGACCTATCACCTTCCAGTCCCGGTCCACCCTCGCGACCACCGGCGACACCCCGCCCCGGCTCACCGACGTGCTGCCCGCCCCGGCCCGGGTCGAGCCGGCCGCCGGGGTCGAGTTCATCCTGACCCCCGGCACGACGATCCGGACCACCCCCAGCCCCGAGGCGAGCGCGGTCGGCCGGCACCTTGCCGAGCTGCTGCGCCGCCCCACCGGCTATCCGCTGCCAGTGATCACCGCCGGCCAGACCGAGGTGCCGGGCGGGATCTCCCTGCTGCTGACCGGCGACGAGGCCCCGTCGGGCCGGCTCGGCAGGCCGGCGACCGGCGGCGGTTCCGCCGAGGGCTACCGGCTGGAGATCACCGCCTCCGGCGTGGTGGTCCGGGCCCGCACCGCGGCCGGGCTCTTCTACGGGGTGCAGACGCTCCGGCAGTTGCTGCCACCGAAGATCGAGTCCGCCCGGCGGCAGCCTGGCCCGTGGGCGATCCCCGGTGGCACGATCGACGACCACCCCCGGTTCGGCTACCGGGGCGCGATGCTCGACGTGGCCCGGCACTTCTTCGCCGTACCGCACGTGCTGCGCTTCATCGACCACCTGGCCCGATACAAGCTCAACCACCTGCACCTGCACCTCACCGACGACCAGGGCTGGCGGATCGCCGTCGACTCCTGGCCGCGGCTGGCCAGCGTGGGCGGGTCCACCGAGGTGGACGGCGGCCCCGGCGGCTACTACACCAAGGAGCAGTACGCCGAGATCGTCGCGTACGCGGCCGCCCGGCACATCACCGTGGTACCCGAGGTCGACCTGCCCGGGCACACCAACGCGGCACTGAACGCGTACGGGGAACTCGCCCCGGACGGTGTCGCACCGCCGGAGTACACCGGCACCGACGTCGGGTTCAGCGCGGTCGCCGTCGACAACGAGCGGACGTACCAGTTCGTCGACGACGTGCTCGGCGAGATCGCCGCGCTCACCCCGGGCCGCTACCTGCACGTCGGCGGCGACGAGGCGTTCACCCTCGGCCGGGCCGACTACACCCGGTTCATGAACCGGGTCCAGCGGATCGTCACCGGGCACGGCAAGCGGGTGCTCGGCTGGCACCAGCTCGCCGTCGCGGAGCACAGCGCCGGGCGGGTCGTCCAGTACTGGGGCACCTCGACCGAGGACCCGGTGGTGGCCGCCGCGGTCCGGGACGGCGCGAAGCTGCTGCTCTCCCCCGGCAACCGCAGCTACCTCGACATGAAGTACTCGGCGGCGACCCCGCTGGGCAAGGACTGGGCCGGGCTGGTCGAGGTCCGCGCGGCGTACGACTGGGATCCCGGCGACTATCTGGCCGGGGTGCCGGCCGACGCGGTGCTCGGGGTGGAGGCGCCGCTCTGGACGGAGACGATCCGGACGATCGGCGACATCGAGTTCATGACCTTCCCCCGGCTGCCGGCCATCGCCGAGCTGGGCTGGTCACCGGCGCAGGCCCGGAACTGGGCGGACTTCCGGCTGCGGCTGGCCGGTCAGGGCGTGCGGTGGAGCACGGCCGGGATCACCTTCCACCGCTCGCCGGAGGTGCCGTGGGCGGGCAGCCCGGTCGTACCCGAGCCCCGGTCCGCGGAATCGACGGCGGGCGCCGCCGGTACGTCGGCCGACCCGGCGCCCGGGAGCGGCCCGCCGCCCGCCGACGACCGACCGGTACCGATCGCCTGACCGGGCCGTGGCCGCGCCCGGCGGGCGCGGCCCGGTACGGCTCCGGGCGGCGCGGCCCAACCGCCGGAGTCGGCGCGGCCCAACCGCCGGAGTCGGCGCGGCTCAACCGCCGGAGTCGGCGAGTTCGGCGCCGGCCGGCACCTCGGCGCTGTCCCGGTCGGCCAGCCAGCCGTCCGGCAGGAAGACCTTGCCGGGCGAGTTGGTCCGGCCCCGGGGCTGGCCGAGCGTCTCCAGCGGGAAAGGCTCGGCCGGGTCGAGCTTGCCGAGCAGGTCGTCGAGTTCGGCCAGGCCGCTCACCATCGCCAGGGCCCGGCGCAGCTCGCCGCCGACCGGGAAACCCTTGAGATACCAGGCGACGTGCTTACGGAAGTCGACGCAGCCGTCCCGATCGGCGGTGTCCGGCCGGTCGCCCCCGGCGAACCAGTCGACCAGCAGTTCGGCGTGCCGGCGCATGGTCGCGGCGACCTCGCCGAGGACCGGCAGCCGGCGTCCGGGGCGGCCGTCGAAAGCCGCCGCCAGATCCGCGAAGAGCCAGGGCCGGCCGAGGCAGCCGCGGCCGACCACCACACCGTCCGCCCCGGTGTGCGCCACCATCCGGAGCGCGTCGTCGGCCTCCCAGATGTCGCCGTTGCCCAGCACCGGCACGTCCAGCGCCTGCTTCAGCGTGCCGATCGCGTCCCAGTCCGCCGTACCGGAATACCGCTGCGCGGCCGTACGCCCGTGCAGGGCGACCGCCGCCACCCCGGCCTCCTGGGCGGCCAGCCCTGCCTCCACGTACGTCAGGTGGTCGTCGTCGATGCCCTTGCGCATCTTGACCGTCACCGGCACGCCGGCCGGGGCGGCTGCCTCGACCGCCGCCCGGACGATCCGGGCGAAGAGCCGGCGGCGCCACGGCAGCGCCGCCCCACCGCCCTTGCGGGTGACCTTCGGCACCGGGCAGCCGAAGTTGAGGTCGACGTGGTCGGCCAGATCCTCCTCGACCACCATCCGGACCGCCGCTGCGGTCACCTCCGGGTCGATCCCGTAGAGCTGGAGACTGCGCGGCCGCTCGTCACCGCCGAACGCCACCATCCGCAGGGTCTTCGGGTTCCGCTCGACCAGCGCGCGGGTGGTGACCATCTCGCAGACGTAGAGGCCGCCGCCCTGTTCCCGGCAGAGGCGCCGGAAGGCGACATTCGTGATCCCGGCCATCGGGGCGAGCACGACCGGCGGCCACACCGGGTGCCCGCCCAGGTGCAGCGGGCGGGCAGCGGCCGGTGGCGCCAGGTCGGTCAGGGTCACGCGTTCGAGCATGGCACGTCCGTCCGGACTTCCGCGATCAGCCGTGGCGGCCGGACGGACGTCGCCGTCAGCAGCCGGGCAGGCGCTCGACGAGGTACCGCTCCACCTGGTCGATGGAGATCCGCTCCTGGGACATGCTGTCCCGCTCACGAACCGTCACGGCGTTGTCGTCCAGGGTCTCGAAGTCGACGGTGACGCAGAACGGGGTACCGATCTCGTCCTGCCGGCGGTAGCGGCGGCCGATCGCCTGCGAGTCGTCGAACTCGACCACCCAGCGCTTGCGCAGCGCGGCGGCCAGGTCCTTCGCCTTCGGGGAGAGCGAGGGGTTGCGGGAGAGCGGCAGCACGGCCACCTTCACCGGGGAGAGCCGCGGGTCGAAGCGGAGCACGGTCCGCTTGTCGACGCTGCCCTTGGTGTTCGGTGCCTCGTCCTCGTCGTACGCCTCCAGCAGGAAGGCGAGCACCGCCCGGGTCAGCCCGGCGGCCGGCTCGATCACGTACGGCACCCAGCGCTGCTGCTTCTCCTGGTCGAAGTACGACAGGTCGACGCCGGAGTGCTTGCTGTGCGTGGAGAGGTCGAAGTCGGTGCGGTTGGCGATGCCCTCCAGCTCGGAAAACTCGGTGCCACCGAACCGGAAGCGGTATTCGATGTCCACGGTCCGCTTCGAGTAGTGCGAGAGCTTCTCCTGCGGGTGCTCGTAGAACCGCAGGTTCTCCTCGGAGAGGCCAAGGTCGATATACCAGTTCCAGCGCTCCCGCAGCCAGTACTCGTGCCATTCCTCGTCGGTGCCCGGCTCGACGAAGAACTCCATCTCCATCTGCTCGAATTCGCGGGTCCGGAAGATGAAGTTGCCCGGGGTGATCTCGTTGCGGAACGACTTACCGACCTGGGCGATGCCGAACGGCGGCTTCTTCCGGGCCGAGGCGGCCACGTTGTTGTAGTTGACGAAGATGCCCTGTGCGGTCTCCGGCCGAAGGTAGTGCAGGCCCTCCTCGCTCTCCACCGGGCCGAGGTAGGTCTTCATCAGGCCGTTGAACATCCGAGGCTCGGTGAAGGTGCCCTTGTTGCCGCAGTTCGGGCAGTTCAGCTCGGCCAGCGAGGCCGGCGGGTGGCCGTGCTTCTCCGCGTACGCCTCTTCGAGGTGGTCGGCCCGGAACCGCTTGTGGCAGGACTGGCACTCGGTCAGCGGGTCGACGAAGGCGTCCAGGTGGCCGGAGGCGGCCCAGACGTCCCGGGCGAGGATCACCGCCGAGTCCAGGCCGACGATGTCGTCCCGCTGCTGCACCATGGTCCGCCACCACTGGCGCCGGACGTTCTCCTTCAGCTCGACGCCGAGCGGGCCGTAATCCCAGGCCGACCGGGTGCCTCCGTAGATCTCGCTGGAGGGGAAGACGAAGCCTCGACGCTTCGCGAGACTGACGACGGCGTCGATACGGTCGGCTGGCATGGTTACCTCCTACACCGGCTGGCGGCCGGCGGGGACATCTTCGGGACGTTCAAGGCCAGCAGATTACTCCACCTCGGCGGCCGTACCGCCGCCGCCCGGCGGACCGTCCACGGGTCACCTGATGTCGCAGACCCGCAATCCTCCGGTGGTCTGGTCCTGGTCCAGCAGGGCCTCGAGGTTGTCCTGCCCCCCGCTGGCATAGGTCACGTCCACCGGCACGCTCAGCTCGCTGGTCAACGACACGTCGCCGATCCGGAACGAGGCGATCTCCGGCTCGGCACCGACCCGGCGTTCGAACTCGGCCGGCGACTCCCGCTGCTGGGCGGATTCGCAGAGCAGGTCGTACGCCTTGCCGAAGTCCCCGTCCTCGACCGCGTCGAAGTAGTCGGTGACCACCGTCCTGGCCTGCTCGTTCAACGCCTGGGAGCCGGAGATCAGCAGGCCGACCAGCGCCGCTCCGCCACCGCCGCAGAAGAGTACGACGGCGAGGGCGGCCACCCCGAGCCCGAGCCACAACCGCGCACCGCGCCCCTCGCTGGGCGGCGCGGCGAACACCGGCTCGACGCCGGGGCCCGGTGGCGGCGCCGGCACGCTCGGCGGCACCGGACCGAACCCACCCGGCACCGGACCGAACCCACCCGGCTGCGTCCCGTACCCCACGGGAGGCGTCCCGTATCCGGGAGGCGTTCCGTAGCCGCCGGAAGGCGTTCCGTAGCCGCCGGAAGGCGTTCCGTAGCCGCCGGAAGGCACCGGTGGTCCCGGTTGCCCGTACCCGGGCGGCGGTGGCGGGCCGGGCGGCGGCACGGGTCCACCGGGTGGGGCCGGGTCGTCAGCCCGGACGGACTCGGGTGGGGACGACGGCCCGCCGGGCGGTCCGGGAACGGTCATGGGGAAAGGGTAGTGCCCGGGTCATCACCGGCCGGAGTCAGCGGCCCGGTCACTTGGGGTGACTTCGACCTGACCGTCCGGTTCGGCGCTGGCCAGCGTCTCGTACGCGGACGGCTCGTCGAGCGACTCGGCGAGCAACGGGGTGGCGTTGACCTTGACGTCGAAGGCGCCGAGGGCCCGCCGGTAGGTGCCGACCGACTCCCACTCGGTGATTAGGCACCAGTGCCGGGGGTCATCGAGGGCCCGCAGCAGTTGCCCCCGGCGGTATCCCGGCCGGGCGGCGAGGGCGGCCAGCGCGGCGTGGGCCCGTTCCGGGAAGGTTTCGGCGTTCTCCTCCGCCACCACGAACCGGTTCGTCACGAGCACGTACGCCTCCTGCCGTCGGCCGCCGCCCCGGCGAGCTGGGGTGTCGCTGGCAACAGCTCACCGGCCGGGGCACCGAGATCTCGTAGAGTCTGTGGGATGCAGCGTACGCAGAGCGTTCTGCTGACCCGCCTGGCCCGGGTCAACCCCACGGGCGTGTTCCTCGCCGCACTGGTGCTGGTGCTGGTCGGCCTCTTCGCGCCGGGGATCGTCGGCGGCGCGCTGCTGCTGGCGCTCGCCGCCGGGCTGGCCGCGCTGCTGGTGACCACCTGGCCGGTGCAGAGCCCGGCGACCCGTACCCTCCGGCTGGTGATCCTGACCCTGCTGGTCGGCGCCGCGTCGATGAAGATCCTCGGATGATCGCCCACCCCGTGACGTTCCCACGCCTCCGGCCGAGCGCATGAAGCGGTTTCATGCAAGCATGCGTTTTTGACAATCATTCTCATTGTCGCGGAGAGTGGACGGCATGGTGATCCGCTCCGCCCTCCGTACCGTCGCCCTCGCCGCCACCGGCCTGCTCGCGCTGGCCGGCGCCGCCGCCTGTGGTGACGACGGCAGCGGCGCCGACCCCGACCGGGTCGACGTCGTCGCCGCCTTCTATCCCCTCCAGTTCGTCACCGAGCGGGTCGGCGGGGACGCCGTCCGGGTGACCAACCTCGCCAAGCCCGGCGCCGAGCCGCACGACCTGGAACTCAACCCCGGCCAGGTGGGCCAGGTCACCGACGCGGAACTGGTCGTCTACCTCGCCGGCTTCCAGCCGAGCGTGGACGAGGCGGTGCAGCAGCAGGCCGGCGACCGGGCCTTCGACGTCGCCACGGTGCAGCCGCTGCTGGCCGCGACCGCCGGCGAGCACGAGCACGAGGGCGAGGGGGAGCACGAGGGCGAGGGCGCGGACCACGCGACCGAGGAGCCGGCTGCCGAGGAGGAGCACGCGGAGGGGTCGAACGGCAAGGACCCGCACGTCTGGCTGGACCCGACCCGGCTGGCCGGGATCGCCGACAAGCTGGCCGAGCGGCTGGGCGCGGTCGACCCGAACCGGGCCGCCGACTACACCGGCCGGGCGAAGGCGCTCCGTACCGAGCTGGAGGCCCTCGATTCCGAGTACGCCCAGGGCCTGAAGACCTGCCAGCGGCGGGAACTGGTGACCAGCCACACCGCGTTCGCCTACCTGGCGGAGCGCTACCAACTGGAGCAGATCGGCATCTCCGGCCTGACCCCGGAGGACGAGCCGGCTCCGCAGCGGCTGGCGGAGGTGGCCGCCGAGGCCCGGGAGCACAAGACCACCACGATCTTCTTCGAGACCCTGGTCAGCCCGAAGGTCGCCGAGACGATCGCCCGGGAGGTCGGGGCGAAGACCGCCGTACTCGATCCGATCGAGGGCCTGCAACCCGGCAGTACCGGGGACTACCTTTCGGTGATGCGCAGCAACCTCGGGGCCCTGAAGACCGCACTGGGATGCCCATGACCGAACCTGTGAACCTTTCTCAACCTGAACCGCGCGGCGCTCACACACCGCGTCCGACCTCGCGGTCCGTGGAACCGCAAGGGGAGGTTGAAAAAGGTTCAGTCGTCACCGTGGAGCACGGGGTGGTCGCCTACGACGACCGCCCCGTGCTCCGCGGCGTCTCCCTGCGGGTGAACCCCGGCGAGGTGGTCGCCGTGCTCGGCGCCAACGGCTCCGGCAAGTCCACCCTGATCCGGGCCATCCTCGGCCTGGTTCCGCTGGCCGCCGGTGCGGTCACCCTGTTCGGCACCCCGCAGCGCCGGTTCCGGCAGTGGGCCCGGATCGGGTACGTGCCGCAGCGGATGGGCGCCGGCAGCGGCGTACCGGCCACCGTGGCCGAGGTCGTCGCCTCCGGACGGCTGGCCCGGCGGGGTGTGTTCCGGCCGCCGGGGAGGGCCGACCGGGCGGCGGTGGCCGAGGCGCTGGCGGCGGTCGGCCTCGCCGACCGGGCCGGCGACCCGGTGGCCACCCTCTCCGGCGGCCAGCAGCAGCGCACTCTGATCGCCCGGGCGCTGGCCGGCGGGCCGGAGCTGCTGGTCCTCGACGAGCCGACCGCCGGGGTCGACTCGGCCAGCCAGGACGCCTTCGCCGAGGCGCTGCGCGGGTTCGTCGCCGACGGCGGGACGGTGCTGCTGGTCGCGCACGAACTCGGGCCCCTGGCCGGGGTGATCACCCGGGCGGTGGTCGTGCACGAGGGAACGATCGCGCACGACGGCGCGGTGCCGGAGCCGGCCGGGCACCACGCGGCGCCCGGACACGAGCACGTCCACCCGCACGCGCCGGAGGAGTCGACAGGGATGTGGGGCAGTCGGCCGTGAGCCTTTTCCAGTACGACTTCATGATCAGGGCCCTGGTCGGGGCGCTGGTCATCGGGCTGACCGCCCCGGCGCTCGGCATCTATCTGGTGCAGCGCCGGATGTCGCTGATCGGCGACGGGGTCGGGCACGTCGCGCTGACCGGGGTCGGGGTCGGGCTGCTGCTCAACCAGTCCCCGGTACTGACGGCGGTGATCGTGGCGGCGGTCGCCGCGGTCGCCATCGAACTGATCCGGGAACGCGGCCGGACCTCCGGTGACGTCGCCCTGGCGATGCTCTTCTACGGCGGCATCGCCGGTGGCGTGATGCTGGTCGGGCTCTCCGGAAGCCGGAGCAACGCCAACCTGATGGCGTACCTCTTCGGCTCGCTGACCACGACGTCGCCGCAGGATCTGGTGGTGATCGTGGCCCTCGCGACGGTGGTCCTGGTGACCATGGTCGCACTGCGCCCGGCGCTCTTCGCGATCTGCCACGACGAGGAGTACGCCCGGGTCTCCGGGCTGCCGGTCCGGGCGCTGAACATACTGCTCGCGGTGACCACGGCGGTGACCGTGACCATCGCGATGCGGGCGGTCGGGCTGCTGCTGATCAGCGCCCTGATGGTGGTGCCGGTGGCCACCGCGCAGCTCTTCACCCGGGGCTTCCTCGGCACCATGCTCGCCGCGATGGGGCTGGGGCTGCTGGCCTCCGGCTCCGGGGTGTGGCTGGCCGGCACCGCCAACACCGCGCTCGGGGCCACCATCGTGATCCTGGCGATCGGGCTGTTCCTGGTGGTGTCGGTGGGGGTGGCGATACGCCGGGCGCTAGCCCGGCGGCGCGCCGTGCCCGGGCCGGAGCCGCAGGTCGAGCCCTGCGACGTGGTGCTCGACGCCGCCCGGGGGACCGTCCCGGACCCGGCGCCGCCGGCCAAGCCGGTACCCGTTGACCTTGGAACCGCGCACCGAACGGCGGTACGCCGTTAACAACGGTTACCGTTACAGGGTGACGAGCACAAACGCCTACGAGGCCTATACGGGCGCCGGTGAGCTGCTACGAGCGCTCGCGGCACCGATCCGGCTCGCCATCGTCAGCGAACTCGCGCACGGCGAACGATGTGTGCACGAGCTGGTGGAAAGCCTCGGCGCACCACAGCCGCTCGTCTCCCAACACCTGCGGGTGCTCCGCGGAGCCGGGGTGGTACGCGGCTCGCGACGCGGTCGGGAAATCGCCTATACCTTGGTCGACGAGCACATCGCGCATATCGTGGCGGACGCGGTGAGCCATTCGGGGGAAGCCACCTGACGGGGACGTCCGGGAGGCACCTGAGACGACGCGAGGAGGGCGAGATGGCAGCGGCGGAGAGCGGCGCGGCAGTACGCAACACCCGACAGCGCAGCGCGGTCAGCGCACTGCTCGGTGAAGTCGAAGGCTTCCACAGCGCCCAGGACCTGCACGCGATGCTGCGCAGCCGGGGCGAGCGCGTCGGGCTGACCACCGTCTATCGCACCCTGCAAGGGCTCGCCGACGCGGGCGAGATCGACGTGATGCGCCCGCCGGGCGGCGAGCACCTCTACCGGCGGTGCAGCGAGGGGCACCACCACCACCTGGTCTGCCGGGCCTGCGGCCGTACGGTCGAGGTGGAGGGGCCGGCCGTGGAGAGCTGGGCCGACCGGGTCGCCAACAAGCACGGGTTCAGGGACGTCAGCCACACCCTGGAGATCTTCGGCACCTGCCCGGAGTGCGCGGCTCGCTGACGTACGCCACGCTGACCGGCATGAAGTTCTATGCCGATCGGGTTCCGACCGCCGCCCGTCAACTCCTCACCGATCTGCTCGTCGTCGCCTGGATCTACCTTTGGATCCGGGCCGCGATGTGGTTGCACGACCTGGTGCAGAAGCTCGCCGTACCCGGACAGAAGCTGGAGGGGGCCGGCGGTGGACTGGCCGACAACCTGGCCGATGCCGGTGGCAAGATCGGCCGGGTGCCGGTGGTGGGTGACGAGCTGACCTCCCCGTTCGAGAAGGCCGCCGGGGCGGCCCGGGCGATGGCGGACGCCGGGCGCGACCAGCAGGAGTTGGTCGGGGAGCTGGCGTTGGCGTTGTCGCTGACCCTGCTGGTGTTTCCGCTCGGGGTGGTGCTGTTGGGCTGGCTGCCGTTGCGGGTCAGGTGGATGCGGCGGGCCGGTGCGGCCCGGGCGTTGCGGTCCGCGCCGGCCGGGCGGGACCTGTTGGCGTTGCGGGCGCTGGCGAACCAGCCGATCCGGAAGCTGACCCGGATCGACCCGGACGTGGCGCAGGCGTGGCGGCGGGGTGACGCCGAGGCGGTGGACGCGCTGGCGGCGCTGGAGCTGCGGGCGCTCGGGCTGCGCGGCGCGCCGAGCCGCCGCTGATGCCCCGCCTACGTGGACACCGTCGGCAGCTCGACGCGATCCCGCGCCGTCGACCGGATCAGTTCAGTCCGACTCGCAGCGCCTGCTTGTCGTGGAGATCCCGGACCCACGGGGCGGCCGTTGCCCCCTGAAACACCCGCAGCTCGTCGACTCCGCCGTACCAGTAGTCGGCGAACCCGCCGTCTCGGAGCGCACGGCCCAGCTGCAACGCCCCGCCGCTGGGCATTGGCCGCCACGGCAACGCCGTCTCCCCGACCTGCTCACCGTCGACATACAGCCGGATCTGCCGGCGACCGGCGTCGTAGACCCCGACCAGATGGACCCAGTCGTGGGCCGTCGCCGAAGCCGGCGACCGTGCCCCGACCTGTGCCGCCGACATTCCGTCCTCGGCGGTCACCACGAAAGACCACTTTCCGCTGCTGGCCTCGTAGCCCAGCCGGAAGGCCGACTCGTGCACGCCGGACTGGGAGACGAGGGCCTGGTCGCGGGAGCCGGTCTCGTCGACGCGACCCCAGACCGACACGGTGAACGAGTCATCGGTACGTAGTACCGGGCTGTCCTGCCAGTTGGAGCCCATCTCATCACCGACGTTGGCCTGGGAAGTGCCGTACTCGACGGTCCGCAGCGTTTCGTATCGTGGGTCGTCCGGGTCGAACTCCCAGGCGTCGTTCAACACCAGTCCGTTGCCCAGCGGCCCGTAATCGACCATCACGCCCTGGCTCAGGGCCAGGCGGCGACCGAACGAACCACCATCGGGTGCCTGGCAGAGGCCCGGGTCCGGGCCCGGCTCGTAGCAGGGAACGGCGGCGCTGAAATCCCACTGCCCGACCGGAAGCGGGGCCAACAGCCCCGGTTCGTCGAATCCGCCCGAGCCCGGGTCGCTGGCGAGCTGGCCGAGGAACTCGTGGTCGAGCAGGGCGCGACCGTAGACCCGCAGGTCGGCGATGCCGCCGTTCCACCAGTTGGCCGGAGCGCCGCCGGAGAACCCGCGACCGACGGCGAAGCGGCCGGTCGCGGCCCACGGCGTGGCCGTACGATCCACTTCGGCAACCATGACGCCGTCGACGTACAGCCGGAGCTTGCCGGCCGTCCTGTCGTACACGCCGGCCAGATGAGTCCAGCGGCTCAGGTCGGCCGCGCTGACCGATGCCGGGGCGGCCGCTGTCCGGGTGGCGCCGGACTCTTCGACGCCCTCCTGCACAGTGAAGGCCCAGTACGGCGCCGGCGGGCTACCCAGGTGGCGGATCCCGAGCGCGAAGGCCCCCGCGTCGGTGCCCTCCTGAGTCGCCACATCCGAGTCAGTAGTCGGCAGCACACCCGGGCGGACCCAGGCCGCCACGCTGTACGACCCGGTGGTGTCAAGCACGGCCTCGGTGGTGACGGCCTGCGAACTCGATCCGTCGAACGACGCGCTTCGCGCACCGATCATCCGGGTGTCGGGCGCCCAGGTCAGGTCAGTCGCCGTCAACGGCGTGTCCGCCGGGGCGGCCGACCAGTCGGCAAGTGCCTGTTCCTCGTTGACACCTGGATAGATCTCCAACCCCCACCGGGCGACCGCCGGAGCGGGCCGGGGGACGGTCAGCTCGACACTCCCCCGCCCCTCGTTGAACGCGGCGTCGACGGCCGCGACATACAGGATGTTGAGACCGAACGTCGGCGGTACCAGGGTCACCGTGGCAATCGTCGGGTTCGTACCGCTCGGAGCCACGACGGTCCTCGGAGGATCTGTCCAGCCGTACCGGAACTCCCTGACGTCATCGTCCGCTGACTCGATGCGGAACGTCACCGGCTGCCCCGGCCCGATCGGCGCGGTCACCGGGGTGACAGTCACTCGGGGAACGCTGACATCCGGGGTGAACTGGCACCACTTCGACCAGGGGCTCCAGCGCGGAGGTGAACCCGAGTCCACTGCCTTGACCCGGAACGCGTACGTGCTGTCGGCGGTCAGCCCACTGATCGCGGCCGTGCGGCCCCGCCCGTCGGCCGGGGCGGAAGCCGGCGGCGGCGGTGTCCGCCGTGCCGGGTACGTGGCCGTCACGGTGCCGATGCCGCCGGCCGGGACCTCGATCCACTCGTAGTGGCCGGTGAGGCTCTGGGTGGAATCGGCGTCCGGGTAGACCGCCGAGAACGTCGGGGTCATCGTGCCGATGGGCACCACACCGGACGCGGGGCACGCGAAGTCGGCCACCTGTAGTGCAGTAGGTGCGCCGGGCCGGGCGTTCCGGGTCGAACTGGCCTGGCCAGCGGCCAGGGCGGGATCGGCCGTCACCGGGGCTGCGCCGACGACGAGTCCGAGGGCGACCCCGACGCCGACCCAGCGGAGCCGGTTGGGCCGGAGGCGCCGAGCCTGCACTGCGGGTGTGGACACGCCCGTTGCCGGCGCCCGGCCGGCAGGGTAGGAATTCTCTTGGGACAAAACAACTCCCTCTGACCTGACGGGTGCCGGTGAACCTCGCTGGTGAGCCCCATCGCGTACCGGATGGCCTACCCTGACGGCTCGGCCCAGCTACGGCAAGGGGTTAACGTGGCCTCCACAGTAGAGCTGGGTACCAACCGGCGGCGCGGGCTGCCGCCACACCACGCCGACCTACCACCGATGCCGCAAGTCGAGGATTCCCGTGTACGGAGAACAGCAATCCCGTGACGTTCTTCCCCGCCGCCCGCTGGGCCGCACCGGGCTGCACGTCACCCCGGTCTGCATCGGCAGCGGCCCGCTGGGCAGCATGCCGGGCCTCTTCGGGTACGACGTCAGCGCGGAACGCGGCACCGAGACCGCGCTCGCCGCGCTGACCGGCCCGTTCAACTTCCTGGACACCGCCGCCGGCTACAGCGACGGGGAGAGCGAGCGGCGCATCGGTGCCGCGCTGTGCCGGATCGGCGGGGTGCCGGAGGGCTTCGTGCTGGCCACCAAGGTCGACCGGGACTTCACCACCCGCGACTTCTCCGGCGACCAGATGCGCCGCTCCGCCGAGGGCAGCCTGGAGCGGCTCGGCCTGGATCGGCTGCCGCTGGTCTATCTGCACGACCCCGAGCACATCAGTTTCGAGGCCGGCATGACGCCGGGCGGCCCGGTCGAGGTACTACTCGAATTGCAGCGCGAGGGCGTGATCGAGCACCTCGGGGTGGCCGGTGGCCCGGTGGAGCTGATGGCCCAATACCTGCGTACCGGGCACTTCGCGGCACTGATCACGCACAACCGCTGGACCCTGGTGGACCGCTCGGCCGGTGACCTGATCGACGAGGCGGTCTCGCTCGGCGTCGGCGTGGTGAACGCCGCCCCCTTCGGCAGCGGCATCCTGGCCAAGGGTCCGGCCCGGTTCACCAAGTACGCCTACCGGCAGGCCGACGCCGCGACGCTGGACCGGATCCGGGCGATGGAGGCGGCGTGCGCGGCGTACGGCGTACCGCTCGCGGCGGCGGCACTCCAGTTCTCGCTGCGCGACCCCCGGATCACCTCCACCATCGTCGGAGTGTCCCGCCCGGAGCGGATCGCCGAGACCGCCCGACTCGCCACCTGGCAGATCCCCGACGAACTGTGGGAGACCCTCGCCCCGCTCACCGCCCCCAAGGAGTCCTGGCTGTACTGACTCACTCGCCGCCCGGCTTCGGAATCCGGCGTCGTACGTCCTCGGCGGTCGACGGGCCGGGCTGCCAGGGGGCGACCCAGGGCAGGTCGGCCGGCGGAGTGACCACACCCTCTTCCAGGAACGCGTACCGGCCGGCGAGGATCCGCTTCGCCGCCGCCGTGTCGACCGAGTCGGTGTTCTCCCACAGTGCCCGGAACAGTGCCGCGATCCGCACCTTGGCCTGCCGGCAGAACAGGTCGGCCAGTTCCACGCCCTCGGGCCGGGTCTCCCGTTC
The DNA here is from genome assembly GCF_039649625.1 of Plantactinospora sp. ZYX-F-223. Lineage (NCBI taxonomy): Bacteria > Bacillati > Actinomycetota > Actinomycetes > Micromonosporales > Micromonosporaceae > Plantactinospora > Plantactinospora sp. ZYX-F-223. The sequence goes on along the minus strand of NZ_JBDJAV010000026.1, from coordinate 94,359 downwards.
GGCGTTCGCCCGTACGCAGACCGCCGACATCGCGAACAGTTCGGCCCCGATGTCCACGATCCGGCCGAGGAAGCCCTGCTTGTGCTCCAGTTTTCCCTGCCAGCGGGACATCGCCAGGAACGTCGACCGGGCCAGTTTGCGGGACGACCGCTCGACGTACCGCAGATGACCGGCGAGAGGGCCGTACTCGGCGTACCCGCCGGGGTTCTGGCCGCGACCGACCGCGAGGGTCGGCAGCCACCTGGCGTAGAACGCGCCCGCCCTGGCTCCGGCCCGGACCTTCCGGCCCAGTTCGGCGTCGGGATCGATGATGTCGCCGGCCACCGAGAGGTGGGCGTCGACCGCCTCCCGGGCAATCAGCAGGTGCATGATCTCGGTCGAACCCTCGAAGATCCGGTTGATCCGCAGGTCGCGGAGGATCTGCTCGGCGGCCGCCGGGCGCTCGCCCCGGGCGGTCAGCGACTCGGCCGTCTCGTAGCCGCGCCCGCCCCGGATCTGCACCAGTTCGTCGGCGATCTTCCAGGCCATCTCGCTGGCGTAGAGCTTGACCAGCGCGGCCTCGATCCGGATGTCGTTCGTGTCGTCGTCGGCGAGCAGGCAACAGAGGTCGAGCATGGTCTCCATGCCGTAGGTGGTGGCGGCGATGAAGGCGAGCTTGCTCGCCACCGCCTCGTGCCCGCCGACCGGCCGGCCCCACTGCACCCGCTCGGCGGCCCACTCCCGGGCCACGTTCAGCGACCACTTGCCGGCGCCGACGCACATCGCCGGCAGCGAGAGCCGGCCGGTGTTCAGGGTGGTCAGCGCGATCTTCAGGCCGCGCCCCTCGCCGCCGATGACGTTCTCGGCGGGTACGAGGACGTCGGAGAACCGGGTCAGGCTGTTCTCCAGGCCGCGCAGCCCGAGGAAGGCGTTACGCCGCTCGACGGTGATCCCGGGCGAGTCCGCCTCGACGACGAACGCGGTGATCCCGCCGCGCCGCCCCTCGGAGGCCGGCACCCGGGCCATCACCACCAGCAGGCTCGCCACCGTCCCGTTGGTGGCCCACAGCTTGACGCCGTTGAGCCGGTAACCGGTGCCGTCCTCGGTCGGCTCGGCGGTGGTGGCCAGCCTTGCCGGGTCGGAGCCGACATCCGGCTCGGTCAGCAGGAACGCCGACACCTCGCCAGCGGCCAGCCGGGGCAGGAAGCGCTGCTTCTGCTCGTCGGTGCCGAAGAGCTTCAGCGGCTGCGGCACCCCGATCGACTGGTGCGCCGAGAGCAGCGCGCCGATCGCCGGGCTGACCGAGCCGGCCAGCGTCAACGCCCGGCAGTAGTGCAGGTTGCTCAGCCCGAGGCCGCCGTACTTCTGGTCGATCTTCATTCCGAAGGTGCCGAGCCGAGCGAGCCCGGCGAACACCTCGTCGGGGATCCGGGCGTCCCGCTCGATCGCCGCGCCGTCCACCTCGGACCGGACGTAGCTGTCGAGCCGGTCGAGGAACTCCTGCGCCTGGGCGGCGCGCTCGGGATCGGGATCGGGCTGCGGCCACGGGTCGATCAGGTCCAGCCGGAGCCGGCCGAGGAAGAGTTCCTTGCCGAAGCTCGGCTTGCCCCACTCCGTCTCCCGGGCAGCCTCGGCGACCTGCCGGGCCTCCCGCTCGGAGACCTGCCCGGCCTCCTTCGGCAGCGGCCCGACTCCGTCCGACCCGCCCGCCGCCGGCCTGTTCTGCTCTGTGGTGGTCACGGCAACCCCCCTCGATCGAGTACGGCGCCAAGGAGGTAACCGCGCTCATCACTCCGTGCAGCGGAGCGGGCAACCCCCTGACGTGCTGCGGCCGAATACACCGTCCACGCTACTCGGTTTTGTTACCCGTCGGTAGCACTGAATATGCGGATGTCCACATCTCCGCCGCCGGCAGCGGACCGGCCGCCCGGCGGCATCGGTGTGCGGTGGCGAGACTGTCGAGCTGCCCCGCCTGTGCACCCACGCCCCCGGGCACCTCGACGTGCCGTCGGCGCGGCCCCATTCCAGAGACGTCCAGCATCTCGCCACAGGTGCCACCAGGAACCTTCACTGTCCGGTCAGTAGCCACTACGGTGCGCCCAGGAATCAGCCGAGGGAGCTACCGGCGCCTGCGGAGTGGCGCCGGGGCGGCGAGGGGGGATCATGGACGAACAGGATGGCCAGGCCCGCGACGGCCAACAGGGCGAGCGACCGGTCGAGGCACCGCTCATCGAGTTCATCCGGGCGCAGCTCCGCCGGATGCGGGTCACCGCCGGCCTGTCCCAGGACCAGTTCGGCAGGCGGATCAACTTCTCCAACTAGCTGGTGAGCGCGGTGGGCCGAGTTGCCGAACGTCGACCTGCTGGTCGTGCCGAACGGCATCGGCATGTACGCCGGGCTGGCCGGGCCGTTCGTGCTGGCCGCGCTGGAGGGCAACAGTTGGCTCGGCTATCTGGACAATCAGCTCCGTGGTCAGATCGTCACGCTGCCCGACGAGATTGATAGCCTGCAAGAGGCGTGGGAATGCGTCCGCAGCGAGGCGTTGCCGCGCCCGCACTCCCTCGACCTGCTCAAGGAAGCGGCGAAGACATGGACCTGAGCAACGCCCAGTGGCGCACCTCCACCCGCTCCTCCAACGGCGGTGACACCTGTGTCGAGGTGGCCGACAACCTCCCCGACGCCGTACACGTCCGCGACAGCAAGGACCGCCAGGGCCCCGTCCTCACCTTCACGACCGACGCCTGGCGCACCTTCGTCCACACCGTCAGCACCCACTGACCCCCGGCAGCCGCCGCGCCTGCGCCGACCTGGACACCAGATGCGCTAGGAGGCTGCCGTAACGCATCTGATGTCCAGGTGACCACAGCGGACCGGACGGACAACGGGCGTCAGCCGACCGGCTGGGCGGCGCCGTTCCACACCGGCGGGGCGTAGCCAGCGGGCTTGTCGCCGATGCCCAGCCCGGGGTTGACGATCCAGGACTGGTATTCCGGGGTGAACATCGAGTAGGGCCCCGCCAGCGGGACCGCGCTGGCCTCGTCGAGCCGGCGCCGCGCCTCCGCCGGGATCTCGAAGTCGAGTGCGGCCAGGTTGCTCGCCAACTGTTCCGGGCTGCTCGCGCCGATGATCGCCGACCCGACACCGGGTTGGGTGGCCACCCAGTTGATCGCCACCTGGGCCATGCTCCGGCCCAGCTCGGCCGCCACCCCCGCCAGCACCTCGATGACCTGCCACTCCCGCTCGTCGATCGGCCGCTGGTGCCCGCCGGGCGCGCCGAGCCGGCCCTCGCCGGTCACGCCGTCACCCATCCGCCGGTACTTGCCGGTGAGCAGCCCGCCGCCGATCGGGCTCCACGCGGTGAGCCCCAGCCCGAGCGACTGGGCCATCGGTACGAACTCCGGCTCGATCCCCCGGGCGATCAGCGAGTACGGCAACTGGAGGCTGATCATCGGGTTCAGCGAGTGCGCCTCGGCGAGGCTCTGTGCGCGGGCGGCGTACCAGGCGGGGACGTCGGAGAGGCCGGCGTAGCGGATCTTGCCGGCACGGACCAGGTCGTCGAAGGTACGCACCACCTCCTCGACCGGGGTGATCCGGTCCCAGGTGTGCAGCAGATAGAGATCGAGATAGTCGGTGTTGAGCCGGCGCAGCGTCGCCTCCAGGGCCCGGACGATGTGTTTGCGGCCGTTGCCGCTGGCGTTCGGGTCCGCCGGATCGATGCTGTTGGTGAACTTGCTGGTCAGCACGACCTTGTCCCGCACTCCGGCGGCGGCGATCAACGTGCCGAGGATGCGCTCGCTCTCCCCCGCCGTGTAGAAGTCCGCGGTGTCGACGAAGTTGCCGCCGGCTTCCAGATAGCCCCGGAGAATCGGCTCGGCCTCCGCCTTGGTTTTGCCGTATGCGGCATGGAAGCCGGAGGTGCCGAAGTTCATCGTGCCCAGCGCCAGCCGGCTCACCCGCAGCCCGGACCGGCCGAGCAGGTAGTAGTCGTTCATGTGCACAACCCTGCTTCGAAAAAATTGGACCGGCAAGTCCAAAGAACGCGCCTCGACCCCGAATAGAGTGGACCAGATAGTCCAGAGGATCGGATAGGCATGAATCGGACATTAACCCAGAAAGGCACCGCCACCCGGCAACGCATCATCGAGGGCGCGGCGGCCGAGATCCGGGAGCGTGGCGTCGCCGCGACCACCCTCGACGACGTACGGGCCCGGACCGGCACCAGCAAGAGCCAGCTCTTCCACTACTTCCCGGACGGCAAGGACGAGTTGCTGTTGGCCGTCGCCCGCTACGAGGCCGACCGGGTACTCACCGACCAGCAGCCGCAGCTCGGCGACCTCACCTCCTGGCCGGCGTGGTGGGCGTGGCGGGACCGGGTGGTGGCCCGCTATCTCGGCCAGGGAATGGACTGCCCGCTCAACGGCCTCGTCGCGCACCTCGGCCGGAGCACCCCCGGCGCCCGGGCCGTGGTCACCGAACTCCTCCGCGCCTGGCAGGCGGAGATCAGCGCGGGAATCCGGCACATGCAGGAGATCGGCGAGGTCGATCCCGGCCTCGATGCCGAACAGACGTCCGCTGCCCTACTCGCCGGCATCCAGGGCGGTGTCGTGGTGATGCTCGCGACCGGCCGGATCACGCACCTGGAGGCCGCGCTCGACGTGGGCATCGGCAACCTTCGGTCGAACCGGCGAGCCGACCCGGCCTGACGGCGGCGACCCGCCGGTCCGATCGTCCACATTGCCATCGCGTGATGCAGTAAATGGATACCGGCCTCAGTGTGCCGACCCACCGGCCGGCGGGATCCCGCGCAGCTCGGTCAGCGCGTACTTCGCGGCCTTCTCCACCGCCGCGATCCCCTTCTGCCGGGTCGAGTGGTGGTCGGAGAGTACGGCGATCAGCCAGTCCCGGCCCGGCTCGACGATCCGGCCGATGCTGTTCGCCAGCCACCGCCCGTTGTCGGCGTCGACCGTGGTCCAGCCGTTCTTGACGTAGCTGGCGGTGCTCGCCCGACCGGCGGCGGCGGTGATCCCCCAGTCCTGCTCCTTGTCCACCTGAGCCATCAGCCCGAGCAGGACGTCCCGGCTGCCATCGCTGAGCGGACCGGCCGGGTCGGTGACCGCGATCAGCAGCCGGAGCTGATCGGCCGCCGTGGTCGTGGTCATCCCCCAACTGGAGTTGGGCGTCGTCTGGCGCAGTCCGAGAGTCCGGTTCGCGGCGGTCAGTCCGGTCCGGTAGCCGATCGTGGCGTAGAGGCTGCTCGCCGCGGCATTGTCGCTGACCACGATCATCGACCGGGCCAGTTGGCGCTCGTTCGCGCTGAGCTTGCGCCCCTGGTCCTGGCGGCGCAGCAGCAGCGCGGCCAGGATGTCGACCTTGACGATGCTGGCGGTCTGGTACCGCCGGGTGCCGGCGGTGACCGCCAGACCGGTGATTCGGTCCCGCACCGCCAGGGTGACCCGGCCGCCGACTCCGCGCAGGTGGCGCTCGATCCGGGTACGCGCCAGCGCTGGGTAGTCCGGGGTCGGGCTGGGCGTCGGTCGGGCCGGGCTGGCCGCCGCCCCGGGCCGCGCGCCGGCATCCGCCGAACCCGCCCACCGGTACGCCAGCCCGGTGCCGGCCGCACCCGTACCGAGCAGTGCGGCGGCGGTGGCGGCGAGCAGCTCCCGGCGCCTCGGCCCGCGCCGGCTAGCCAAGGAGGTCCGCCAACTTCTTCACCACCGTGTACGCGGTGGCCCGGTCCACCGGACCCGGAACGTTCAGTGTCGAGAGCCGGTCGTCGTGGCGTACCGCCACCAGCAGCGTGGACCGGGCGGGTGCTCCGGGAGAGTCGATCCGCCCCTGCACCACCAGCCCGTCCGCGGGTGGGAGCGAAATGTCGAGCAGCCTGAACGAGATGCTGGCGCCGTAGGCGTCGTACCGGGAGCAGGTCGTGACGACCCGGCGTACGTCGTCGAGGGCCCGCACCGCCCAGCCCGGCTCGTACGCCTCGACGACCTGCGTCGCGACCAGCTCGGACGGCTCGTGCCGGTAGCGGCGCTGCACGGCGCCGGTCCGGTGCCGCTGGGCGGGGTAGTCCCCCTCCCGGTACGCCGGGCAGTCGGCCTGGAGCCACGGCCACGGCGGCTGCTCCGGCGGGTGCGGACTCTGCCGCCATCCCGTGCCCAACCCGCTGGGTTGGAGCAGAGCCAGGTCGAGTGTTGCCGGCCGGTGGGCCGGACCGCTCGCGGTCAGCCGGGCGCCCTGGCCGGCCGGGGGCCGGCGTGCCGGATCGGCACCGCAGCCGGCGGTGAGGCTGGCGACCGCCAGCACGACCAACAGGACGGCCGTCGCGGCCAGCCACTCCCACCCGCCCGGACCGCTCCGGACCCGTCGCGCGATCGGTCTGTCGACCGCCGGTAGCGGCCTTGCTCGGGCTTCCACGCCCCTTAATGACGGTCACCGCACCCGGGACGTTGCATGGACCGCCGGTCGGCCCGGTGCCGGGCTGCCCCGCACCGACCGACCGGCGGTCCGTCCGGCTATCCGGTGGCGGCCCGCAGTTCCCGCTCCGGATCGACCTCCGGCTCGGCCGGCGCCACCGGCGTACGCGCCGGGCTGGTCACCGGCTTGGGCTTGCCGACCAGGTACCCCTGGGCGAAGTCCACCCCGTAGTCGCGGAGCAGATTCATGGTGGCCTCGTCCTCCACGTGCTCGGCAGCGGTCCGGATCCCCAACGCGCGGCACATCTCGACGATCGACCGCACGATGCCCCGGTTCGCCACCGAGTGCTCGATGCCGGCGATGAACTCGCCACCCACCTTCACCAGGTCCACCGGGAAGTAGGTAAGGAAGGCGAACGGAACGTGCCCGGACCCGAAGTCGTCGAGGGCGAGCTGGCAGCCGAGCTGGCGGATCCCGTACGCGAAGTTGTGCGCCTCGGTCAGGTTGCCGATCCGCGCCGTCTCGGTGATCTCGAAGGTGATCTGGCCGGGATCGACGTCGTACTGCTGGAGCCGCTGCTGTACCCGCTCCAGCAGGTGCGGGTCGCCGAGCGAACGCCCGGAGAGGTTCACCTGGTAGTGCGAGGTACGCGGGCCGCGGGCGATCAGCTCGATGGTGCGGTCGATCACCCACCGGTCGATCGGCAGGATCTCGTCCAGCCGCTCCGCGTCGCCGAGCAGGGTCGAGGCGGAGTGCGCCTGCCCGCCGTCGTTGACCACCCGGAGCAGGATCTCCTGCCGGGTGATCTGGTTGAGCCGCAGGTCGAGGATCGGCTGGGTGTAGAGGGTGAACCGGTTCTCCGCCACCGTCGCCCGTACCCGGCTCCGGCACAGCTCCCGGCGCTCGTCCTCGGCCGCCGGCTGGTCCAGGGCGACCCGGGCGACGCCGGTGGCCCGGGCCCGGCGCCAGGCCGTCTCCGCGTCCACGATCAGGTCGACGCCGCGGCTGCCGTCCCGGCCCTGGTAGCGGACCAGGCCGCCCCAGGCGTCGACCAGTCGGGTCCGGCCCAGCACGAAGGACTGGGACCGGATGCCGTCGATGATGACCTCGGCGAGCGCGGTGGCCGAACTCAGCGTGGTCCGCTGCATCAGTACCCCGAACTCGTTCGGACCGGTCAGCCCGCAGACGTCGGAGCGGCGGGCTACCCGGCGGACGACCTGGGCGACCGCCACCGCCAGCCGCTCCTGCTCGTCGGCACCGCCGGGCTCGCCGTCGACATCGGCGTCCGGGTCGAGCGCCGGGCCGACCGGCTCGACGGCCACCACCAGCAACACGCCCGGCCCGCCCCGCTGGGCGGTGTCGATCTCGTCGGCGAACCTGGCCCGGTGGAAGAGCCCGGTGACCGGGTCCCGGCCGGCCAGCTCCGCCTGCACCGTCTCGCGACGGCGGGCCAGCCGGGCCTGCTCCTGGCGGGCGAGTTCGAGTTCGGTGATGTCCCGGGCGGTGGCGATGATGCCGTGCGGCCGGTTCTCCCCGTCGACGATGTATTCCAGGTAGCAGTGCACGTACCGGGTGACCCGGTCCGGGCGGATCACCCGGCAGGTCGTCTCCCGGACGGTACGGTCCCGCCACACCGACTCGACCACCCGGCGTACCCCGTCGACGTCGTCGGGGTGGACCAGCCGGGCCAGCGCCGCGACCGAGTGCCGCAGCGTGCCGGGCGGATAGCCGAGGATCAGGGACATCTCGTCCGACCAGGTCAGCTCTCCGCTGGCCCGGATCCAGGTCACGGTGCCGAGCTTGGCCAACTGCGCCGCCCGGGTGATCCGGGCCGCCTCGTCGGTGTCGGCGGTCAGCGGATCCCGTACCTCGATGTCGCCGGTCAGGTCGCGGCCCTCGGAGAGCGCCCGCTGATATTCCTGCTGCACCCGGCGGGTGGCCCGGCGTGCTCGGGCCCGTTCCAACTCGCTGCACGTCCGGTCCGAGGCCAACGACAGGATCTCGTCCAGGTTCATCCCCGATCCCTCCCGGACGGCGTCTCGAAGCCCGCCTGCTGGGCGAGTTCCTTCAACCGGTGCCGAGCCTCCTGCCGGTACGTCCGCACCGTGTTGTACGCGATGCCGAGGATGGCCGCGATCTCGTGGTCGGACCAGCCGTCCAGCGCCAGTACGAATACCTCGGCCTGGCGGGGCGGCAGCCTCGGCAACCAGCCGCGCAGCAGCTCCCGGGCCTCCGCCGGGTCGGCCGGTTCGGCGAGCCGCTCCGGCGGTACCTCCTCCAGACTGACCGTCACGTCCTGCCGGCGGCGCCGTTGCAGCACCAGCAGCTTGTACCGGGCGGTCTTGTACATCCAGGCCAGCGGCTTCTGGTAGTCCCGGATCTGCTCCCACTTGTCCCGGGCGGTGATGAACGCCTCCTGTACGGCGTCCTCGACCAGCCCCCGGTCCGCGGACTGGGCGAGCAGGAAGCGCTCGACCAGCACGAAGTTCCGCTGGCAGAACGCCTCGAAGCTCACCTCGGAGTCGGCCTGGCCCCGGTCCCCCAACCGGGCGGCCGACTCGGCCCGCACCACTGCGTTGTCCCCGCTCCTCATGCCGTCACTCCGCTGCGCTCCGTGCCGTCATGAGGCTCAATCACACTGAGCTGACTGATTCGCTCGCTGCGCTCGCTCATGCCGGCACTCCGCTGCGCTCCGTGCCGTCATGAGGCTCAATCACACTGAGCTGACTGATTCGCTCGCTGCGCTCGCTCATGCCGCCTCGCCCCCGTCTGTTCGACGAAGACCCCGCAGCTCCACGACCCGGTGCCCGTCGCGGTCCCGCTCGTCGATCCGTACGTCGGCGGAGCGGCCGCCGGCCAGCCGGATCAGGCCCATGGTGCGGGCCCGGGTCCGCGCCGACCACTCCCGCTCCGCCTGCACCCGGCTGCGGTGCCGCAGAAAGCCCCGAACCAGCAGCCCCAACCCCCCGATCAGGCCCACCAGCACTGCCACCGAACTCCCGGTCGACAGTCCCCCCAGAACCTCGCTCATCCTCGCCTCTCGCGGTCCGTAGTTGTCGTTCCGGATATAACTCTCCGTCAAGGGCCTCGGTGTAGGGGGCGACCCGCCCGGGCGAAGATGCCAATGATCAAAAATGTGGCGACTAGCTGGTGCGTTTCCTCCGATCAGCCACAGTAGACGGACTGATCAAATGAGCATATATACTGTCCAGTATGGATTACACAGAGCGACATCCCCCAGCCTGGCGGGGTGTGCTCAGTCGACCGCGTCGGGGCGGGCGGCGGCCGGCGTCTCGTCGTCGTCCTCGTCGGCCTCGCCCCAGTTGCGGCGCAGGAACGGCAGCACGGCCCAGAAGGTCAGGAACCAGGCCCCGGTCAGCGCGCTGAGTACGAACGCGACCGCTCGGGGCAGCAGGAAGTCGGTGATCAGCAGCACCGAGCTGACCATCGAGACCAGCATGAAGGCCAGCCCGCCGGTCGCCATGCCGTGCGCGAACCGGACCAGTTCCGGCTTGCGCCCCTGCCGGAAGAGCGCCCGGTGGAAGGCGACCGGCGAGATGATCAACGCGGTGGCGGCCGCCGCCGACAGCAGCGCGACGACGTAGGTGTCCTTCTGGAACGTGGTGGCTCGCGGAAAGCCGTTGCTGAAAGGCAGGGTGAGCAGGAAGGCGAACAGGATCTGCACCCCGGTCTGCGCCACCCGCAGCTCCTGCAACAGGTCGGCGAAGTTGCGCTGCCAACGCTGCTTCTCCGTCTCGACGGCCACGTGGGCCACCTCCCGTTCCGGTCGAAGTTCGCAGCAGTGTGCCCGAACCGGCCGTACGTGAAACGCGAGGAAGCCTCGACAGCGGACGCGGCGGCAGTACCGGTGGCAAACCGGGCGGCGCCGGAGGTCTGCGGTACCCGGGGGTCAGCCGCCCCGGCGGATCCGGCCGGCGTACCGGGCCTCCAGGGTGTTGTTGTGCTCGTCGCTGTCCGGAATGTTGGCCGAGAGGTAGACCGGGGCGGTCTCGCCCGCCGCGACCAGCCGGCGGACCACCTCCACCACGACCTGCTGGGCGAGCAGCGCAGCGGTGATCGACGACACCGCGCCGACCGCACCGCCGCTGGGCAGCGGCAGCGTCGCGTCGCCGTACGGGGCGCCGTTGTCGAGCACCACGTCGGCGAGATCGCTCAGCTTGCGTCCGGACGGGTGCCGGGACGCCACCCGGGCCGAGTGCTGCTGCGAGGTGATCGCGATCAGCCCGTGGCCGTGCTCCTTGACCAGCGACGCGAACTCGACGATGGTGCCGTTCACCCCGGAGTTCGAGGCGATCACGAAGACGTCCCGGGGGTCGATCGGGGTCAGCTCGTAGAGTCGGCGGGCCACGGTCGGGTCCCGTTCCAGGGTGGGGCCGAGGATGTCGACCGGCTCGCCACCGCGCAACACCAGGTCGCGCAGCGCGATCCGGTTCGTCGGGACCAGTCCGCCGGCCCGGCCGGCGATCTCCATGGCCAGCGCCTCGGAGTGGCCGGTGCCGAACGCCTGCACCACTCCGCCGGCCCGGAGCGCGTCGGTGACCAGGTCGGCCGCCCGGCGTACGCCGTCCCGGGCGGCGGCCGCCACCCGCCCGATCGTCTCGGTGACCACGTCGAGATAGCCCTCGGGGCTGAGTGTCACGCCGCACGCGTCCCTTCGAGATGTTGATCTGGGCCATCCACCCTATCCCGTGACATCGTGGGCACCACCACATCCACCGGCTCCACCGCTGTCGGCGCAGCGGCATCCGGTGTACCGTCTGCGCAACAACAGCACATCCGACAGGGGAGCGCACAGCGCTGAGAGTGCGGGTGACACACCCGCAGACCCTCGAACCTGATCTGGGTAATGCCAGCGCAGGGAGTTCGGTCGAGTCTCCAGCCGCGCCGCAGTCCGGGCCGTCCCGGGTTGCGGCGTGCGTCTTGCCTGGTGTGCCACGCGACTGGGAGGCACGCTCATGAGTCCGTCCACCACCACCAGATGGCGCACCGTCGACATCGTCGTCGCCTCGGTCATCGCGGTCGCGTTCGGGGTCATCTTCTGGGCCTGGAACCTGGTGTGGAGCGCCACCGAGGGTGCGTTCACGTTCTTCCCGCCGGCCCAGGCGGTCATCTACGGCATCTGGCTGGTGCCGGGAGTGCTCGGTGGCCTGGTGATCCGCAAGCCGGGTGCGGCACTGTACTGCGAGTTCCTCGCCGCCTTCGTCTCGGTGTTGCTGGGCAGCCAGTGGGGCACGGTCGCGATCCTGCAGGGGCTCGCCCAGGGCGTCGGCGCGGAGGCGGCGTTCCTCGCCGTCGGGTACCGCTCGTTCCGGCTGCCGGTGGCGATCGGCTCCGGCCTGCTGGCCGGTCTCGCCGCCGCGATCTTCGACCAGGTCCGCTACTACTCCGAGTACGACTTCGACTCGTTCCGGCTGCCGGTCTTCCTGTTCACCGTGCTCAGCTCGGCGGTGCTCGCCGGTGCCGGCGGCTGGGCGCTCACCCGGGCGCTGGCCCAGACCGGCGCGCTGGACCGGTTCCCCGCCGGCCGCGAGCGTACCGCCGTGTGAGCGGCGCGGACCCGGTGGTGTCGTCGTGAGCGAGGTACGGCTGCGCGGCTTCGGCTGGCGGCACGCCGGCCGACGGGCCTGGGCGGTCCGCGACATCGACCTGCGGATCGGGCACGGCGAGCGGGTACTCCTGCTCGGCGCCTCCGGTGCCGGCAAGAGCACCCTGCTGGCGGCGCTGGCCGGGCTGCTCGCCGAGGACTCCGGCGAGCAGGAGGGCACCGTCGAGATCGACGGGCTCGATCCGCGCAAGGCCCGGGAGCGGGTCGGCATCGTCTTCCAGGACCCGCAGACGCAGCTCGTGATGGCCCGGGCCGGCGACGACGTGGCGTTCGGCCTGGAGAATCGAGGTGTTCCCCCCGAGGAGATCTGGCCCCGGGTCACCGAGGCACTGGCCCGGGTCGGCTTCCCGTACGGCCTGGACCGGTCCACCGCCGCGCTCTCCGGCGGCGAGCAGCAGCGGCTCGCCCTGGCCGGGGTGCTGGCGCTGCGGCCCGGACTGCTGCTGCTCGACGAGCCGACCGCCAACCTGGACCCGGCCGGCGCGGCCCTGGTCCGGGGCGCGGTCCGGGCGGCGGTCGACGACGACACCACCCTGATCCTGGTCGAGCACCGGGTGTCGGAGGCGCTGCCGCTGGTCGACCGGGTGGTGGTGCTCGAACCGGGTGCCGGGGTACGGGCCGACGGCCGCCCGGCGGAGGTCTTCGCGGCGCACGGTGCGGCGCTGGCCGCCGCCGGGGTCTGGGTGCCGGGGCCGCCGCCGGCACCGCGCCGGGGCGCGACCGGCCCCGGTGACGTGTTGCTCACCGCCGACCGGCTCGGCCTGCCGCCCCGGCTGGCAAGCACCGACCTGCGGGTACGCGCCGGCGAGGCGCTCGCCGTGCTCGGTCCCAACGGTGCCGGCAAGTCCACGCTGGCGCTGCTGCTCGGCGGGCTGCTCCGGCCCGGCACCGGCCGGCTGTCGGCTTCCCCGGCACTGGCCGGCCGGCACGCCGGCACCGCACCGCACCGGTGGCGGGCGCCGGTGCTGGCCGGCCGGATCGGCTCGGTCTTCCAGGACCCGGAGCACCAGTTCGTCCGGAGCACGGTCTTCGAGGAGCTGGCGCTCGGGCCGCGCCGGACCGGCCAGCCCGAGGCGGCGGTCCGGTCGGTGGTGGACGAGCTGCTGGTCCGGCTCCGGCTGGACCGGTTGGCGGCGGCCAACCCGTACACCCTCTCCGGTGGCCAGGCACGGCGGCTGAGCGTGGCGACGGCGCTGGCCACCGCGCCCCGGCTGCTGGTGCTGGACGAGCCGACCTTCGGCCAGGACCGGCGTACCTGGCTCGAACTGGTCGACCTGCTCGCCGGGCTGCGGGACGGCGGGCACGGCATCGTCACCGTCACCCACGACGCCGACTTCGTCGCCGCGCTGGCCGACCGGACGATCCGGCTCGGCGGCGACGGGGCCGGGCAGCCGGTGGATCGGGCCGGCACCGGATCGGCGGGGCGGGCCGGATGATTCCGTACCAGCCGATCGCCGCCCCCGACGCACCGCTGGCCCGGCGCAACCCGGTGGCCAAGGTCGCCGCCGCGCTGGTCGTCTCCGTCGCGCTGATCGCCACGGTGGACCCGGTGGCCCCGGCGGTGGCGATCGGGTTCGAGCTCGCCGTGGTGCCGCTCTTCGGCCTCCGGTACGCGGCACTGGCCCGGCGGGCCTGGCCACTGCTGCTCAGCGCGCTGGGCATCCTCTGCACCCTGGTGCTCTTCGCCGCCGAGCGGACCGGCAGCCTGCTGTGGCAGGCCGGGCCGGTGGAGGTCACCAGCGGAGTACTGGTCACCGCGCTGGGCATGGCGCTACGGGTGATCGCGGTGGCGCTGCCCGGGGTACTCGTCTTCGCCACCACCGATCCCACCGACCTGACCGACGCGCTGGTGCAGAACGTCAAGGCACCGCCCCGGTTCGCGATCGGGGCGCTGGCCGCGTTCCGGCTGGTGCCGCTGCTCGCGCTGGAGTGGCGGATGTTGAGCCTGGCCCGGCGGGCCCGGGGCATCGATGCCGGACGGAATCCGCTGACCCGGCTGCGGCTGTTCGGCTCGACCGCGTTCGCCCTGCTGGTCGGGGCGATACGCCGGGGTACCCGGCTGGCCACCGCGATGGACGCCCGCGGCTTCGACTCGGGCTCGCCGCGTACGTCGGCGCGCCGGCAGCGGTTCACCGGTGCCGACGCCGCCCTGGTCGTCGGCGCGGCGGCGCTGGCCGGCGGAGCACTCGCGGTCAGCGTCGCGCTCGGCACCTTCCGCCCACTGGTCGGCTGAGCGGCCGGCTTCGACGGCGCGGTGGCGGTCCGACGCCGCCATGCGCCCAGTCAGTCCAGGGTGGCGATCTCGACGTTTCCGAAGGCGACCCGGTGGGACGGCTCCCGGCCCTGGTCGGAGGCGGGATCGGAAAAGATGCCCAGCACCACCCGGCCGGCCACCGGAGCAGTGTCCCGCGCCGAGCCGATCTGCCGGCCGTCCTGATAGAAGCGCAGCTCCTCGCCGTCGGCGACCACACCGACCCGGATCCGGCCGTCCGGCCGCCGATCCGGCGGGTACGGGAAGTCGCCGGTCTCGCTCGCCGTGTCGGACCCGTGCTGCATCAGGTGGTACCCGTCGGCACAGACCCGCAGCACGTAACCGCCCCGCGCGTCGGTGAACCGGAACCAGATCCCGGCGCAACTGCTCGGCTCGACCAGGGTCACGTCGACGTCCACCCGTACGTCGGCCCAGGTCTCCTGCGGCCCCGGGCACCGGTACGGGCCGTCGCTCTGCTTCGACACCACCAGCCCGCCGTCGAACTCGCACCCGACCCGGTGCCGCTCGTCCGTCCTCGGCAACCACCGGCCCGACCTGGTCAGCGGGTCGGCCACCACCACCCGGCCGGACGGAGGCGTCCCGGCGGACGGGCCGGCATCGGTCGGGGTGGGACCGGCCGGCGCGGTCGGGCCACCGATCGTGGCCCCCGGCCCCGCGTTGGCCAGCGGACCCGGAGGCGTTTGGCTGGCCGCTCCCCGGTCCCCGCCCCGCGGCAACACCCCGCTGGCGTAACCGACGCTGACCCCCGCGCCGACCAGCCCGACCAGCGCGAACAGCGCGCTGGCGAGGATGCCCCACCGGCCACCTCCCCGGCGGCCCGGCCGGGCGGGCACCACCGGCTGTCCGGGCGGCGCCGGGCGGACCGTTCCGGCCGGTACCCCGGGCGCGACCGCGGCCGCCGGAGCCACCCCGGCGGTGACGGGTCGCGAGCCGCCCTGCCCGACCAGGCCGTCCGGCTTGCCGGCGGACCGGTCCGGGGTACCGGGCGGACTCGCCGTCGTACCGGGCGGACTCGCCGTCGTACCGGGCGGACTCGCCGTCGTCCCGATGGCCGTCCCGGTGGCCGGGCCTGCGACCAGCGCGGTCTCGGCCAGCGGGCGCTGGTCGGTGGCGGCCTGGGCCTGCTCGACCGCGGCCAGCAGGTCAGGTTGCCCAACCAGCGTCTCGGCGGCCTGACCGGTCCGGCCCGGTCCACCGGCCAGCAGCCATTCCAGCAGGTCACGGGCGGCCGGCCGGCGGTGCGGCTCCTTGGCCAGCGCCAGCTCGACCAGTTCGCGCAGGGGTCCGGTCAACCCGTCGAGATCGGGTTCCTCGGTCATGATCCGTACTGCGGTGGCGGCCGGGGTCCCGGCGGCGAACGGGGTGCGCCCGGTGCCGGCGTACGCCACCACGGCGCCCCAGGCGAAGACGTCCGCGGCCGGGGTGAGTACGCCCTTGGTCGCCGACTCGAACCGTTCCGGCGCCATGTACGCCACCGTGCCGATCACCTGGTCGGTCCGGGTGCCGGCGGCGGTGCCGTGCATCGCGCGGGCGATCCCGAAGTCGATCACCTTCGGGCTGCCCGGCGGCAGCAGCACGTTGCTCGGCTTGAGATCGCGGTGGATCACCCCGGCGCCGTGGATCGCGGTCAGCGCGGTCGCCATCCCGATCGCCAGCCCGTGGAGGTTGCCCGGGGTGAGCGGGCCACGGTCGGCGACCACGGTGGACAGGCTGGGGCCATCGACGTACTCGACGACCAGGTAGGGCGGGTCGTGGTCGGGATCGGCGTCGAGCACCTCGGCGGTGCAGAACGGTGGCACCTGGCGGGCCCGCTTCACCTCGCCCCGGAACCGGCGCCGGAACTCGGCGTCGTGCGCCAGGTCCGGCCGGATCACCTTGACCGCGACCGTACGCCCGCCGGACAGCCGCGCCAGGTAGACGGTGCCCATGCCGCCCTCGCCCAGCCGACCGACCAACTCACACGGGCCGAGTTGGCGTGGATCGGTGGGCCGGAGCGGTCGCGCCCCGGCAGCCTCGCCCGTCATCCCGACCTCCACCGCCCCGCAAACCAGCCACCCCCGTCGCCGGAAGTCGGGTAAGTATCACATTGGAGCAGCTCCATCGGCAGGCCGGGCGGGAATGGCCCGCCCGGTCGATCCGGTCCACCGGCCCACCCATGTCCGCGTCAGCATGTTTGCACAGGTGCCCTGAACAGGTCATCTGTTGTTTCCCGAGCCAGGCGAGATTAGGCCACCTGCACTGGATCGAGAAGAGAGAGCGATCTCATGGGCCACGGCCATCCGCACCACCACCACGAGCAGCACCACGGTCACGACCACGGCACCGGCGGTGAGCTGCCCGCCGCCGTGGACCTGGGCGTACCGGACGAGGAGCTGTCGCCCGCCGACCGCTCCCGGCGGGGTTTCCTGCGCAACGCGGGCCTGCTCGGCGCCGGTGCCGCCGCGACCGTACTGGCCACCCCCGAACTGGCCCACGCGCACGGCTCGCACGGCGACCAGGGCGGACCCGGCGGCGACCGGGACCGGCAGGGCGGCTTCCAGTGGCTCGCCGGTGACCACCACATCCACACGCAGTACAGCTCGGACGCCCAGTACCGGGTGATCGACCAGGCCCGGCACGCCCGGGCGTACGGGTTGGACTGGATGGTCGTCACCGACCACGGCAGCGTGGCGCACGCGAAGATCGGCGTGGAGAAGGTCAACCCGGACATCGTCGCCGCCCGGAGCCGGCTCAAGGACCTGCTGATCTACCAGGGCCTGGAGTGGAACATCCCGGCCGCCGAGCACGCCACCGTCTTCGTCGCGCCGGGGCGCAACGAGGTGGCGGTGCTGAAGGAGTTCGAGAACGCCTTCGACGGCAGCGTGAAGGGCGCGGGCGACTCGACCCCGGCGAACGAGGCGCTGGCGATCGCCGGCATCAAGTTCCTCGGCGAGGCGGTCCGGCGCCGCCGGGTCGAGGGTGCGCTCTTCCTCGCCAACCACCCGGCCCGGCGCGGCATCGACTCGCCGCACGAGGTGCGGGGCTGGCGCGACGCCGACCCGACCGTGGCGATCGGGATGGAGGGTGCCCCCGGGCACCAGGCCGCCGGCCTGCCGAGGTTGACCGCCGGCCGGGCCCGGGGCTACTACGACAACAACCCGTCCGCCGCGTCGTTTCCCGGCTACCCGCTGGAGAGCTACCGCACCTGGGGCGGCTTCGACTGGATGACCGCCACCGTCGGCGGGCTCTGGGACAGCCTGCTCGCCGAGGGCAAGCCGTGGTGGATCAGCGCCAACTCCGACTCGCACGTCAACTACCTGGACACCTCGCAGCGCGGGCCGGGCGGGAACTTCGACGCCGACGGCCGCTACCCGGACCCGGTGTACGGGCCGCTGCTGACCGAGGCCGGTGACTACTGGCCGGGCCAGTACAGCCGGACGCATGTCGGGGCGACCTCGTTCAGCTACCGCGCGGTGATGGACGGGCTGCGCTCCGGCCGGGTGTGGGTGGACCACGGCGGCCTGATCAGCGGTCTCGACGTACGCGCCCGGGTGGCCGGGGACCGCCGGAAGGACTCCGGCACCCCGCTCGGCGGAACGCTTCGGGTCCGGCGCGGAACCCCGGTGGAGCTGACCATCGAGATCGACCTGGCGAACACACCGAACTGGTCGCAGTTCGTGCCGGTACTGGCCCGGGTCGACGTGATCACGGGCCGGGTCACCGGCCCGGTGCGCGACCGTGACGCGTTCACCGCCCCGACCGCCAAGGTGGTGAAGTCGTACGAGGTCGGCAAGGGCACCGGACGGGTCTCGTTCACCTACTCGTTCGGCCGGGTCGACGAGCCGTTCTACGTCCGGCTGCGCGGCACCGACGGCAGGCGCAGCGCGCCCGGCCTGATGGGCGCCGCCGTGGACCCGCACGGACCGGCGATCGACGTGGTCGGGGCCGCCGACCCGTGGCAGGACCTGTGGTTCTACGCCAACCCGATCTGGGTGCTGCCGAGTTGACCGGCGGGCACCCCGGCGTCACCCGGGCCGGCTCCGACGCGGGGGCCGGCCCGGTGCTCGGACTCAGCCTGGGGCACCGGACCGACCGGGAGGCCGAACACTGGCTGCGCGAGTACGTTCGGCCGCTCGGCCGTCCCGATCTGGTCGCCTGCACGCACCTGACGGCCACGCCGTACCCGCACGTCACGATCAGTGTGCGGTTGCCCGGTGCGGCGCTGCCGGAGCTGCCGGTCACCGCGCCCGAGCTGCGGGAGGCGGCCGGGCACGGCGCCGCCGAGCACCTCGCCCGGCGGTCCGGCCGGGCGGTGCGCTATCCCGGTGTCGAGCTGCTCGTCGGCACCCTCACCGTCGCCGAGCTGATCGAGGTGAGCGCCATCGAGCGGGTGACCGTGCTCGGCGGCGGGGTGCCGGACCCGGACACTCCGGTCGAGACCCGGGACTTCGTGCGTCCACAGTGGTTGGACGGGCGGCTGACCCTGGTCACCACGCCGGTCGCGGGCGACCGGATCGGGCCCTTCGAGGTACCCGACCCGACTCCCTGCTGCGCGGACCACCGGTAACCGCCGGCCACCCGCCACCGGGGACGCGCAGCAGCCGGGCGGCCGGGGAGAACGGCCGGAGACGCCGGGCGCGATCCCCGGGTACCAGCCGGAGACGCCGGGCGGCGGGTACGCGTGGGGTCGGCAGGCGCCGGCCCCACGCGTACGGCGGCCCGGGAGCGGGTCGACTCGCGGGCCGGCTCAGCTACGCCGGAAGGCGTACCGGCGGGACGAACCGGCGCCCCGACCGCGTCCGACCCCGCCCGGACCGCCGTTGCGGATGATCGGACCGGCCTTCGGCGCCGCCGGTCGCTGGGGCGCCGGGGTGCCGTCACCCGGCAGCACGATCGGGGTACCGAGTTCGATGGACTCGTCGGCCGGCCGGCCGGTCCGGGTCGGGGAGCCGGATCCGGTGGAGCCGGTGGTCTTCCTGGACTTTCGTTTGGCAGGCATACGGTGTTCTCTCCTCCTGGTCGGGACCGCTCCGCTTGCACGGCGGCAGCAGCGCGGGATGGGGATCCCGGGAGTCCGTTCGCAGAGGTGTCACCGGCAGGTGACAGGTCGCCGGAGAGGGCGGAACGGTACGGACGCCCGGAGCGCTCACACCCGCGCCGCGCGGGACAGGCGGGCGGGTGGGCTCGGATGAAGGGGCATCAGTACCGCATGCCTGGACCATAACCCGGGCGGTCCCCTGGGCGCACCCGTTTTCCGGGTCGAAGTCGCGCCAGGTTCACCGCGCCGGCGGTCAGCCGTGCGCCGGCCCGGGCGCGACCGGGTTGGGCAGGGCGCCGCCGAACCGGCGGTCCCGCTGGGCGTACAGCTCGCAGGCGTACCAGAGGTGGCGGCGGTCGAAGTCCGGCCAGAGAGTGTCCAGGTAGACCAGTTCGGCGTACGCGCTCTGCCAGAGCAGGAAGTTGGAGATGCGCTGTTCGCCGGAGGGGCGGAGGAACATGTCGACCGGCGGCACCTCGGGGTGGTAGAGGTACCGCGAGATCATCTTCTCGTTGACCTTGTTCGGGTCGACCTTGCCGGCCGCGACGTCCCGGGCGATCGCGGCGGCGGCGTCGGCGATCTCGGCCTGCCCACCGTAGTTGACGCAGAACTGGAGGGTCAGCGTCGAGTTGCCCCGGGACATCTCCTCGGCCGTCTGCAACTCCGAGATCACGCTCTTCCAGAGCCGACCGGCCCGGCCGGACCAGACCACCCGGACCCCGAGGTCCACCAACTGGTCCCGGCGGCGCCGGATGACCTCCCGGTTGAAGCCCATCAGGAAGCGCACCTCGTCCGGCGAGCGGCGCCAGTTCTCCGTCGAGAAGGCGTACGCCGAGAGGTACGGGATGCCGAGCTCGATCGCGCCCTCGATGGTGTCGAAGAGGGAGTACTCGCCCTGCTCGTGACCCTTGGTCCGGGGCAGTCCACGCTGCTTGGCCCAGCGCCCGTTGCCGTCCATCACCACCGCCACGTGCTTGGGCAGCGCCTCGACCGGCAGCGCCGGGGGCCGCGCCCCGGACGGATGCGGGTTCGGCGGCACCGGCTTCCGACGGGCTCGGTTGGTCATCGCTCGGATCACTGTGCTTCCTTCGCTACGTCCGCCGGGTCGGGGCGCGGGGCGTGTCGCGCCCGTTCCGTACGCTCGCCGGTCGAGCCCCTGTCGACCAGCGGCAACGAGCGTAACCCCCGCTCCAGATGCCATTGCAGGTGTGCCGCCACCAGCCCGCTGCACTCCCGGCGGTGCGGCGAGGAGGCGGCGTCCGCCGTCGGCCAGTCCCCGGAGGCGAGCGCGGCCATCAGGTCGAGGGTGGCCGGCGCCGGATGGGCGGCGCCGGGCGGTCGGCAGTCCGGGCAGACACACCCCCCGGCGGGTACGGAGAACGCGCCGTGCCGGCCCGGCGTACCGCAGACGGCGCAGGCGACCAGTGCGGGCGCCCAGCCGGCCAGCCCCATCCCGCGCAGCAGGTACGCGTCCAGCACCAGGGTGCTGGCGTGCTCCCCGTCGGCCAGCGCACGCAGCCCGCCCAGGGTGAGCTGGAACAGCCGCAGCGACGGCTCCCGCTCGACCGGGGTGAGCCGCTCCGCCGTCTCGGCGATCGCACTCGCCGCCGTGTAGCGGGGATAGTCGGCGACGAACGCCTTGCCGTAGAGCCGGATCCCCTCCACCTGGCTGATCGAGTGCAGCGAGCTGCCCTGCTCGCCCTTTGGGTCGCCGGCGATCTGGAGGTCGATGTGGCCGAACGGCTCCAGCCGGGCACCGAACCGCGAGGTGGTCCGGCGTACCCCCCGGGCGACCGCCCGCAGCCGACCGTGCCGGCGGGTCAGCAGGGTGATGATCCGGTCGGACTCGCCGAGTTTCTGGACGCGCAGCACCACCGCGTCGTCGCGGTAGAGCTGTCGGCGGTACCCGGGCACCCGCCCATTGTTCCCTGCCGGCGCATCCGGCCGGGCGCCCGGTCCGGGGCCGTCCAGGTCCGGGCGACCGTTCCCCGATCGGCGACCCTGAGACCGTTCTCAGGGTCGGCATCGGGGTGGGTCGGTGGCGGACCCGGATGTCCGGCGAGCCGCCGCGGCCATAGCCTTCGGCCATGCTCGTTTCCCGGACCACCGCCCTGACCGGTGGGCTCGCCCTGGTCGCCCTGATCGCCCTGGCCGGCTGCGACGGCCTCGCCGAACAGCGCCTCACCTACGACCGCACCGAGGACGTGAAGATCACCGAGATCGAGATTTCCCCCGGCGCCGGAGACGTGGTGGTACGCACCGGAGCCGTGCAGAACGTCCGGATCGAACGGGTGGTGCAGTACCGCGGCCCCGAACCGAACGACGCCACCTACCGGATCGAGGGCACGAAGCTCATCCTGGACACCGACTGCGGCCGGCACTGCGGGGTGTCGTACGACGTCCTCGCCCCGGCCGGCGTCGCGCTGCGCGGCGAGAACGGCTCCGGAGACGTCACCCTGACCGCGCTGGCCGAGGTGGACCTCAAGGTCGGCTCCGGCGACATCTCGGTGACCGATGCCAGCGGCTCGGTACGCGTCGAGACCGGCTCCGGGGACGTCACCCTCAACCGGGTGCCCGGCACCGTCTCGGCGCGGGCCGGCTCGGGGTCGATCGAGGGACGCTCGCTGGGCGCCGGAAAGGTGACCGCCCAGACGGGTTCCGGCGACATCTCGCTGACCCTCACCGCCGCCGGCTCGGTCCAGGCCAGCGCGTCGAGCGGCTCGATCGACCTGACCGTCCCGGCCGGCGGCTACCAGGTGACCGCACACGCCGACTCGGGCAGCACCGACGTGCAGGTGCCGAACGACCCGGCCGCGACGTCCGTGCTCGACGTGCAGACCGGCAGCGGCAGCATCACCGTCCGATCGAGCTGAGGCCGGCGGGCTCGCCGGCCGGCGTACTCCGTGCGGGGTCCGCCGAGACCGGCGGTGCGGCGACGCCGGCCGGCGGTCCAGCCGGTGGCGCGGCGACGCCGGCCGGCGCCCGGGCGGTGCCGCCGGGCAGCAGGCACGGCGGGCGCCGGGCCGCCAGGTCCTCGACCCAGCCGAAGAGCGCGACCGCGACCGCCACCAGCACCGCGACGGCGGCCAGCCGGGCCGCCAGGCCCAGCGCGGAGGAATGGGCCAGCCCCAGCCCGGAGAGCAGTTCGTTGAGGGCGATCACGAGGGGCATGTGCCAGAGATAGACGGTCAGCGCCCGGCTGTTCAGCACGGTCACCGCCCGGTCGAGCAGCGCCCAGCGGTCGACCCAGGCGACGGCCGAGGGGGCCAGTCCGAAGACCAGCAGCACGAAGGCGACGGACCAGAGCGCGTTGCCCAGCGGTACGTCGTTCAGGTCGTAGCCGCGCGGCCCCTGGTGGGTGAGGATCCAGCCGAGGCCGGCCGCGCCGACCGGTACCGCGATCGCCACCAGCAACCGGCGGGGGATCCGCCGCAGCAGCCCGTCGTGCTGGGCGAAACCGAGCAGCCAGGCCCCGTAGTAGAGCCCGAAGTCGCGGAGCAGTCCCGGCGCGTCCGGATAGCCGAACTCGACGACTCCGAGCAGCAGGTACGGCGCGAGCAGCGTCGGCACCGGCCAGCGCCGGAACAGCCAGCGGGCCAGCGGCGAGACTGCGACGAACCACAGGTAGTCGCGCAGATACCAGACCACGCTCAGGGCCAGCGCGCCCCAGGAGTTGGCCGGCGGGTCGGCCAGCGGCACCGCCCAGAACACCAGCCGCCAGGACGGCGCGAGTCCGGTGAGCAGCATGGCGGGTACGAAGAGCAGCGCCAGCAGCCAGAGCGACGGCAGGAGTCGACGCAGCCGACGGCCGACGGCGGCCGGGCCCCAACGGTCGAGGGAGTTGGCCATCAACGCCCCGGCCAGCGCGAACATCACCGACATGGCCGGGAACGCCAGGGTGAGGAAGGCCCAACCGGTGACGTGGTAGACGACGACACGGACGATGGCAAGACAGCGGAGCAGGTCGTAATACCGGTTTCGCATCAGCCTGACTTGGTCGACGGGAGCAGGGGCAGGTGCCTTCCTACCCCGCATCCCCGCCGCCGCAACGGATTCCGGAAAGGTGGTGAGATGAATCTTCCGGAAATTGGCGGCGAATAGCCCGGACCCGCCGTCGGGTACGCCTACCGGATCAAACGCCCAACCTCCGGCGTACCTGCTCCCGGAGCCCCTCCGGGGCCTCCTCGACGGCCAGCAGCCGGGGCAGCAGTTCCGGTTCGGACATCCAGGCCCGGAACCCCTCGGCGACGGTCACCCCGTGCTCCGGCCGGTGCAGCACCGTCACCTCGTCACCGGCCCGCACCTGGCCCGGCTGCACCACCCGGAGGTACGCCCCCGGCCGGGCCGCCCGGGTGAACTGCGTCAGCCACTGCGGCACCCCCATCTTGAGCTGGAAGGTGGCGCACGGGATCCGGCCGAAGGTGGTCTGCAGGACCAGCTCGGCACCGATCCGCCACTGCTCGCCGAGGACCGCGCCGTTCACGTCGAGCCCGACCGTGGTGAGATTCTCCCCGAAGAGCCCACCGGGCAGCGGACGCCCCAGCTGCGCCTCCCACCAGTCGTAGTCCTCCCGGGCGTACGCGTACACCGCCTGGTCGTCGCCGCCATGGTGCGCCACGTCGAAGATCTGGTCACCGACCAGGCCACTGCCCAGCCCGACGGTCTTCGGTCCGGGCGCCCGGACCAGCACGGGCCCGTCCACCGGACGCTTGTTGATGCCGGTGGTGCCGACCGCCTTGGCGCTGTTCGGTTCGGGCACGGCCAGGTTGACCGAGAGGATTTTCCCCATAGGTCCGCACCCTACCCAGTCCCGTCCTTCGACAGACACCGATTTCACCCGCCGGCCGGGGCCCTCCAGACCTCAGCGCCGCTCGCCGAGCGGGTAGCCGCAGAACTGGGCGCCGATCAGACCGGCGGTGGCGGCTTCGCCGTCGAGCGGGCGTGCCCGGTCGGCGTAGTGCTCGGCGTCGTCCTCGGGCTCGTACCCGATCTCCTGCCCCTCGGCCAGCGACCACCAGCGGCGACTGTTCCGGCTGATCCCCCAGAGCAGCCGGAAGCCGGTCGCGTCCGCCCGCAGGCAGGCGTCGACCAGCCGGGCACAGTCGTCCGGGGAGATCCAGTTCTCCAGCCCGCTCACCCCGGGCGGCTCGGGGAAGCAGGCGCCGAGCCGCAGTGCGAAGACGGTGATGCCGAAGCGGTCCGCGTAGAGGCTGCCGAGCGACTCGACGGCCGCCTTGGACCAGCCGTAGTAGGTGTCCGGGCGGGGCGGCACCGCCGCCGGCACCCCGTCCGGCCCGGTCGGTGCCGGTACGCCGGCCGGCTCCGGGCTGCTGCCGGCCCGGCGGTACCAGCCGGCCGCATGGATCGACGAGGCGAGTACCACCCGGGGTATCTGCGCCGTGCGGGCCGCCTCCAGGACGCTCCTGGTGCCCGCCACGTTCACCCGGAGCAGTTCGGCGAAGGTGTCCTCGCCGGGAATCGCGGCCAGGTGCAGTACGGCGTCGACCCCGGAACAGGCCGCCGCCAGCGCTGCCGGGTCGAAGATGTCGGCACGGACGATCTCCACCGGTTCGCCGGGCGCCGCCGGCGGCTGGTCGGCGACGTCGAGCAGCCGCAGGATCCGCTCCGGGCCGGCCAGCCGGGGCCGGAGCAGCCGCCCGACCCGCCCGGCCGAGCCGGTGACCAGTAGCCGTGCCGGCATCCGCGCCTCCCCTCCCCGGGTCGATCGGCGGGCGGGCTCAGAAGCCGAGCTTGCGGAGCTGCTTCGGATCCCGCTGCCAGTCCTTGGCGACCCGGACGTGCAGGTCGAGGTAGACCCGGGTGCCGAGCAGTTCCTCGATCTGCTGCCGGGCCCGGATGCCGACCTCCTTGAGCCGGCTGGCCCTGGCCCCGATCACGATCGCCTTCTGGCTGGAGCGTTCCACGTAGACGTCGGCGTAGATCTTCATCAACCGGTCCTCGGGGATCATCTCCTCGACCACCACCGCGATCGAGTGCGGCAGCTCGTCCCGGACCCCCTCCAGGGCCGCCTCCCGGATCAGCTCGGCGACCAGGATCTGCTCCGGCTCGTCGGTGAGCATGTCGTCGGGATAGAGCTGCGGCGACGACGGCAGATAGCGGGTCATCACGTCGACCAGGGTGTCCACCTGGTGGCCGGAGACCGCGCTGACCGGTACCACCTCGGCGAAGTCGCCCAGCTCGCTGACCGCGAGCAACTGCTCGGCCAGCCGCTTCCGGTCCACCAGGTCGGTCTTGGTCACCACCGCCAGCACCGTGGCCTTCAGCTCGGCCAGCTCGCCGGTGATGAACCGGTCGCCCCGGCCGATCGGCTCGTCCGCCGGGATGCAGAGGCCGATCACGTCGACCTCGCTCCAGGTCTGCCGGACCAGGTCGTTGAGGCGCTCGCCGAGCAGCGTACGCGGCCGGTGCAGCCCCGGGGTGTCGACCAGGACGAGCTGCGAGTCGGGCCGGTGCAGTACGGCCCGGATCACGTGCCGGGTGGTCTGCGGCTTGTTGGAGGTGATCGCGATCTTCTGCCCGACGATCGCGTTGGTCAGCGTCGACTTGCCGGCGTTCGGCCGCCCGACGAAGCAGGCGAACCCGGCCCGGTAACCGGCCGCCTCGCGGGTCGACCGCTGGCCGGCCGCCTCGCCGGTCGACCGCTGGCCGGTCGATCGCTGGCGGGTCGACCGGTTGCCGGAGTCTGCTGCGGTCACTCCAGCACCGTGCCGAGCAGGGTGCCGTCCGGGGCGGCGACGTGGATCGGGGCGTCAGCGGCGAGGTCGCGGACGGCGGCGTGCCCGGCGCCGTCCAGCGTCGACGCCTCGGTCACCACCGCACCGGCCTCCAGCCGGGTGGCCCCGGCGGCGACCGCCGAGGCGACCGCGAGCTGCAACGCGGTGATGGTCAGCGAGGGCAGCGAGACGCTGGCGGCGGCGTACGTCCGGCCGTCCTGGTCGCGTACTGCCGCGCCCTCCACCGCGCCGATCCGGCCCCGGGCACCCCGGGCCAGGACCACCAGCTTGGTGTCCTCGGCGGTCAGCTCGACCGTCGCCGACGGGGTGTGCCCGCCGACCGGGGCGGTCGGCACGGCGGACGGCTCAGGCATCAGCGGGTTGCCTCTCCTCGGCCCGGGAGTACTGCTCCCGGGTGCTCTGTCCGCCCCGGACCTCGGGGTCGGTAACGGTCTGCTCCGGCTCGTCGGCGGCGGTGAGCCGGCGGACCAGTACGGAGTCGATGTGGTTGCGCCGGCCGGTGGTGCCCTCGGCGATCAGCCGCAGCCCGCCCACGTCGGCCGAGGCGCCGGGCAGCGGCACCCGGCCGAGGGCCTGGGCGAGCAGCCCGCCGACCGTCTCCACCTCGTCGGTCGGCAGCTCGACGTCGAACAGCTCGCCGAGGTCCTCCACCGGCAGCCGGGCGGTGACCCGCACCTGGCCGTCGTCGAGGCGCTCGACCGGCGGGCGCTCGACATCGTACTCGTCGGTGATCTCGCCGACGATCTCCTCCAGGATGTCCTCGATGGTGACCAGCCCGCCGGTGCCGCCGTACTCGTCGACGACGATCACCATGTGGGTACGGGCGGCCTGCATCTCGGAGAGCAGGTCGTCGACCGGCTTCGACTCGGGCACGAAGGTGGCGGTGCGCATCACCTCGGAGACCGGCCGCCCGGCGGCGGCGGGGTCGTCGCCCTGGGTCTGCCGGATCACGTCTTTGAGATAGAGCACCCCGAGCACGTCGTCCACGCTGTCCCCGATCACCGGGATCCGGGAGAAGCCGGAGCGGAGGAAGAGCACCAGCGCCTGCGGCAGCTTCTTGTGCGCCTCGATCCAGACCATCTCGGTACGCGGCACCATCACCTCGCGGACGATGGTGTCGCCGAGCGCGAAGACGGAGTGGATCATCTGCCGTTCGCCGTGCTCCACGACGCCGCGCTGCTCGGCGAGGTCGACCAGCTCACGCAGCTCGACCTGGGTGGCGAACGGGCCCTCCCGGAAGCCACGCCCCGGGGTGACCGCGTTGCCGATCAGGATCAGCAGCGAGGCGAGCGGGTTCAGCACCCGGCCCAGCCAGCGGACCAGCGGCGCGGTGACCCGGCCGACGGTGTAGGCGTGCTGCCGGCCGATGGTGCGCGGCGCCACGCCGACCACCACGAAGCTGACCACGGTCATCGCGCCCGCGGTGACCAGGGCGGCGGTCCAGCCGGCGCCGAAGGTGTCCACCGCGACCAGCGCGACCAGGACGGTCGCGGTCAGTTCGCAGAGCAGCCGGAGCAACAGCAGCAGGTTGATGTGCCGGACCGCGTCGGCGGCGACGACCTGGAGGGTACGCGCGCCGCGTACGCCGTCCCGGGCCAGCTCGCCGGCCTGGGCCGGGGAGACGGCGCCGAGCGCGGCGTCGGCCATCGCGAAGATCCCGGCGAGCACCACCAGACCGGCGGCGAAGAACAGCAACTGGAGATCGGGCAGGCCACCCGGGGTGCTGGCGGACGACGCCAGCAACGCGGGCAGCGCGGCTAAATGGTCAGGCATCACTGGGTCCGGGTCGCGCGCCAGCTATCCAGGAGCCGCGCCTGTAGCGCGAACATCTCCCGTTCCTCCTCCGGTTCGGCGTGGTCGTAGCCGAGCAGGTGCAGTACGCCGTGCACGGTCAGCAGGTGCAGCTCGTCGGCGGCCGAGTGCCCGGCGGTGGCGGCCTGCTTGGCGGCGACCTCCGGGCAGAGCACGATGTCGCCGAGGAGCGCCGGCTCACCGCCGTTGACCTCGCCGGGCCCGTGGTCGACGCTGCCCTCGTCCATCGGGAAGGCGAGTACGTCGGTCGGGCCGTCGCCACCCATCCAGCGGTGGTTCAGCTCGGTCATGTAGTCGACGTCGACGAGCAGCACCGACAGCTCGGCGAGGGAGTTCACTCCCATCTCGTCGAGGGCGTGCCGGGCCACGGCGAGCACGGCGTCGGTGTCGACGGCGCTCCCCGACTCGTTGGCGATCTCGATGGACAACTGGTTCCCCTGATGGACTGTGGAAAGCTGCGGTGACTGCACTGTCGGACGGACTAGCGGCGCCGGCTGGCCCGGCCGCCGTGCGCGGTCCGCCCCGGTACGGCGTGCACGCCCTGGCCCTGCTGCTGGGACTCCCGCTCGGCGTCCCAGCGGGCGTACGCGTCCACGATGTCACTGACCAGCCGGTGCCGCACGACGTCAGAGCTGGAGAGTTGGGAGAAGTGCACGTCCTCCACGCCCTCCAGGATGTCCCGGACGGCGCGCAGGCCGCTGGTCGTACCGCCGGGCAGGTCGACCTGGGTCACGTCACCGGTCACCACGATCTTGGAGCCGAAGCCCAGCCGGGTGAGGAACATCTTCATCTGCTCGGGCGTGGTGTTCTGTGCCTCGTCCAGGATGATGAACGCGTCGTTGAGCGTGTTGTGCGTGACCAGGAAGTGGTCGGTGACGTACAGCGAGTCCTCCGCCGCGACCTGGATGCACATCGTCTCCTGCACGCCAGCGGGGAGGATCGAGTCGATGAAGCGCATCGGCCGGCCACCTCCGTGCGCCTCGTAGAGCCGGCGCTTACGGCTCAGTCGGAAGGGAGCGATCCCCTCCGGCAGCCGAATCTCCACGACGTAGGCGTCCGCCCGGTACGGAACCGCGCGACCGTTCGCGAGGCCGGGCTTGCGCCCCTCCGCCTCCCGAACCCGCCAGGAAGCCACCCCACCGAGCGACTGGACCAGATAGATGACGTCGTCGCGCAGCCGGGCGGATGTCGTCGAGTACTGCACCCGGCAGGTGCGCCCCGCCTGGACGACCGGCCCGCCGTCCGTGTCCAGCAACCCCTGGAGCACGGCTAGGCGGATGTCGACGCCGTTGCGCTTGTACACCTCCGGCACGAACTTGGTGCCGGACGTGGTCCCGGCCAGCTCCAGCTCGCGGAGCGCGACGGTCACCGGGTTGGCGACGATCACGCCACCACGGCCACCGTTGACGTGCCGGAGGACGTAGTCGATGTCACCCTTGCGGACTAGTTGAATGTCGGGGAGCGCCGCCTCGAGTGCGACCGCCAACTCCGGGTCCGCCGTGGTGAATCCCGGCGTCGTCCGGCACGAGATGGAGCCGTCGCCGAGCAGCAGACCGAGGGCGTACGGGTCGAGCGGAACCTCCTGCGGCTCCATCTGCACGGGTGCCACGATCGGGAGTTCGTAGCGGTGGATGTAGCCCCGCCGCTCCTTGCCGATCATCTCCTGCGTTTCGAGGGTGCGCTGGCGGCCGCGTCGCTTGTCCTCGGGTGTCGCGACCGTCCAGAGGTGCTCACCGCAGCAGAGGGTGGACGCGCCGTCCTGGGTGGTGACCCGGTAGACCTGCTTGGGCCCCTGCGGGTAGATGCCGATCACCGGCGTGGGCTCGCCGTTCGAGCCGATGACCAGGTCACCAATCTGAAGTGAACCGAACGGCTTGAATCCCTCTGGAGTCAGAACCCGCGCATCGTACGGCTGCGCACGACCCCGCATATATGCCAGCGGCGCGACCTCGATCGTCCCGGCGGCCATCAGCTTCGGGATGGAGTCCGGGTCGAGCATGTCGTGCAGCGCGTCGTAGAGCGGCCGCAGGTAGGGGTCGATCTTCTCGTGCAGGGTGCCGGGCAGGAAGCCGAGCCGCTCGCCGGCCTCGACCGCCGGCCGGGTCAGGATGATCCTGTTCACCTGCTTGGCCTGGAGCGCCTGCACGGCCTTGGCCATCGCCAGGTAGGTCTTGCCGGTACCGGCCGGGCCGATGCCGAAGACGATGGTCTTCCCGTCGATCGCGTCGACGTACCGCTTCTGGCCCAGCGTCTTGGGCCGGATGGTCCGGCCGCGCCGGGACAGGATGTTGAGCGTCAGCACCTCGGCGGGGCGCTCGGTGCCGCCCTGCTCGATCATGCCGAGGGTACGCCGCACGGCGTCGGTGGTCAGTGTCTCGCCCTTCTCGATCAACTCGAGCAGCTCGGTGAAGAGCCGTTCGGCAATGGCGTTGTCGCCAGGGGCACCGGTGAGGGTGATCTCGTTCCCCCGGACGTGCACGTCACTGGGGATCGACCGCTCGATCAGTCGCAGGATCTCGTCGCCCGCGCCGAGCAGGTTAACCATGATCTTGGGGTCAGGAACCGTGATCCTGGTCTGCACCCGGGCCTGCCCCGGGGGTGGGGTACCGGTCATGGGTCGGGCCCGAGGCCCTGTGCCACCTGCTTCCGATCTCGGTGCCGCGGTGCCACCGGGAGCTTCCCGGCTGGTCGCGCGACGTGCGGACGTTGGAGTCATCGTATCCGTTCAACGCCGACGGCACGCTGCCCATTTCCGCCGCTCTCCACCGACCTGGGCAGGTCGTCCACCCGGTGGTAGTGACCTTGCCGGACGGGTCGGTGCGGGCGAGCCCCGGAACCGGACAGAAGCCCTCAGTCCGCCCGGAAGTCGAAGCGGTCGAAGGTCTCCTGGCGCCGAGTGAAGCGGTAGGTGGCCCAGTGCATCCGGACCACCTCGCCCCGGTCGTCCCGGGTCAGCCGGAGCAGCTCGCCGACCTCCCGCCCGGAGACCGTACGCAGCACGTCCGGCCGGTCCGGCAGCGGCGCGAAGACGGCCGGCGGCTTGCCGGCCGGGTCCGCGGCGCCGTGGGCCCGCAGGGCGCCGTCCCGCCACGAGAAGACGTACTCGAAACCCTCGCCCCACCAGCGGCCGAGCAGCCCGCGGTAGGGCTCCGGAGCCGGCTCGCCCGGGGTCCACGGCACGATGTCGGCGGGATCGTCCTGCGCCGACGCGGCCAGGATCTGGTGCGCCAGCTCGTTCACCGCGACACCGGTACCGGAGGAGCCGAGCACCGCGCAGCCCATCGCCCCGGGGGTGCCGGGACCGCCCCGCCGGCCGTAGACGCTGGCCAGGAAGCCGGGCATGGCACCGTCGTGGCCGACGTGCATGATCCGCTCGGCGGCTCCCGAGGCGTCCCGCTGGGGCAGCAGAATCAGGCCCAGCCCGAAACCGGCGCTCCAGAGCGACTCGTCGGTCACCGTCAACGGCCAGCGCATCTCGTCCAGGGTGGCCGGCCGGAGCACCGCGCCGGCCGGGTCCAGCCCCGCCGGGTCGGCCAGGAACGCCGCCCAGCGGGCCATGTCGGGTGCGGTACTCCAGAGCTGGGCCGCCGGCCCGACCGCGCCGAGGTCGGTGTTCGGCTCCGGCCGGGCGTGGTCGGAGTAGGCGTCGACCAGGAAGCCGGTCGCCGCGCCCGCCGGCGGGTGCGTGACGGTGTCGGCCAGCCCGAGCGGGCCGAGTACCCGGTCGGCGAGCACCTCCGCCCAGGTGCCGCCGCGCAGCCGGGCGACCGCCTGGCCGAGCAGCGCGGCCCCGAGGTTGGAGTAGTGGAATCGGCGGGCCGGCGGCAGTACCCGTTCGGCCCGGGCCAGGTCGGCGAGAAACTCGTCGAGTTCCGGGCTGTGCAGGGTGTCCCACACGTCGCCGTACGGCTCGCGCTGTACCCCGGAGGTGTGCGACAGCAGCCGGCGTACGGTCAGCTCGCCGTGTGCCGGTACGTCGAGGTGCGCTCCGATCGGGTCGTCCAGGTCGAGCAGTCCGTCGTCCCGGCACTGCAACACGAGTACGGCGGTGAAGGTCTTCGTCACCGAGCCGATCCGGAACGCCGTGCCCGGGCCCAGCGGGGCGTCGTTGCCGGTGGTGCCGACCGTGCAGGTCTGCAGCGGCCGGTCGGCCCGGTGCAGCGCGGCCGAGACCGCCGGAATCCGGGACTCGGCCTGCGCCTGCCGGACCAGCCGCTCGAACTGCCGGTTTCCCCCGGTCATGATCCCCCCTAGCCCACGATCCCCTCGCCAAGATCACGGATCTTACGCCCGCCCACCTGGGCCGGCCGCCCGCCCACCTGGGGCCCGCCGCCCGCCCAGCGGGTGGCGCGGTGTGCGGCCCGAGCCGCCGGACGGGCCGAGGGGAGGCGCGCTCAGCGGGCCAGCATCGGCCCCAGCGGCTCGCCGCCGAGCACGTGGGCGTGGGCGTGGAAGACCTCCTGCCCACCGTACGGGCCGGTGTTGAAGATCAGCCGGAAGCCGTCGGCGGCAAGTCCCTCGGTCTCGGCCACCACCGCCGCGGTGCCGAGTACGTCGCCGGCCAGCCCGGGATCGGCCTCGGTCAGGGTCACCACGTCGGCATAGTGCTCCTTCGGGATCACCAGCACGTGCACCGGTGCCTTCGGGTCGATGTCCCGGAACGCGAGCGTGGTGTCGGTCTCCCGGACGACGGTGGCCGGGATCTCGCCCGCGACGATCCGGCAGAACAGACAGTCGGTCTTCATCATCGCCAATCGTAGGGGCTGCCGCTCCCCGGCGCGGTCCGGCCCGACCGTACCCCGTGATGGCCGGCCCGGCCGTCCGGCTCCGGGAGCCGCCCGGCATCATGATCGGATGGCTGGACGAGCGGTGCTGGTGACGGGGGCGTCCCGGGGAATCGGGCGAGCGGTGGCGACGGCGTTCGCCGCCGGTGGCGATCGGGTGGCCGTGCACCACCGCGACTCGACCCCGCTGGCCGAACAACTCGTCGCCGCCCTGCCCGGCGAGGGGCACGTGGTGGTCCAGGGCGATCTCGCCGACCCGGACGAGGTACGCGCGATGGTCGACGACGCGGCCGAACGACTCGGCGGACTCGACGTACTGGTGAACAACGCCGGGGTGTTCGGCAGCGCGGACGCGGGGCACCCGATCTTCGACTCCTCCTACGAGCAGTGGCAGCAACAGTGGCGCCGGACCCTCGACGTCAACCTGCTCGGCGCGGCCAACACCATCTGGTGCGCCGCCCGGCACCTGCGGGACCGGGGCGGCCGGATCGTCAACGTCTCGTCCCGGGGCGCGTTCCGGGGCGAGCCGACCCAGCCGGCGTACGGCGCCAGCAAGGCCGGACTGAACGCGCTCGGCCAGTCCCTCGCGGTGGCCCTGGCCCCGTACGGCATCGCGGTCGCCACCGTCGCGCCCGGTTTCGTCGAGACCGACATGACCAACGAACACCTCAAGGCGCCGCGCGGCGACGCGATCCGGGCGCAGAGCCCGTTCAACCGGGTCGCCCGGCCGGAGGAGATCGCCGCGGCCGTGCACTGGCTGGCCTCGCCCGAGGCGGAGTGGGCCTCCGGCACCATCGTGGACCTCAACGGCGCCTCCTACCTGCGCACCTGAGCCGCCGCCCGGCCGCCGCCCGGCGCCGGGCGGTGCCGTCCGGGGGTCGGGGCGGTCCTCGTCGGACAGCGGAAGGTGGCTCCGACTGGCAGGATGATCGATATCCGGCCGGTGGAAGGGGCGCGACGATGACGGTGGATCGGCGGGACGCGGCGACGGTCGACGGAGATGACGCGGCGACGGTCGACGGGGACGACGCGGTGCTGGAACGGGCGCTCGCCGCGCTGGACCTGGAGACCAAGGTCCGGCTCCTCTCCGGCCAGGACTTCTGGACCCTGCCGGCCGTACCCGCGATCGGGCTCGACTCGCTGGTGATGTCGGACGGCCCGATCGGGGTACGCGGCGTCCGCTGGACCCCGGACGACCCGTCCACCGCGCTGCCCAGCCCGACCGCGCTCGCCGCCACCTGGGATCCCGAGCTGGCCCGGCAGGCCGGCCGGATGCTCGCCGCCGAGTGCCGGCGCAAGGGAATCCACCTGCTCCTCGCCCCCACCGTCAACCTGCACCGCAGCCCGCTCGGCGGCCGGCACTTCGAGTGCTACTCGGAGGATCCGCTGCTCAGCGCCGAGATCGGCGTCGGCTATGTCACCGGCGTGCAGGACCTCGGCGTGGGCGCCACGGTCAAGCACCTGGTCGCCAACGACTCGGAGACGGAACGGATGACCGTGGACGTCCGGGTCTCCGAGCGCGCGCTCCGGGAGGTCTACCTCGTCCCGTTCGAGCGGATCGTCGCCGCCGGCGTCTGGGCGGTGATGGCGGCGTACAACGGGGTCAACGGGCACACCATGACCGAGCACGCCGGGCTGCTCCGGGACCTGCTCAGGCGGGAGTGGGGCTTCGACGGGATCGTGGTCTCCGACTGGACGGCGGCGACGAGCACCGAGGCGTCCGCGAACGCCGGGCTCGACGTGGTGATGCCGGCCGTCGGCGATCCGTGGGGCGCCGCGCTGGTCGCCGCCGTGCGCGCCGGCACCGTCGCCGAGGCCGAGGTGGACGAGAAGGTACGCCGGGTGCTCCGGCTCGCCGGCCGGGTCGGGCTGCTCGACGGGGTACCCCCGGCGGTGGACCCGGCCGACCGGCCGCGCCCGCCGGACGGCACCGCCCTGGCGCACGCGGTGGCGGTCCGCTCCTTCGTGCTGGCCCGCAACGACGGCGACCTGCTGCCGCTCGACCCGGGCCGGCTGCGCCGGGTCGCGGTGCTCGGCGCCCTCGCCGACGACGCGCGGATCCAGGGCGGCGGCAGTGCCCGGGTCGCGCCGCCGCACGCGATCTCCCCGCTCGCCGGGCTGGCCGCCGCGCTCCCCGACACCGACCTCGGGTACGCGGTCGGCGCCGACCCCCGGCTCCGGCTACCGGCGGCCGGCGGCGTGGCCTGGACCCCGATCACCGCGACGCTGCGCGACGCCGACGGCCGGGAGCGCTACCGGGCGGAGCTGGACCGGGCGACGGTGCGCTGGATGGGTGACCTGCCGGACGGGCTGCCGCCGGACGAGCTGGCCACCGTCGACCTCACCGCCGTACACACGCCGCGGACCAGCGGCACCGCCCGGCTCTCGATCGAGGGCTTCGGGGTCTTCACCCTCACCGTGGACGGCAGGGAACTCTTCGACGGTCCGGTCTACCACCCGGCCGAGGAGCCCGGCACGGTCTTCCGGGCCGACGTCGAGCGCCGGTTCGAGATCTCCGTCCGGGCCGGCGAACCGGTCGAGGTACGGCTCACCCGGCGGATGGTCGACGGCGACCACCCGGGCTTCGTGTCGTTCACCCTCGGGCATGCCGAGCCCACGGTCGGCTCGGACGACGACCTGCTCGACGAGGCGGTCCGGACGGCCACCGGCGCCGACGTGGCGGTGGTGGTGGTCGGCACCACCGAGGAGGTGGAGTCGGAGGGGTTCGACCGGAGCACGCTGGCGCTGCCCGGCCGGCAGGACGAGTTGGTCTCCCGGGTCGCGGCGGCCAATCCCCGGACGGTGGTGGTGGTCAACGCCGGCTCGCCGGTGCTGATGCCCTGGGCCGACGAGGTGGCGGCGATCCTGCTCACCTGGTTTCCCGGCCAGGAGGCCGGGGCGGCGCTCGCCGACGTGTTGCTGGGTCGGGCGGAACCGGGTGGCCGGCTCCCCACCACCTGGCCACGCCGGCCGGAGGACTGCCCGGCGCTTTCCACCACCCCGGTCGACGGGGTGCTCGACTACACCGACGGGGTCTTCGTCGGCTACCGGGGCTGGCGGGCCGCACCGCTCTTCCCGTTCGGGCACGGGCTCGGCTACACCGACTGGGCGTACGAGTCGCTGACCGTCGGGGCCGGGCCGGATGGGCCGGTCGCGGTGGTCACGGTCCGGAACACCGGCGTCCGCCCGGGCCGCGAGGTGGTGCAGGTGTACGTCGCCCCGGAGGCCATCGATCCGGACCGGCCGGCCCGCTGGCTGGCCGGCTTCGCCGCCGCCGGGGCGGCTCCCGGCGAGGCGGTGACGGTACGGGTGCCGCTGCCGGAGCGGACCTTCCAGGTCTGGGAGCCGGACGGCTGGCGGACCCGGTCCGGCCGGTACCGGGTCGAGGCGGGCCGCAGCGTCGCCGACCGGCGCCTGACCGCCGCCCTCGACCGCTGACCCGGCCCTCTCCCGGACCCCGCCGGGGAAGGCCGGCCACGCACTGCCCGAGCACGCCCCGGGGTCACCAGCGGCCGAGCCGGCTGGAGAGCACGGCCAGTGCCGCGACCCCGGCGGTCGAGGTCCGCAGCACCTCGGGCCCGAGCCGGACCGGTACGGCGCCGGCCGAGGCCAGCGTCTCCAGCTCGGCCGGCGACACGCCGCCCTCCGGGCCGACCACCAGCACGATGTCACCGGTCGCGGGCAGCTCGGCGGTGCCCAGCCGGGCCTCCGCCTCCTCGTGCAGCACAAAACCGGCCGCCGCCTCGGCGATCCGCCGGGCCACCGCCCGGGTCGACTCGTCCGGCGCCTGCGCCGATCCGGCGACCACCGGCAGCCAGGGCCGGCGGGCCTGCTTGGTCGCCTCGCGGGCGGTCGCCACCCAGCGGTCCCGGGCCCGGGCGCCCCGGTCGCCGCGCCACTGCGCCACCGAGCGCTCGGCCGCCCAGGGCACGATCTCGTCCACCCCGACCTCGGTCATCGCCTGCACGGCCAGCTCGGCCCGGTCGCCCTTGGCGATGCCCTGCACCACCACCAGGCGTGGGTCGGGCGGGTCGGCGTACCGCCGGGAGGTGACCGAGGCGGTCAGGGTGCCCCGGCCGACGGCGGTGACCACGGCGGTCAGGGTGCCGCCGCGCCCGTCGGCGAGCAGCAGCTCCGCACCGGTACGCAGCCGCTGCACGGTCGCGGCGTGGTGCCCCTCCGGACCGTCCAGCGTGACGGAGTCGCCGGGCGGCAGCGATTCGACCAGGAACAGCGGCGCGCTCACGGCGAGCAGGGTAACCGGTCGTCCGGCCGGGGAAGCTGGCCGGCCGGACGACGCGCCCCTCAGGCGTGGCCGTTGAAGGCGTCCCGCATCCGGGAGAAGAAGCCGCCCTGCTTGGTCAGCTCGGCGACCTCCTCGCCCCGGGTCTTGGCGAACTCGCGCAGCATCCGCTCCTGCTCGGCGTCGAGCTTGGTCGGGGTACGCACGTCGAGGTGCACGTAGAGGTCGCCCCGGCCGGTACCGCGCAGGTGCGGCACCCCCCGGGCCCGCAGCCGCAGCGTCGAGCCCGGCTGGGTGCCCGGCTTGACGTCGACCGGCTCCTCGCTGTCCAGCGTCTTGATGGTCAGCCGGGTGCCGAGCGCGGCGGCGGTCATCGGCACGGTGACCCGGCAGTGCAGGTCGTCGCCCTTGCGGGAGTAGACGTCGTGCGGCCGCTCGTGGATCTCGACGTAGAGGTCGCCGGCCGTACCGCCGCCGGGGCCGACCTCGCCCTGCTGGGCCAGCCGGATCCGCATGCCGTCCTCGACGCCGGCCGGGATCTTGACGGTCAACGAGCGGCGGGTACGCACCCGGCCGTCACCGGCGCAGGTGGGGCAGGCGTGCGGGATGACCGTGCCGTACCCCTGGCAGACGGTGCACGGCCGGGACGAGACGACCTGGCCGAGGAAGGTCCGCTGCACCGACTGCACCTCGCCCCGCCCGCCGCACGCCTCGCAGGTGGCGAGATGGGTGCCGGGCGCCGTGCCGGCCCCGGAGCAGGTGGTGCAGAGCACGGCGGTGTCCACCGCGATCGGCGCCTCCACCCCGAACGCCGTCTCGTGCAGGTCGAGTTCGAGCCGCAGGATCGCGTCGGCCCCGGGCCGGGTACGCGGACGCGGCCCGCGCGCGCCACCCGCCGCCCCGAAGAACGCGTCCATGATGTCCTGGAAGCCGACGAACGGCCCACCGGCACCGCCCGGGCCGGCCCCGGGGCCGCCACCAGGGGCCAGCGGGTCGCCACCGAGGTCGACGATCTGCCGCTTCTGGTCGTCCGAGAGGACCTCGTACGCGGCGTTGATGTCCTTGAACTTCTCGTGTGCCTCCGGATCCGGATTCACGTCCGGGTGGTACTGCCGCGCCAACTTGCGGTAGGCGCGCTTGATGTCGTCGTCGGAGGCGTCCCGGCTGACGCCGAGAATCCCGTAGTAGTCCTTGGCCACTGCGTTCCGTGTCCTCATGTCTGTCTCGCGTTACCGTCCGCCGGTCGTCAGGGTGAGCTTTGGTGGTCAGTTCTGCGCCAGCACGTCGCCGACGTAGCGTGCCACGGCCCGCACCGTGGCGATGGTGCCCGGGTAGTCCATCCGGGTGGGACCCAACACGCCGAGTCCGCCGACGATGGTCGTACCCGGACCGTATCCGGTGCTGACCACCGAGGTGGCCCGCAGATTGTCGATCTCGTTCTCGTCGCCGATGCGTACCTGGAGGGTGTTCGGCTCCACCTCGCCGATCAGCTTGAGCAGGATGACCTCCTCCTCGAGCGCCTCGAGGATGGGCCGCAGCGACCCCTGGAAGTCGAGCAGCCCGCCCCGGGTCAGGTTGGCGGTGCCGGCCATCACGATCCGCTCCTCGTGCCGCTCGACCAGGGTCTCCAGCAGCACCGTGGCGAGCGTGGTCATCGCCGGGCGGAGCCCCGGAGGCACCTCGTCGACCAGCGCCTGGACCAGCGGCGGGGTCTCGGCCAGCTTCTCGCCGCCGAGCCGCTCGTTGACCAGCCGGCGCAGGTCGGTCACGTCGTCGGCGCTGATCGGGGTCGGCAGCTCGACCAGCCGCTGCTCCACCCGACCGGTGTCGGCGATCATGACCAGCATCAGCCGGGTGGTGGAGATCGGCACCAGCTCCAGGTGCCGGACGGAGGACCGGGCCAGGCTCGGGTACTGCACCACGGCCACCTGCCGGGTGAGCTGGGCGAGCAGCCGGACCGTACGGTGCACCACGTCGTCGAGGTCCACCGCGCCGACCAGGAAACGCTCGATCGCCCGGCGCTCGGCCGGGGTGAGCGGCTTGACCCGGGAGAGCCGGTCCACGAAGAGCCGGTAGCCACGGTCCGTGGGGACCCGGCCGGCGCTGGTGTGCGGCTGCCGGATGTAGCCCTCCTCCTCCAGCACGGCCATGTCGTTGCGGACGGTGGCCGGGGAGACCCCGAGCTGGTGCCGCTCGACCAGGGCCTTGCTGCCGACCGGTTCCTGGGTGGCGACGTAGTCCTCCACGATCGCGCGCAGCACGTCGAGCTTGCGGTCGTCGAGACCCATCCTCACCTCCCTGCGACGTCCCGGCCCCGGCTGGGCGAAACGACCGGGGCGGCCACGACGGTCGGGCCAGGTCCGCCCTGGCACTCGACTGTAGCGAGTGCCAGTCTACGACCAAGGCGTACCCGGCGCGATGATCGATTGGAAGGGCTATCCGAACCCGGACAACAGGCTTGCCAGCACACCCTACCCCGGTCGGCCTAGCAGGTACGGTCGGCCATTGTCCAGATTCAATCCGCCGGGCGGCTGGCGCCGGTTGAGCGGGAGTCCTACCGTGACCTCCATGACTGAACCGCCTCGCCCTCCCGGAGAATACGGCGGTCCGCCCCCGGACCCGACCGCCCCGATGAATCCGGGCCAATACCCGACGCCAGGCGAGGGGTACCCCCCGCCCGCCGCACCCCAGTATGGTGCGCCCGGCACGCCCCCGCCGACCTCCGGCGGCGGCACGTACCCGACCTCGGGCGGCGGGACCTACCCGACGTCAGGTGGCGGGACCTATCCGACCTCCGGTGGCGGTTATCCCCCGCCCGGTGGGTACCCGCCACCCGGCGGTTACCCACCCCCCGGCGGCGGTTACCCACCCCCCGGCGGCCAGCCACCGGGCGGCTACCCCGGTACCGGCTACCCGCCACCGGGCGGCTACCCGGGCAACCCGTACGGCGCCCCGGCACCGTCCGGCTACGCCAACAGCGACGAGAAGACCTGGGCCCTGATCGCCCACTTCGGCGGCATCGTGGTCGGCTTCATCGCCTCGCTCGTCGCGCTGCTCGCCAAGGGCAACGAGTCGCCGACCGTACGCGCGCACGCGGTCGAGGCGCTCAACTTCCAGATCACCTGGGGCATCATCTCGATCGTCTCGCTCATCGTCGGGACCTGCACCCTCGTGCTGTTCTTCCTGCCGTTCATCGCCTGGGTGGTGGTGCTGATCTTCTCGATCATCGCCGGCATGAAGGCCAACGAGGGCGTGCTGTACCGCTATCCGATGACCATCCGCATGGTCAAGTAGCCCCGACAGCGCTGTGCTGGCCCGTGCCGGAAACGGCGCGGGCCATCGCACTGTCGGGGCCGGGTCAGGGCAGCAGGTCCCGGACCACCGCGTCGGCCAGCAGCCGCCCGCGCAGGGTGAGCACGGCCTGCCCCGCCTCGTACGCCGCCCCGTCCAGCAGGCCGGTCTCGCGGGCCCGGGCCGCGCCGACCCGCCCCGCGTCGTCCAGCGCCGCCAGCGGCAGCCCGGTGGCGAGCCGGAGCCGGAGCAGCACCTCCTCCACCTGCCGCTCCCGCGCCGACAGCACCTCCCGGGCCTGCCCGGGGGACTGCCCCGCACCGAGTCGGGCCGCGTAGCTCGACGGGTGCTTGACGTTCCACCAGCGGACCCCGCCGACGTGGCTGTGCGCGCCGGGACCGAGGCCCCACCAGTCGCCGCCGGTCCAGTAGAGCAGGTTGTGCCGGCAGGCAGCAGCCGGCGTGCGGGCCCAGTTGGAGACCTCGTACCAGGAGAAGCCCGCCTCGGACAGCGCCGCCTCCGCGGCCAGGTAGCGATCCGCCGCCACGTCGTCGTCCGGGTACGCCAACTCGCCGCGCCGCATCCGGGCGGCCAGCCGGGTGCCGTCCTCGACGATCAGGGCGTACGCGCTGACGTGGTCGACCCCGGCGGCCAGCACCGCCGACAGCGACGCCGCGAAGTCCTCCGCGCGCTCCCCCGGCGTTCCGTAGATCAGGTCCAGGTTGACGTGGGCGAAGCCGACCTCCCGGGCCTCCTGCGCGGCCTCGGTGGCCCGGCCGGCGGTGTGCCGGCGGTCGAGGACCGCCAGCACGGGCGGGGCGGCCGACTGCATGCCCAGGGAGATCCGGGTGTAGCCGGCGGCCCGCAGTTCCTTGAGCGACTCCCGGGTCACCGACTCCGGATTCGCCTCGGTGGTGACCTCGGCATCGGCGGCCAGCCCCCAGGTCCGGTCGATGCCGTCCAGGATCCGGGCCAGGTCGTCCGGGGGCAGCAGGGTGGGCGTACCGCCGCCGACGAAGACCGTGTCGACCCGGGCCGGCGGCCGGTCGGCCAGTACCCGGGCGGCCAGCCGCAGTTCGGCGAGCACCTGGTCGGCATAGCCGTCCCGGCCCGCCGTCCCGCCGAGTTCGGTCGCGGTGTAGGTGTTGAAGTCGCAGTAGCCGCAGCGGCTGGCGCAGAACGGCACGTGCACGTAGACGCCGAAGCCGCGGTCGCCGACCGTGGCCAGGGCGGCGTCGGGCAGCGCCCCGTCGACGGGTACGGGCTCGCCCGCTGGGAGCAGTCCAGGCATATGACTAGTGTGCGGGCATGACCTCAGCCCCTGATCCGCTCGTCCGGGTCTCTACCACGCACGGAGTGACAACTCTCACCCTGGACAGCCCGCACAACCGCAACGCGCTCTCCAGCACCCTGCTCCGGCAACTGCTCGACGCGCTGGGCGCGGCGGCGGCGGACGACGACGTCCGGGTGGTGGTGCTCTCGCACACCGGGCCGGTCTTCAGCTCCGGCGCCGACCTCAAGGAGACGGCGGCGGCGTACCGCGAGGGCACGGTGCCGGTGGCGATGCTCGGTGACGTGCTCGCGGCGATCTGGGAGTGCCCGAAGCCGGTGGTGGCCCGGATCGGCGGGCCGGCCCGGGCCGGTGGCCTCGGCCTGGTCGCGGCGGCCGACATCGCGATCTGCGCCCAGGAGGCGACCTTCGCGTTCACCGAGGTACGGCTCGGGGTGATCCCGGCGGTGATCTCGGCGACCGTGCTGCCCCGGCTACAACCACGGGCCGCCGCCGAGCTGTATCTGACCGGGGACGTCTTCGACGGTCGTCGGGCGGCCGAGATCGGCCTGGTCACCACGGTGACCTCGGCCGAGGCGCTGGACGAGACCGTCGCCTCGTACTGCCTGGCGCTGGTCCGTGGTGCACCCGGGGCGCTGGCCGGGGCGAAGGAACTGCTCCGGCGCGGCACGGCGGAGAGCTTCCGGGCCGATCTGGCGGAGCTGCGCGACCTGTCGGTGCGGTACTTCCACTCCGAGGAGGGGCGCGAGGGCGTCGCGGCGTTCGGCGAGAAACGGCCCGCCCGGTGGGTACCCGGCGGCTGACTCCGGCTCCGCCGGCCCTGACTTGGCCGTGACCGGGTCTGGATTTTGGGCAGTCGAAGTAGGCTGTGTCCGACTATCGGGCAGGGGGTGGCGGTGCAGACTCGGGCCATGGTGGCGGCGGGGGTGGCGCTCGCGGCGGTTGCCGGTTTCGGTGTCTACCTGGGCGCCCGCGAGTTCGGGCACACCCTGCCGATACCCAGCGCCGCCCCGGGCTGCGTGGTCGAGGCGGACGGCCGGGTCACGCTGAACGCCGAGCAGATGGCGAACGCCGCGACCATCGCCGCGGTGGGCGTCCGGCGGGACATGCCGGAGCGGGCCGTGGTGGTGGCGCTGGCCACGGCGTTCCAGGAGTCCCGGCTGCGCAACCTGGCCGGCGGTGACCGGGACTCGGTAGGGCTGTTCCAGCAGCGGCCGAGTCAGGGCTGGGGCAAGCCGGAGCAGATCCGGGATCCGCGCTACGCCGCGACCAAGTTCTACAACGCGCTGAAGAAGGTCCGCGGCTGGGAGCAGATGGAGGTCACGGTCGCGGCGCAGCGGGTGCAGCGGTCGGCCTACCCCCGCGCCTACCAGCAGTGGGCGGACGAGTCCGAGGTGCTGACCCGGGCGCTGCTGGGCAATGCCACCGGCGCGGTGGCCTGCACGGTGGGCCGGGAGCCGGCAATGCGCGGGACCGCGGCGGCGGCGGCGCTGACCGCCGGGCTGAAGCTGGACTGGGGCCGGCTGGAGACGTCGGTTCCGGCCGAGTTGACCGGGCTGGCCGTACCGACGACGGATCAGCAGGTGGGCTGGCGCTACGCGCACTGGCTGGTGTCGCACGCCGACGACCACGGGGTGAAGACGGTGCGCTTCGGCGACCTCCAGTGGACGGCGGACGACGGCACCTGGGCGCCGGTCAAGGGCGCGCCGCCGACCCCGCACCAGGTGGTCGCCGAGGTCTTCACCGACTGAGCCTGCTCAGGCCGCGAAGCGGCACCGATCGCCCGGCGATTTTGTTGCACGACCGGGTCACCGCTAACTGGCAGTGATTGCACAAACGGCCAGATCGGCTCGTATACCCCTATTTTCCAACGGACTTGTTGCGCCCTGTCAGGGTCCGGCTGCCCTGCGTACCTCCGGATGGCCTGCGCCGGACGTACGGCGGAGCGCCGAGATGCGGATCTTGCGGAGGGAGCTACGATCGGCAGCCTGTGTGCTCAGAAGAGTTTCACCCTATGGGGAGGGGACGCGGTGTTCGACTACGGCGGCCGCACTGGCTACGAGCCGATCAGTGACACGGATCGCAAGGAGTTCCACGAGCAGGGCTTCCTGTTGCTCCGCAACGTCCTGACCGAGGACCACCGCGCGGCCCTGGAGGCCGCGGTCGACCGGGTCTACGCCGAG
This sequence comes from Plantactinospora sp. ZYX-F-223, assembly GCF_039649625.1. Lineage (NCBI taxonomy): Bacteria > Bacillati > Actinomycetota > Actinomycetes > Micromonosporales > Micromonosporaceae > Plantactinospora > Plantactinospora sp. ZYX-F-223. Next base: position 50,689 of record NZ_JBDJAV010000026.1, on the reverse strand, counting down.
GAGAAGGCGGCCGGCAACACCACCAAGGACGGCACGCTGCACCTGCTGGGCTTCCTGGAGCGGGACGAGCTCTTCGGCGAGCTGCTCACCCACCCGATCGCGTTCCCCTACATGTGGGGTCTCGCGGGGTGGAACATCTACACCCACCACAACCACCTGGACGTGACGCCGCCGGCCCTGGAGCCGGAGAAGCCGTACTGGGGCTGGCACCAGGACGGCTACCGGCAGAACTCGGACCCGGAGACGATGGATCCGAACCTGCCCCGGCCGATGTTCTCGCTCAAGGTCGCGTACGTGCTCTCCGACCTGTCGGAGAAGGGCCGCGGGGCGACCAAGGTCATCCCGGGTAGCCACCTGTGGAACTCGCTGCCGCGCCCGGCCGACCTGACGGTGCACAACCCGGACCCCGAGGGCACCGTCGAGATCACCGCCAACCCCGGCGACGCCTTCATCTTCGACCGGCGCCAGTGGCACTCCCGGTCCACCAATCTCTCCACCATCACCCGGAAGATGCTCTTCGTCGGCTACACCTACCGGTGGATCCGGCCGCTGGACGAGCTGCACCCGGACAAGGACGGCGAGTGGTACCAGAACCGGACCCCGGTGCAGCGCCAACTGCTCGGTGAGGGTACGCACACCGCCAACTACTGGGGCATCAACTGGAACGGGTACGTCGACGACGAGATCCCGCTGCGCAAGGAGCTGAAGGAGCGCGGTCTGCTCGACCGCAGCATCCCCTGGCTGCGCTGACCGTCTCCGACGTGACTGTGGCGGCGCCGCCGGTCCAGCCCGGGCCGGTGGGGCCGCCACTTCGTTTTCGGGCTGTCGAGACAAAGCCCTCGGGCGGCCTGCCGGTGATTTTTTGTCCCGTCCACGGGACCCTTTGCCTAATGACACCGGCGCATAACCGTGGGTAATTCATCGACGGTATTGGCAGTTTTACCGACGCCATCCGGAGTGGCCTGGCACACACCACGCCGGGCGGGGCCGTTGTGCCGATCCGGGCGGGCACCGACGGCAACACGGTCGGCGGGCATTCGACTACGGAAGCGCCGGCCAACGCGACGGAATCGTCAAACCATTCATGTTCGGCCGATGGCCGGACCCGCCGTTCGGTGGGGCTAGCCCAGCCGACCGGACATCCGGTAGACGTCAACGAGAAGTGCCCAGAACTCGTTATTCAACGGCTGGCCCTCGTCGTTGGTCAGCCGGTGCGCCGGGCACTTCATGGTCGGGCTGGCCAGCTCCACGCCGTGCGGCGGGACGCTGCCGAACCGGATCCTCCGCTGGCCCTCCGGGCCGACGGCGCGGAACTTGTCGGGCCCGATCCGGAAGGCACCCCGGACGATGTCCGCGACGGTGAACTTCGGGTGCTGGATCTCCGTCGGGTCGCCCGTCAACTGCCTCATCCGGGCCATCTCCTGCTGGTCGTGCAGGACCGAGAGGCTGGCCAGCATGGATGTGCTGGCCCGCAGGGTGTCCGCCAGTTCCTCCCCGGACAGGCCCAGGGTCTCCCGCGCGTACGTCAGCGCGGACTCCAGGCAGATCAACGCCTCCAGCAGGGCGAGGCTGATGTTGCGCTTGAACTTGTGCCGCAGCGAGGCCGCCAACTCCTCGGCACCGGCACCGGGGCGCGGCACCAGCTGGTCCTCCCAGACGACCGCCTCCCGATGCGCGGCCACGACCGCGACGGCACGCTCCAGCACCGGCGTCGGGTGCGCGAACATGCCGTCGACCAGGTCCCGGAAAAGCTGGTCGAGCCTTTGCAGATTGTCGACGAGGTCCCGCCCCGGTGCGGTACGGCGCAATTCTGTCAGCGCATCGGAATCCCGCAACGCCTGGAACCACTCTTCGACCAGGGGGGTGTACGCCTCAAGGTACAGCGCGACCTTGGGATGCCGATCCGAAAGCTGTAGAGGTGACACCCTAACGCTTCCCGGGAGAGAGTCCGTGGACACTTACAGAGCGTAACATGGGGAGATCATTTGAGCAAATGCGAATGAACGATCACAACTATAGGCGGTGCCGGCCAGTCGATCACGACAGTCGATCGTACGGCCGTGGTGAATTTAGCGGTCCGTGGCAGTCGGCGCCAGACCGTCCGGTCGACGTACCGGTCGGCGGCGGAGTCGGCGGGCCGACAGGCCGGGCCGAGATGCCAGCGGGGCGCCGGCCGACTCGACCGGCGCCCCTTGCTACCGGAGAGCGGGGGGCTCAGTAGCGGCTGATTCGCCGACGGCGGCCGACTCCGGCCACCAGGGCCACCGCGACGGCGGCCAGTGCGACCTGGATCAGCAGCTCCATCCAGTCGATGCCGGCCGTCACGGTCGCGATGCCGGCGGCCCGGGCGATGACCGTGCCGAGCAGCGCGGCACCGACACCGATCAGCATGGTCAGCCAGATCGGCATGTCCTGCCGGCCGGGTACGACCAGACGACCGAGGGCGCCGATGACAAGACCGACGATGAGCGCGGTGATGATACCCCAGACGGTGAGTTCCACGGCCGTCCTCCTTCGGATGCGTCACACGTTGTTGTGGTGACTGCTAGGTTCCCGAAGGCTGAAAAGCTCAAACCGACCTAGGCGCCCAGACGTCGCGCCGCGTCCCGAACCGCCGCATCCATCGTGTCGAAGGCCAGCGGCGGCGGATCCACCAGGGAAAACCAGCTCAGCTCGGCAGACTCGGCCGGATCGAGCACGATCCTCGGGGCGTCCAGGGTGGCCAGGAAAAAGTGGTCGAGGACCGGCAGAATCTCGTCCTGGAACTCGTAGCTGCCGACGTACATGCCGAGATGGTCACCAAGGGTGATCGACACCCCGAGCTCCTCCCGGGCCTCCCGTACCGCCGCCTCCACCGGGTGCTCCCAGCCGTCGCAGAACCCGCCCGGCGTCTCCCACCGGCCGATCATCGGTTCCGCTGCCCGGCGCAGGGCCAGGAAGCGCAGATCCGCGACGTCCGGCCCTGCCCCGGGACCGGCCGGCCCTGCCCCGGGACCGGCCGGCCCGAGCGACGGAGCGCGGTCCAGGATGACGAGGCCGACGGTCGGGCGGGCGTTGACGAAGAGCTGGTAGCCGCACCGGGCACAGGTGGTCGGTGCGGGGCCGGGCAGTGCCGCCGCACACCGGGGACAGAAGGACGCGCCGGGGCCGTACCCCCGGGGAATCACTTCTTGCCGCCGCCCTTGCCGTCGCCGGAGTCGCCGGTGGAGAGGGCGGCGATGAAGGCCTCCTGCGGCACCTCGACCCGGCCCACCATCTTCATCCGCTTCTTCCCCTCCTTCTGCTTCTCCAGCAGCTTGCGCTTCCGGCTGATGTCACCGCCGTAGCACTTGGCCAGCACGTCCTTGCGGATCGCCCGGATGGTCTCCCGGGCAATCACCCGGTTGCCGATCGCCGCCTGGATCGGCACCTCGAACTGCTGCCGGGGGATCAGCTTCTGCAACTTCGCCGCGATGTTGACGCCGTAGTTGTACGCCTTGTCCTTGTGCACGATCGCGCTGAACGCGTCCACCGGCTCGCCGTTGAGCAGGATGTCGACCTTGACCAGGTCGGAGTGCTGCTCGCCGGAGGGCTCGTAGTCCAGCGAGGCATAGCCCTTGGTACGGCTCTTGAGCTGGTCGAAGAAGTCGAAGATGATCTCGGCGAGCGGCAACGTGTAGCGCAGTTCGACCCGGTCGGCGGAGAGGTAGTCCATCCCCTGCAACGAGCCACGCCGCCCCTGGCAGAGTTCCATCACCGCGCCGACGTAGTCGTTCGGGGTCAGCACGGTGGCCCGGACCACCGGCTCGTACACCTCGGCGATCTTGCCGGTGGGGTACTCGCTCGGGTTGGTGACCGTGACCTCCTTGCCGTCCTCCAGGACGACCCGGTAGACCACGTTGGGCGCCGTCGAGATCAGGTCGAGGTTGAACTCGCGTTCCAGCCGCTCACCGATGATCTCCAGGTGCAGCAGGCCGAGGAAGCCGCAGCGGAAGCCGAAGCCGAGCGCGGCCGAGGTCTCCGGCTCGTAGTTGAGCGCCGCATCGTTGAGCTTCAGCTTGTCGAGCGCGTCCCGCAGCGCCGGATAGTCCGACCCGTCGATCGGGTAGAGACCCGAGTAGACCATCGGCTTCGGGTCCTTGTAGCCACCGAGCGCCTCGCTCGCCGGCCGGGCGTTGATGGTGACGGTGTCACCGACCCGGGACTGCCGGACGTCCTTCACGCCGGTGATCAGATAGCCCACCTCGCCGACCCCGAGCGCGCCGGCCTTCTGCATCTCCGGGGAGATCACGCCGAGTTCCAGCAGCTCGTGCACCGTGCCGAGGGACATCATCTTGATCTTGTCGCGAGCCTCGATCCGGCCGTCGACCACCCGGACGTACGTCACCACGCCCCGGTACACGTCGTAGACGGAGTCGAAGATCATGGCTCGGGCCGGCGCGGTCGCGTCACCGACCGGCGGCTTGAACTGCCGGACGATCTCGTCGAGCAGGTACGGCACCCCCTCGCCGGTCTTGCCGGAGACCCGGATGCAGTCGCTCGGATCCACGCCGATCAGGTGCGCCAGCTCCTCGGCGTACTTGTCCGGCTGGGCGGCCGGCAGATCGATCTTGTTGAGCACCGGGATGATGTGGAGGTCGTTCTCCATCGCCAGATAGAGGTTGGCCAGGGTCTGCGCCTCGATCCCCTGGGCGGCGTCGACCAGCAGGATCGCCCCCTCGCAGGCGGCGAGCGACCGGGACACCTCGTAGGTGAAGTCCACGTGCCCAGGCGTGTCGATCATGTTCAGCACGGCCTCTTCGCCCTGCTGGTCGCCCTCCCGCACGGTCCACGGCATGCGGACCGCCTGGCTCTTGATCGTGATGCCGCGCTCCCGCTCGATGTCCATCCGGTCGAGATACTGTGCGCGCATCTGCCGGGGGTCGACCACGCCGGTGAGCTGCAACATCCGGTCGGCCAGCGTCGACTTGCCGTGGTCGATGTGGGCGATGATGCAGAAGTTCCTGATGCGGCCGGGGTCGGTGGCACCAGGGGAGTTCGCGCCGGAGTCGGGCGTCGGTGGCACGGCGGTCCGTTCTGGTTGGCTGACGACGATGGGCTTTCTATGTTCCCATGCCGCCCGGAGATGCCCGGCCGAGGCCGCCGGATCACCACCGCGAGTTCCGTCACCACGCCCGGCGGCGCCGCGAGAGCACCGAGCTGTCGGCCGGGGCGCGAACGGCTGCGGGCGACGCGGTGCCCCGGGGCGTGACGAAATCCCGGCGACGCGACCGGACCAGGGCAGACTTGTGACATGGCCGCCATCTCGGTACCGCCGCGACCGTACGACGCGACCGCCGTCCGGCCGGGCTGGGCCGATCTCCCCGCCGACCTGCGGGCGGCGATCACCGCCCGGCTGGGCGCCCGGGTCAACTGGGCCAGCACCGCCGGCGGCGGGTTCACCCGGGGGTTCGCCGGGGTGTTGCAGACGGTGGCCGGGGACCGGATCTTCGTCAAGGCGGCCTCCCTGGTCGACCAGCGGCACCTCAGCGACTGGTACGCCCGGGAGGCGGCGATCACCGCCGTACTGCCGGCCGGGCTCGCCGTCGCCCGCCCCCGCTGGACACTGACCGCCGCCGGGTACCACGTGATCTGCCTGGACGCCATCGACGGCCGGATGCCGGGGCTGCCCTGGACGCCGGCCGAGCTGGCGGCGACCCTCGACACGTACGCGACCGTCGCGGCGGCGCTCCGGGAGCCCCCGGTCGAGTTGGTGGCGCTGGGCGTACCCCGGCTCGCCGACCTCGCCCGGGCGGACCTGGCCTGGTGGGCCGAGCTGGCCACTGGCCGCGAGACCTTGCCGGACATCCCCGTCGCCGCCCGGCACCGGCTGACCGAACTCGCCGCGCTGGAGGCCCGGCTTCCCGGGTACGCCGACGTGCCGTCGATGATCCACGGCGACCTGCGGGTGGACAACGTACTGCTGGACCCGACCGGGGCCGCCTGGCTCTGCGACTGGACATGGCTCTGCTACGGGCCGCCCTGGTTCGACCTGGCCAGCCTGCTGGTCACCGGGTACGCCAGCGGGCTGGACGCCGACGCCCTGTTCGCCACCCATCCGGCGGCGCAGGACGCTCCGGCCGACGGGCTGGACGCGGCCCTCGCCGCACTGTCCGGATACTGGCTGGTACGCGCGGCGGCCGGCACCGGCACCGGCTCGCCGCACATCCGGGCGCACCAGCGCTGGAGTGGGGAGACCGCGCTCGGCTGGCTGGCCGAACGCCAGGGATGGCATTGAACGGCGCCAGGACGGCGGTGACCCGCAGCGGGACGGCGGGAACCGCAGCGGGACGGCGGAGCCGCGGTGCCGACGGCCAGTGCGCTGTTTTGGCCCCGGCGGGGCGTACCTGGTAACGTGGCTCTTCGCGCGTGCCGACACGGCCGCACTCTGACGTGCGTCGTCGCCCGCGCATCAACGGCAAACGTAACCCTAGCTACCAGGACGAGGCTGTCGCGTGGCGAACATCAAGTCCCAGATCAAGCGCAACCGGCAGAACGAGAAGCGCCGGCTGCGTAACAAGTCGGTCAAGTCGTCGCTGAAGACCGCCATCCGCAAGTTCCACGAGGCGACCGAGAGCGGCGACAGCGCCAAGGCGACCGAGCTCATGCGGGACGCCTCGCGCAAGCTCGACAAGGCGGTCAGCAAGGGCGTGATCCACCAGAACCAGGCGGCGAACCGCAAGTCGGCGATCGCCAAGCGGCTCCAGTCGCTCTCTGCCTGACGGCGGAACACCACACACCTGACGTGTGGCCCCCGAGCCGGTCGGCTCGGGGGCCACACGCGCTTCTTCCCGGGGCCACACGCGCTTCTTCCCGGGGCCACACGCGCTTCTTCCCGGGGCCACACGTGCTTCTTCCCGGGGCGGTCAGCGGTAGCGGCGTCTGGCCGACTGCCGGCTGGTGTCGATCGGATCCTGCCGGGAGAGCCAGCGCCGGTCCGGTCGCCGGTCCAGGCGTTCGGCCAGACCGCTGTTGCGGGCCCGCGCGGTTGCGGCGGCGGATGGTGGCGGTGCGGCCTGTCGGGTCTGCGGCAATCCGGAGCGCGCTCGACCGGCCTCCCACCCCGGGGCGTCGGCCCCACCGCCGTCGGCCCGGTCCGGCGCGGCCGGGTCGGCAGGGGGTCGACGCCGCCCGCCGAATTCCAGCCGGGCCCGGACAACCGCCGTCATGCTGAACGGGCGGGCGACCAGGAACCGGGCCGGCAGCCGGTTACCGAGGGTCCGGCGGTTCGGGGCGTCGGAGGTGCCGGATCCGGAAGTGGTCAACCGGTGGGTCTGTCCGGACTCGACCAGCGACCGCTTGGGCACGCTGGCCCGGCCGACCGCCGGCTGGATCTGCAGACGGAACCGTTCCCGTTCCTGGGCGGGCACCCGAGCCGCCGATCGGAGCACCGCCGCGGCCACCACGTCGTTGACCTTCACCATGACCGCGACGGTCGCGGGCAGGACGAGCACCCCCCACCAGCTCACCAGCTCGGCGAGCGCGAGCAGCAGGCCGAGGGACACGGTGCCCTCGAAGAAGACGAAGCAGAGCATCCCGCCCGGGTCGACGTGCCGGAGCCGCAGCACGCGGGCGTACAGCGGGCGTAGCCGCTCCTCGTCCGCCGGCACCGCCGTCGCCGCAGTCATCGCGATGCGCTTGCCCTGCGGGCGGCCGCGACCGCGACCACGGCACGTTCCAGGGCATAGCCCCGGTCGTCGGAGCCGCCCTTGACGGCGGCGTTGCACTCGGCGGCGGCGTACATGGCGTCGGCCAGCCCTTCCGGGGTCCAGCCCCGGCCGACCCGCTGTGCCTTCTCGATCTTCCACGGTGGCATGCCCAGGCTGCTCGCCAACTGGTACGCGCTGCCCCGGCCCGCCGAGCTGACCCGGGCCACCGTGCGCACCCCGTCGGCGATCGCGTCGGCGATCGGCACCGGGTCCACCCCGACGTGCAGCGCCCAGCGCAGCGCCTCCAGGGCGCCCGGCACATCACCGGCCATCGCCGCGTCGGCGACCGTGAACCCGCTGACCTCGGCCCGCCCACGGTAGTACCGGGCCACCGTGTCGACGCCGATCCGCCCGTCGGTGTCGGCCAGCAACTGGGAGCAGGCGGAGGCGAGTTCGCGCAGGTCGTTGCCGACCGCCGCGATCAGCGCCTCGGCCGCGTCGTCGGTGCACCGGCCGCCGCCGCGCCGGATCTCGTCCCGGACGAACGCGACCCGGTCCCGGTGACCCTTCAGCTTCGCCGCCGGGACGACCTCCGCACCCGCCGCCCGCAAGCCGTCGGCGAATGCCTTGCCCTTGGCCCCGCCGAGGTGCGCGACCACCAACTGCACCTCGGGATCGGGATTCTTCGCGTACGCCAACAGCGCCGCGACCAGGTCCTTCTTGGCGTCCTGTCCAGCCCGGACGACAAGTATCCGCCGACCGCCGAACAGGGACGGTCCGAGCAGCTCGGCGATCTCCCCCGGCCCCAACGCGCCCGCCTCATGGTCGTGTACGTCGACGTCCGGGTCGGCGGCTCTGGCCGCGTCGACCACTCCGGCGACCGCTCTGGTGGCGAGTAGTTCTTCGTCACCGAGCACGAGTACGACCGGGGGAAGGCTAGCGGGGGTCACGAGGTCATCGTCGCACGTGGCGTACGTCCATCGGGCCTGGTCACCCGGCTCGGTGCGGCTGACCCCGCACTTAGTGCAAATCCAGACATTTATCTTAACCCTGGCATTCTTCGCCAGTGGTTGGGGTGACCGAATCGGAGCTTACCGCCGGAACCGACGGTCACGGCGCCACCACGCGGGCCGGGCCCGGCCCCATTCCCACGGGTACACCTGGGCGATCACCGGGTGGACGGATCGCCGGGGATCGAGGCCCCGGACCGCCACCGACAGCCCTCCTCCACCCGGCCGCACCACCGCCACATCCCCGTGCTGGTCGGTCCGGAGCACCCGAGCGCCGGAGCGGGACAGCCGGGCCAGCACCCCGGCATTGGGATGCCCGTATCCGTTGTCGACGCCGACCGGCACCAGCACCACCGCCGGGCGTACGGCGTCGAGGAACGCCGGCTCCTGGTACACCGAGCCGTGGTGAGCGAGTTTCAACACGTCCGCCCGGAGCTGGGCGACCGGCACGAGGTCCAGCAGGGCCTGCTGCTCCTCCGTCTCGGCGTCCCCGGTGAGCAGGATGCTGACGCCGCGTACCTCGGCGCGCAGCACCAGCGAATTGTTGTTCGGGTCCGAACGGGTGCCCCGGATCGGGTACGGCGGCCCGAGCATGGTCAGCGCCACCGGGCCGGCCGCGTAGGTCCAGCCGGCACCGACCGTGCCGACCGGTACGCCGTGCGCGCTGCCGGCGCGCTCCACGGTGGCCCGCCCTTCGGCCGGCTCCAGCCACTGTGGCACCACCACCGCGTCGACCCGCCGTCCCCGGAACACTCCGGCCACCCCGCCCACGTGGTCGGCGTGGAAATGGCTCACCACCAGCAGGGACACCGCCCGTACGCCGAGCCGGCGCAGGCAGCGGTCCACCGCCCCGGGGTCCGGACCGGCGTCCACCACCACCGCCCGGCCGGCACCGACCGGCAGCACGAGGCTGTCGCCCTGGCCCACCGCGCAGGCGGTGACCACCCAGCCGGTCGGTGGCCACCCGGTGGCGACCACCCGCACCGGCAGCGCACCGACCAGCACGGCAGCCGCGACCACCGCGACGAGCCGGCGCACCAGTGGCCGGCGGGTGGCGACCAGCAGGGCCACGGTCAGGGCCCCGAGCAGCAGTCCACCGGCCACCCCGTCCGGCCACGGCAACGTCCCGGCCGGCAGGCGTGCGCCGTACCGCGCCATCAGGACGAGCCACCACGCCGGCCAACTGCCGAGCCACGCCACGGCCTGTGCACCGGCTGGCCAGAGCGGGGACAGCACCGCCGCCGTCACCCCGAGCACCGTGGCGGGCGCCACCGCCGGCACCGCGAGCAGGTTGGCCGGTACGGCCACCAGACTGATCGTGCCGGAGAGTCCGGCCACCACCGGCGCGCAGGCCAGTTGTGCCGCCGCCGGAATGGCCAGCGCCTCCGCCGCACCGGCCGGTACGCCCCGGCGCCGCAGCGCGTCCCGCCACCGCGGAGCGAGCAGCAGCAGACCGCCGGTGGCCAGTACGGAGAGCGCGAACCCCGCGTCACCGGCCAGCTCCGGGTCGACGACCACCAGTACGGTGACCGCGCTGGCCAGCGCCGGCAGGGCGGCTCGCGGTCGTCCGACGGCCAGCGCCAGCAGACCGATCGCCCCCATCGTGCCGGCCCGGACGACGCTCGGCGACGGCCGGGCCAGGATGACGAAACCGACCAGTGCGACCCCACAGAGGGCGGCGGCGAGCCAGGGCCCGGCCCGGGCCCAACGGGCCAGCAGCAGCACCAGCCCGACCACGATCGCCACGTTGGACCCGGAGACCGCCGTCAGATGGGTCATGCCGGTGGTCAGGAAGTCCTCCTCGACCGCGGGTTCCAGCCGGCTGGTGTCGCCGACTACCAGCCCCGGCAGCAACCCGCCCGGTTCGGTGGGCAGCGGCGCGCAGGCCCGTTGCAGCCCGGCCCGCAACGAGCCGGCCGCCCGCTGTGCCAGGGACGGGGTCCCGACGGGCACGGGTGGGGTGCCGACCGTCAGCACGGCGGCGGTGAGGTCGCCGCCGCGTGGCGCCGCCAGCCGCCCGGTGGTGGTCACCCGCTGGCCGGGCAGCAACCCGCGCCAGCCCGGATCGGTGGCCAGCACCAGGATCCGGGCCGGCACCCTGACCCTGCTCCCCTCCCCCTCGGCCACCCAGACCAGCCGGGTTGACAGCAGATATGTCGCCGGCCGGCCGGCGACGCCGCCGATCGACCGTGGATCGTCCCGGACCACCAGCTCGACACTGACCCTGGCCCGCGCCTCGGCCAACTGGCTGACCGGCGGGGCGTCCCGCACCCCGAGTCGGGCGGCCGTGGCCACGCTGCCGCAGACCACGCCGAGTAGTACGGTGACCACCACCCAGCCGTGCCGGTCCAGTGACCCCTTTTCCACCTCCCCCTGCACTCCGGCGAACCGCAAGGTCGGACGCGGTGCGTGAGCGCCGCGCGGTTCAGGTCGAAAAAGGTTCAGTACGGCGAGCGCCCAGCGGGCCGGTCGACACGACGGAGCTGGCCGATGTGACGGCGCCAGTCGAGCCGACAGGGCCAGCGCGGCGACGCCGGCCAGCGCCGCGACCAGCAGGGTCGGGCCCGTCCCGAGCAGGAGCCCGGCCAGCGCCGACAGCCAGGCCCCCACCGCCAGCCCGGCCAGCCGAAGATCAGGCAGCCGCCGATGGCCATCGGCGCCGCCTCCCGCACCGGGTACGGCGGCGGTCGGATCGGGCGGGCTGGCCGGAACGGGCGGCCGGTGGTGGCGGGCCGTCACACCGTCACCAGATCCTTGAGGTCCTCGTAGCGGGCGTCGCCGATGCCGGTGACCTGGCGCAGGTCGGCAACCGAACGGAATCCGCCGTGTTCCTCCCGGTGCGCCACGATGCGCTGCGCGAGCACCGGCCCGACCCCGGGCAGGGCGTCGAGTTGCGCCACGGTGGCGGTGTTGAGGTTGACCTTCCCGCCGCCCGGCTGGGTCCCGGCGGCTCCGGCAGGCGCCCCGGGCGCGACGGCGCCGGCCGGGCCGGCTCCGGGTGGCGGGGTCACCCCGACCAGGATCAGTTCGCCGTCGGTCACCTTGCGGGCGAGGTTGAGCAGCGCCACGTCGACACCGGGCAGCGCGCCACCGGCGGATTCGAGGGCGTCGGCGACCCGCGCACCGGCGGGCAAGCGCACCAGACCGGGGCGGCGCACCTTGCCGGCCACCGCGACCACCACTTCGGCGCCGCCGACCGCGGACCCGGTCACCGACGGTGTCGGCACGAACGCGGGCGCCGAGGACGACACGGCCACGACCGGCTCGCTCCGGGGCCGGGACAGCCAGGCCCAACCGGCCGCGCCGAGCACCACGATCACCGCCAGCACGGCGAGGGCCTTGACGCCACGTCGTCCCGGGTCGAAGGCGCCCGGACCGGCCAGCCGAGCCGGCTCCACCGACGTGTCCGCCGACGGAGCCGGTCCGGAGCCGGCGAGAACGGAGCCGGCGGGAACGGAGCCGGCGGGCGGCCCCTCCGCTGCGGTGGCACGGCCGCCGAGCAGCCGGGCGAGCCGTTGCCGCACCAGTGTTTCGTCGTCGTCGGACACCCGGCGAAGGTAGGTGACCGACACAGCCTCGCGCCGGCCGTACACCGCCGGCTGTGGACAACCGACGCCACTGTGGACAACGCCCTGATCAAGCGACGATGTGCTAAGGGCTGTCGGTGAACCCAGGGTCGCCGGCCGACCCGCTCGCCGGCCGGCGACCCGGCGGGTCAGTTGGGGTTGCCGGCGTGGGTCAGGGTCTCCCAGGCGACGAAGAGGTAGTTCGTCCCGGCCGGACGCTGCCGCTCGGTGAGCTGCTGGGTACGGGTCATCGCGATGCCCCGGCGGTTGTTCAGGGCGTTGAAGGCCACCTCGGTGACCGGGCCGAGCCCCCGGGTCAGGCTGCCGCCGCAGAGCGTCGACGGGACGGCGTCACCCAGTTCGTACTTGGCGTGGAAACCGAGCGCGTGCCGCAACCGGTCCTGGATCTCCGGGTAGATGTCCTGGCCCTGGTGCCGGAGCGTCTCGGCGACATGCGAGATGGCCGAGATCCCGTACCCGGTGTGGGTGAAGTCGCGGCAGGTCTCCTGGGAGAGGCCGTCGGAGAAGACATGCTGGTCGTGCCAGTACGAGACGATCTCGGCCCGGGTGTCGATGCCGCTGCCGACCGGGCCGCGCGGGTACGCCCCGTCGCTGGTCAGGTAGAGGAAGGCCGGCAACCGGTCGCGGAACTTGCCCACCGCCCGGTCGTAGACGGCCCGGTCCTCCAGGAAGACCGCGATCCCGAGCGACGCCTCCATCATGCTCAGTTCCCAGTTGCCGTTGCTGGTCGCGTTGCCGTTGATGATCTCGGGCAGGTAGACGTCGCGCAGCATGGTGCCGAACCGGCTGACGCCGGCTGCGGACCAGCCGCCGTAGGTGTACCGGATGATCTCGGCGGCCCGGGGCCAGCTCGACCCGGCCCAGGCGGTCTGCAACGGTGCGTTGCTGTTGGTGTGGTCCCGGATCGTCGCCGACCAGGCGTCCATGATCTGGATGGCCTTCTCGGCGTACCGGCTGTCCTGGGTGATGTACCAGGCCAGCGCCAGGCTGTACGCGGCCAGCGCGTCCTGCCGCTCGTCGGTGCAGCCGTTGTTGGGGTTGGAGTACGAGCCGCACTCGACGACCGCCCGGGGCTTCGGGGTACGGGTCAGCGAGGCGAAGCCGCTGGCCATCATCTGGTCGTAGGCGCCCTTCCAGGGCTGCGCTCCGGCGGTCACCCGGGCACGGACGAAGTCGAGCTGCGGCCGGCTGACCAGTACGCCGGGGTGGGTGAAGGTGGGCGGCGCCGCGATCCGCACCTCGGTGCCGGGCTGACCGGCCGACCCGGTTGCCGGTGCGGCGGCGCCGGACCCGGGGTAGGGGACGATCGCGACGGTCGACAGCAGTAGCCCGGCGGCGATCATCCGGAGTGTTCTGGGGCGGGGACGGGAACTGGACACGGTGCTCCTCCTGCTCGCGGGGCCGGCGGGTTGACGGCAGCCACAACTCTTAGGAAGGTTTACTGTCCAATAGGATCATCCAGATCGATCCCAGTCAACGCCTATCGACGAAAAGCCGCCCTTTCCCACAAGGCCGAAAGATCGACGCGGAAAGATCCACCAACGCGGGCGGCGGGGACGTCACCTACCGGCGGTGCACCACGACGCAGACCAGTCCCGGCCCGGCATGCGTGGCGATCACCGCTCCGGCCTCCGTGACGTACATGGCCCGGAGCCGGTCACCCAGGCGGGCGCCCAACTTCTCGGCCAGGTCGGCCGCCCGACCAGGTACGGCGAGATGGTGCAGCGCCACCTCGACCTCACCCGGGCCGGCCGCCTCCACGGCGAGGTCGACCAGCCGGGCCAGCCCCCGTCCGGCGGTGCGGACCCGGTCCCGCAACGCGATGCCGCCGTCCGCCACGTGCAGGATCGGCTTCACCGACAGGGCGGTGCCGAGCAACGCCTCGGCCGCGTTGATCCGGCCGCCCCGCCGGAGGAACTCCAGGGTGTCGACGTAGAAGAAGGTGTTGGTCCGGGCGATGGCGTCCAGCGCCGCCCGGCGTACCTCGGTCAGGCCCGCGCCTCGGGCGGCCGCCTCGGCGGCGGCGAGCGCCGGGAAACCGAGACCCATCCCGGTCGACCGGGCGTCGACCACACCGACCCGGGGACCCAGCTCGGCGGCGGCCAGCCGGGCCGCCTCCACCGTGCCGGAGAGTTCCGCCGACAGGTGTACCGAGACGACGGCGTCGGCCCCCTCGGCCAGCAACCGGCGGTACGTCTCGACGAACTCCTCCGGCGCCGGCCGGGACGTACTCATCGCGAACCGCCGGGCGCTCAGCGCCTGGGCCGCGTCCGCCGGCCCGACATCGATGCCCTCCCGGCCCTGCGTCCCGTCCAGCACGACGATCAGCGGCACGACGGTGAGCGGGTGCCGCTCGGCCAGCTCGGCCGGCAGGTAGGCGGTGGAGTCGGTGACAACCGCGACAGGCATTCCGGCACGTTAGCCGATCACCGGCGGCAGGACGACCGACCGGCCACCGAATGGCAGCCCGGACAGCAAACCCCGACGGCAGGCGGCAGGGCACCGCCAGGCGGCAGCCAGCCTCGGATGACGGAGACCGCCGGACGGCGGGCAGAGCGCGCCGCAGCGGGCGGCCGAGCGGAACCGGCTCAGACGGCTGCCGGCGCCGGGCCCTGGGCGACCAGGCCGACGTTGTGCCCGCGCAACTGCCAGCCGCGTACCTCGTCGTGCCGCAACTCGGTCCAGTGGCAGTTGTTCAGCGAGCCGACCGACCGCAGTACGGTCGAATCCCAGCCGAGCAGGTAGCCGCAGCCCTGCCGGGCGCCGCCGCCGTGCGTGGCGATCACGATCGTGCCGCCCGGTACCACATCGGCGGCCTCCTGCAACGCCGTGCCGACCCGCTTGCCGAGGTCGTCGAGGCTCTCCACCTCGCTGCCCGGATCCGGGTCACCGGTCCGCCAGCGGGCGTACTCGGCGGGGAACCGCTGCGCCACCTCGGTCATCAGCAGCCCCTGCCACTGCCCGTAGAACCGCTCCCGGAGCCGGGCGTCGGTGCGGACCGGCAGCCCGGTCAGCGCCGCCAGCGCGGCGGCGGTGTCGGCCGCCCGGCGCAGGTCGCTGGCGACGATCGCGTCCGGACGCAGCGCGGAGAGCAGCGGCGCGGCCTCCGCGGCCTGCTCGCGGCCGAGGTCGTTCAGGGGTACGTCGAGCTGTCCCTGCACCCGGTTGGCGGCGTTCCAGTCGGTGTTGCCGTGCCGCCAGACGATCAGCCGGGTCATTCGGCGATGCCCGCCTCGGCCTCCACCAGGTCCCGATCGACGAACGGGATCGTCGGGCAGTCCTTCCACAGCCGGTCGAGCGCGTAGAACTCGCGCTCCTCGGTGTGCTGGACGTGCACCACCAGGTCGACGTAGTCGAGCAGTACCCAGCGGCCCGCCCGCTCGCCCTCGCGACGGACCGGCTTGGCCTTCTCGGGCAGACCGACCAGTGCCTCCTCGATCGCGTCCACGATCGCGGTCACCTGCCGCTCGTTGGGCGCGGAGGCGAGCAGGAACGCGTCGGTGATCACGAGCTGGTCCGCCACGTCGATGATGACGATGTCCTGCGCCTTCTTGTCGGCTGCGGCCTGTGCGGCAGCCGTTGCCAGCTCACGGGCGCGGTCGGAAGCTGTCACCATTCTCCTTCGATCAACCGTCGGACTCTCCTAGCCTCTCACACGGTGGCACCGTACGGCCCGGCGGTTAACGAACGATGAGCATGAAACCGGGCGGAATCACCCCCGGTACAGCCCCCGTTTGGCGATGTACTGCACCACACCGTCGGGGACGAGATACCAGAGTGGCCCACCGGCGGCCACCCGGGCACGGCAGTCGGTCGAGGAGATGGCCATCGCGGGCACCTCGACCAGGCTGACCGTGTCGGCCGGCAGGTGCGCGTCGGAGAGGACGAAGCCGGGCCGGGTGACCCCGATGAAGTGGGCCAACTCGAACATCTGGTCGAGATCCTTCCAGGAGAGGATCTTCTCCAGCGCGTCGGCGCCGGTGATGAAGAAGAGCTGCACCTTCGGGCCGTACTCGGCGTGCAGGTCGCGCAGGGTGTCGACGGTGTAGGTCGGGCCGCCGCGGTCGATGTCGGCCCGGCTGACCTGGAACCGCGGGTTCGAGGCGGTCGCGATCACGGTCATCAGATAGCGGTCCTCGGCCGAGCTGACCGGCTCGTCGGCCTTCTGCCACGGCTGGCCGGTGGGCACGAAGACCACCTCGTCCAGCTCGAACCGGTCGGCCACCTCACTCGCGGCCACCAGGTGCCCCTGGTGGATCGGGTCGAAAGTGCCCCCCATGATCCCTATCCGCCGGATGTCTGCCTCCACGACTTGATCGTAGGCCCGGACCCGCCGCCCGTTCCGGGGAGCATGAGCCAGATCGCACTTTCCGGCCGATCTCCGAGCGGTGGAGGCGGCGGCGGGCCGGTGCTCACCGCCGCGCGGCGAGCGCCCGGCGCAGGTCGTCGTCCTCGTCGACGACCACCCGGCGCAGGCCGGGCGACAGGTCGTCCCGGGCAAGCAGCGCCGCCGCCAGTTCCCGGGTCCGCGCCGAGACGGCGTACCGCGGATAACCCAGCCCGGCCACCCGGTCGGCCACCCAGGGGGTACGCTGCCGCGCCGCCGCCGGCATCTCGGCGAAGTACCGCTCCACATAGGAGTCGGTCAGGCCGGCCTGCTCCGGCTGCCAGAACCCGCGCGCGGTCGCCTCCAGCAGCCGGTTCGACAGACTCGTCTCCCCGACGAGCAGCCGCCAGGCGTGCTCCTTGGCCGCCGGGTCCGGCAGCGCCGCCCGACAGGTCGCGGCCCACTCCGCCCCGCTGGCGCTGCGGTCCGCGGCCTGCTCGGCGGCGATCTCCGGCTCGCCCGCCGCGCCGAGTACGGCCAGCCGGCGCAGTACCGCCCAGCGCAGCTCGGCGTCGACCGCGAGCCCGTCGGGTACGTCCTTGCCGGCCAGCCAGCCGGTCAGCCGGGCGGTGTCGACGGTCGCGGAGATCCACCCGCGCGCCGCCGCGAGCTGGCCCGAGCCGCCGGGCGGCGCCACCGCGAGCAGCCGGGCACAGGCCCCGGCGAGCTGCTCCAGGGCGGCCGGCCGGACCTCCGGGTCGAGATAACGGTCGAGCAGGTTGCGGGCCCGGGCCAGCACGTCCTGCACCACGGCCACCTCGGTCTCGGCCGGCAGGGCGGCCACCACCAGCGCCACCAGGTCGGCGACCGGCCGTTCCCCGTCGGTCACCGCGTCCAGCGCCTCCGCCCAGAGCAGCGCCCGGGCCAGCGGATCGGCCAGCTCGGGCAGGGCCGCCGGCACGGCGGCGACCGAGCCGGCGTCCAGGCGTACCTTGGCGAAGGTCAGGTCGCCGTCGTTGGGCAGCAGCAGCCGGGCCGCCGGCTGACCGGTCAGCCCGTCGAGCACGGTACGACCGCCGTCCACCGCCGGGTCGAGGTCCACCTCTATCCGGTCCCGCAACCGCAGCCCGGTCCCGGCCGGATCGGAATCGTAGAGCCCGACGCCGATGCGGTGCGGGCGCAGCACCGGATGCTCCGGCGGGGCGCTCTGCACCAGGGCCACCTCGGCGTAGTGCCCGTCGTCGCGCAGGCGTACCTCGGTGCGCACGGTGTTGAGCCGCGGCTGGCGCAGCCACACCTGCGCCCAGCCGGTCAGGTCGCGACCACTGCTGGTGGCGAGCGCCGCGAGCAGGTCGGCGAGGGTGGCGTTGCCGAACCGGTGCGCGGCGAAGTATTCCCGCAGCCCGGCCAGGAACGCGTCGTCGCCGAGCCAGGCGACGAGTTGGCGGAGCACCGAGGCGCCCTTGGCGTACGAGATGCCGTCGAGGTTGGCCAGCGCCTCGGCGGCGTCGACCACCTCGGCCGGCGCGACCGGATGGGTGGAGGGCCGCTGGTCGGCGGCGTACCCCCAGGCCTTGCGGTGCAGCGCGAAGGTGGTCCACGCCCGGTCGAAGCGGGTCGCCTCGGCGGTGACCCGGGTGCCGAAGTACTCGGCGAAGGACTCGTTCAGCCACAGGTCGTCCCACCAGCGCAGGGTGACCAGGTCACCGAACCACATGTGCGACATCTCGTGCGCGATGACGTTCGCCCGGCGCTCCCGCTCGGCGTCGGTCACCGCCGACCGGGGCAGGAACTCGTCCCGGAAGGTGACCAGGCCCGGATTCTCCATCGCACCCATGTTGAACTCCGGCACGAACGCCTGGTCGTACTTGTCGAACGGGTAGCGCACCCCGAAGAGCCGGTGCAGCCGGTCCAGGCACTGCCGGGTGACGGTGAGGATCTCCTCGGCGTCCCGGTCGAGATGGTCGGCGAGCGAGCGCCGGCAGTAGAGGCCGAGCGGGATGCCGTCGTGCTCGGCCCGGCGCACCGAGTACGGCCCGGCGACCAGCGTCACGACGTAGGTGGCCAGCGGCGGGGTCGGGGCGAACACCCACCGTCCGGAGTCCGGAGCGGTGCCGTGCCGCCCGTTGCCGGCCACGGTCCACTCCGGCGGCGCGACGACGGTCAGGGTCACCGGCGCCTTCAGGTCCGGCTGGTCGAAACAGGCGAAGATCCGCTGGGCGTTGTCCATTCCCGACATCGCGTAGAGATAGGTCTCACCGTCGGCCGGGTCGACGAACCGGTGCAGCCCCTCACCGCTGTTCGAGTACGCCATCTCCGCGTCGACCACCAGCGTGTTCTCGGCGGCCAGCCCGGTCAGCGGGTACTGGTTGTCGTCCAGCGCGGCCGGATCCAGGTCGGCGCCGTTGAGTCGTACCCCGAGCAGTCGGGCCGGCCTGACCTCGACGAACGTGCCGGCCCCCGGGGTGGCCGCGCGGAACCGGACCGTGCTGGTCGACCGGAACCGCTCCGCCGGCCCGGTGAGATCCAGTTCGATGTCGTACGACTCCACGGTGAGCAGGGCGGCGCGTTCCGCCGCCGCTACCCGGGTCAGGCTCGGCATCCGCTTATCCTGCACGATGGGTCCGTGGACGGTCCGGTCCCGGGCAGATTCACTCAGGAGGAACCGACGATGGCGCAGCACCCCAAGGGCGATTTCGACCTGTCGCGCGCCGTGTGGCAGCGTGCCGAGGGCGACGACTCCGAGGGCGCGGTCGAGATCGCGTTCGTCGACGATCTGATCGGCATGCGCAACTCCGCCGAACCGGACGGTCCGGTACTGGTCTTCACCCAGGCCGAGTGGGACGCCTTCGTGGCCGGCGCCCAGGACGGCGAATTCGACCTCGACTAGGTACGCACCGGCGGGGACCCGTCGTCGGGCGCGGTGGCAATTCGATTGCCGCCCGACCGGCCGGGTCCTAGCCTGATCCTGACCTCGCGGCTGCTGAACCGTCGAGCACCACAACCGGAGAACGCGGGACCATCCCGCCCAGCTCGCACGCGTACGACCGCGTGCCGATGGCGCGCACCCACTCCTCGAAGCAGCCTGCGAAAGGTCTCTGCACGTGCCGATATCAGCGGCGAACCGACATGATCCACGCCTGGTCAGGGTCGACGACTCCTGGCTGCGCCTACCCAACCCGTACGACGTCCCGGTCGAGATCTGCGCCGGGCCGGACGTACCCGTCGAACCGGTGGCGGTCGACGAACTGCTCACCGTGCTGGAAACCGCCGACACCCTGGGTACGCTGGCCCGGGCCGTACCGGGGCTGGACCCCGAGCCCCGGGTCGAGCGGGTCGTCTGCACCCCGGACTTCCACAAGGGTGCCGGCATCCCGATCGGCACCGTACTGCGCACGGTCGGCGCGCTGATCCCGCAGGCGGTCGGGAACGACGTCAACTGCGGGATGCGGGTGGAGGCGACCTCGCTCACCGTCGACCAGCTCCGCCCGCACCTCGACCGGCTCGAACGCCGGCTGCGGCACCTGTTCTTCGCCGGTGGCCGCCGGATCGGACTGACCCCTGGGCAGCGCGAGGGGCTGCTCCGCGAGGGGCTGCCCGGACTGCTCGCCGACGGCGTACCGGCCGACCCGGTCGGCGCCTGGCGGCAGGTCGGGCCGGACGATCTCGCCGGCCTCGACGGTCGGCTGCACGCCGCCGGCTTCCCGGTCGACTCCGCCGACGACTTCCGGGACTGGATCACCAGCGGCGGCGGGACCAGCTACGACAGCATCATCGGCAGCGTCGGCGGCGGCAACCACTTCGCCGAGTTGCAGTACGTCTCGGAGGTGCGGGACGGCGCCACCGCGTACGCCTGGGGGCTGGCCCCGGGCCAGGTGGTGCTGATGGTGCACAGTGGCTCGCTCTCGCTCGGCCACCAGGCCAACGCCACCGGGCGGGACCTGGCCCGGGCCGCCTGGCCCCGCGCGGTGCCGCTGCCCCGGAACCGGATCCTGCCGATCTCGCTGGACGAGCGCACCGCACCGGCCCGGCAGCGCTATCTGACCGCCTTCGGCAACGCGGCGAACTTCGCGCTCGGCAACCGGTTCTTCCTGGCCCTGATGCTCCGGGCCGGGCTGGCCGAGGTCGCCGGTGAGCTGCGGTCCCGGCTGGTCTACGACGCACCGCACAACCTGCTGTGGCCGGAGCCGGACGGCACGGTACTGCACCGCAAGGGCGCCACCCCGGCCGCCGGAGCGGGCGGTGCCGGCCAGCGCCCGACCGACCTGTACGGCGAGCCGGTGATCGTGCCGGGCTCGATGGGTGCGCCGAGCTACCTGCTGCGGGGGCTGGGCAGTGCCCGGGCGCTGGCCAGTGCCTGCCACGGTGCCGGTCGGAGCATCCCGCGGGGCGCGGCGTCCCGGGGCGGCGACGCCGAACTGGACGCCTTCCTGCGGGAGTTCCGGGTGGTCACCCCGGTCGACCACCGGGATCCGGCGGTCGCCGCGCGGCGGGACATCGTCGACGCCTGGCGCCGGGACCTCAAGCAGGAGGCGCCGTGGGCGTACAAGGAGGTGGGCCCGGTGGTGCGGAGCCTGCGCCGGGCCGGGGTGGCCGAGCCGGTGGCGGAGCTGCGGCCCCTGCTGACCGTCAAGGGCTGACCCGGACAACCGCAGCCCGCCCCGGCGGGGACGGTGTGGACCGGCGGGATCGGTGTGGACGGTGTTGGCGGGCCGGTCGGGCGGACTCTCCTCGCCCGACCGGCCGGACACTCTCCGATGATCCGCCGAGGCGGTGCGTCGGGATCCGGACGGCATCATCCCCAAACATCAGGCGACGTACGGTTAGCCCGTAATCACGAATTGCTCACTCCGGGCGGGACCGGGCTGCCGCGCTCCGCCCCTCCCCCTAGCGTGACAGGTCCTTTGTGCACCGGTCTCGGGCCGGCGCGAAGGTCGCACCGTGCACTACTTGGAGCTGCGCCAAGTTAGGGGAACGAATGCCATCTTCCGCACGACCGTCACCGGTCGCCCGCCTGCTGCGGACAGGAGTCGCGGTCGCGCTGGTCGCCGCGCTGGCCGCGCCCCTCTCCGGTACGGCACCCGCCGCCGCGGTGGTGCTGCCGACCGGCTTCCAGGAGCAGGTCGTCTTCACCGGTCTGAACCAGCCGACCAACATCGAGTTCGCCCCGGACGGACGGATCTTCGTCGCCGAGAAGGGCGGCCGGATCAAGGTGTACGACGACCTCGCCGACACCACCGCGACCGTCTTCGCCGACCTCTCGGCGAACGTGCACAACCAGCACGACCGAGGACTGCTCGGGTTGGCCCTGCACCCGGACTTCCCCACCCAGCCGTACGTCTACGTGCTCTACGCCTACGACGCCCCGCCGGGACAGACCGCGCCGTACTGGAACGACAACTGCGCCTCGGTCGGCGGTACCAACGGCGGGCGGTGCATCGTCACCGGCCGGCTCTCCCGGCTGACCGCCGCCGGCAACACGATGACCGGCACCGAGCAGGTGTTCATCGACGACTGGTGCCAGCAGTACGCCAGCCACGCCACCGGTGACCTGCGGTTCGGCGCCGACGGCACCCTCTACGCCACCGCCGGGGACGGGGCCAGCTACGACCTGGTCGACTACGGACAGCTCGGCAGCCCGCCGAACCCCTGCGCCGACCCGCCCGGCGGCACGATGTCCGCGCCGACCGCCGAGGGCGGCGCGCTGCGCTCCCAGGACTCCCGGACCACCGCCGACCCGACCAGCCTGGACGGCACGGTACTGCGGCTCGACCCGCTGACCGGCGCCGCCGCGTCCGGCAACCCGTCGGCGGCCAGCCCCGACCCGAACATCCGGCGGATCGTCGCGCAGGGGCTGCGCAACCCGTTCCGGTTCACCATCCGGCCCGGCACCAATGAGGTGTGGCTCGGCGACGTGGGCTGGACCCGGTGGGAGGAGGTCAACCGGGTGGTCGAGCCGACCGCCGGGGTAGCCAACTTCGGCTGGCCGTGCTTCGAGGGCGCCGGGCGGCAAAGCGGCTACGACAGCGCCAACCTCGACATCTGCGAGAGGCTCTACAGCGGGGCCGGGCAGACGGCGCCGTTCTACACGTACGACCACGCGGCCCGGGTGGTGGCCGGGGAGGCCTGCCCGACCGGCGGTTCCTCGGTCTCCGGTGCCGCCTTCTATCCGGCTGCCGGCGGCAGCTACCCGGCCGAGTACGCGGGCGCGCTCTTCTTCTCCGACTACTCCCGGGACTGCATCTGGGCCATGTTGCCCGCCGCACCCGGCGGGCTGCCGGTGGCGGCCAACCGGCGTACCTTCGGCAGCGCCGCCGCGAACCCGGTCGACCTGGCCATGGGGCCGGGCGGCGACCTCTACTACGTCGACCACGCCGGTTCGGTGCGCCGGATCCGCTACTTCCCCGGCAACCAGCCACCGGTCGCGTCGATCGCCGCCGCACCCACCTCCGGGACCGCACCGCTGACGGTGAACTTCGACGGCACCGGATCCTCCGACGCCGACCCGGCCGATGCGGGCCGGCTGCGCTACGAGTGGGACTTCACCGACGACGGCACCATCGACGCCACCACGCCGACGGCCTCGCACACCTACCCGGCCGGCGGCCCGTACACCGCCCGGCTCACCGTCTACGACACGCTGAACGCCTCCGGCACCCAGACGGTGCCGATCCAGACCGGCAACAGCATGCCGATCGCGGTGATCGACACCCCGGGCAGCGCCTTCACCTGGGCGGTCAACGACCAGATCAGCTTCACCGGGCACGCGACCGACCCCGACCAGGGCACCCTGCCGGCCAGCGCGCTGCACTGGCGGATGCTGCTGCACCACTGCTACACGCTGGACAACTGCCACACCCACACGTTGCAGGACTTCACCGGCACCAGCGGCAGCATGCTCGGGCCGGACCACGAATATCCGTCCTACCTGGAGCTGGTGCTGACCGCCACGGACAGCGGCGGGCTGTCGCACAGCACCAGCGTGCGGCTCGACCCGAAGACCGTCGACCTGACCTTCGACTCCAGCCCGGCCGGCCTGCAACTGGTGTTCGGCGCGACCGCACAGGCGGCACCGTTCACCCGTACCGTCATCCAGGGGTCGAGCAACACCGTCAGCGCGGTCACCCCGCAGACCCTCGGCGGCGTGCCGTACGTCTTCGGCTCCTGGTCCGACGGTGGGGCGCAGACCCATGTGATCACCGCGCCGACCAGCCCGACCAACTACACCGCCAGCTACAACCCGCAGTCCGGCAGCATCCGGCTCCCGCAGTCGGCGTGGACCGTGGCCGGGGCGGACAGCCAGGAGACGCTGCTGGTCAACGGCCGGGCGACCAACGTACGGGACGGCAACACGTCGTCGATCTGGCATACCCAGCGACTGCTGTCGGCCTCGTCCCACCCGCACTGGATCGACCTCGACCTGGGCAGTGCCCGGACGGTGAACCGGCTGTACTACCTGCCCCGGCAGGGCTCGAACACCGCCGGCCGGATCACCGGCTACGAGGTGTACGTCTCGAACAGCCGGAGCAGTTGGGGTACACCGGTGGCCACCGGCACCTTCCCGAACAGCGCGGCGGAACAGACGGTGACGATCCCGCCGATCAGCGGCCGGTACATCCGGCTCCGCGCCCTCGGTGAGGTCAGCGGCAACCGGTGGACCTCGGTCGCCGAACTCAACGTCGGCGTGGTGCCGACCGGCTGACCCGGACGATCACGGTCCTGGCGACCGGTCGGGGCGGCGACGACGGCCGCCCCGACCGGTCGCCGGGAGCCGCCGGGCGGTCCCGGTCCCTGCTACCGTGGAGGGGTGCGGATGACCTCGAACGGTTGGTGGCTGCCCTGACGGGCGGCCCACGCATCCGCGTACCCGAACAACAGCCAACGGCCGCCCTCCGGGCGGCCGTTTCGCATGTGCTCACCCGGGGGCGGCGGCCAAACCGGTAAGGAGCACCCCATGGCCCCGACCTCATCGCTTCCGGCAGCCACCGCGCTCGCCCCGAACACCCCGGCGGTACGCCGGATCACCGGCCTCAAGCCAACCGGTCACCTGCACCTGGGCAACCTGGTCGGTGCGATCCGGCCGATCGTCGCCGGCCAGTACCGGGCGGAGACGATCGTCTTCCTCGCCGACCTGCACGCGCTCACCGTCACCCACCAGCCGGCGCAGATCCGGGCACTCACCCTGGAACAGGCCACCGTGCTGCTCGCCGCCGGCCTCGACCCGGACCGGGCCTTGCTCTACGTGCAGTCACAGGTGCCGCAGCACACCGAACTGCACTACCTGCTGGAGTGCGCCACCGGCTACGGCGAGGCGCAGCGGATGATCCAGTTCCGGGAGAAGTCGACGCAGCACCGGCAGGTCCGGCTGAGCCTGCTCAGCTATCCGGTGCTGATGGCCGCCGACATCCTGCTGCACGACGTGCAGGAGGTGCCGGTCGGCGACGACCAGAGCCAGCACCTCGAACTCACCCGGACCGTGGCGACCCGGTTCAACGCCCGGTACGGCGACACCTTCACCGTGCCGCGGGCCGTCCATCCGGCGGTGTCGGCCCGGGTGATGGACCTGGCCGACCCGACCGGGAAGATGGGCAAGACCAGTGCCAGCGGGGCGGGCACGATCTTCCTGCTCGATCCGCCCGAGGTGATCCGTCGCAAGGTGCTGCGCGCGGTGACCGACCCGAGCCGGACCGTCGGGTACGACCCGCGGCACCGGCCCGGCGTGGCGAACCTGCTGGAGATCCTGGCATCCTGCCTGGGCGGCTCACCCGCGGCTCTGGCCGCCGACTACCGGTCGTACGCCCAGCTCAAGAACGCCGTCGCCGAGGCGATCGAGGCGATGCTCCGGCCGATCCGGCTCCGCTACGCGGAACTGGCCCGCGACCCGGGCTACGTCCGGCGGGTACTCGCCGACGGCGCCGAACGGGCCCGGGACAATGCCGCCGACACGGTGCACCGGGCAAAACGCGCCATCGGCCTACTCAGCCATTGAACTTTCGCCCTGAACCGCGCGGCGAGTACGCCCCGACTTCCACCTGCGGCCACCACGGACCGCACGGGGCGGGTTGAGGGGTTCGTCGCAAGAGCCGGCCGACCGCGTCGGGAAAGATCGCGCTACCTCAGGGAGGCGGTGGCCTCGGCCCGCCCGGCGAGCCACTGCATCCCTGAAGTGGCCGATCCCGCACCCGGCAGGCGCTTCTCGAAGCAGACGCTGTAGGGGTTGTCGACGTACTCGCCGTAGACCGGGATCTCGACGTAGCCCGACGAGAGATAGAGCTGGATCGCGCCGGGGAGGTAGCTGCCGGTCTCCAGCCGCAGTACGGTGTGCCCGGCCCGCAGGGCAAGCTCTTCGAGCGCGCCGAGCAACTGCCGGGCGAAGCCCTGGCCCCGCTGCGCCGGCCGCACGTACATCCTCTTGACCTCGGCGGTGTCCCGGTCCAGCGGCTGGATCGCGCCGCAGGCGACCGCCCGGCCGGCGACCACGCCCACCAGGTAGCGGGCGTCGTCGTGCGGCATGAACACCTGCCCGTCCAGACCGCCGTCGGCCTCCCGAAGCTCACGCTGCTGGGCCACCACCAGGGCGGCCAGCTCGGGATCCGACGACGCACGCGACTCGATCAGCACACCATCGACGCTAACCACCGGGCATTTCAACAAGGTTTCGGCCAAGTGGCCCCGGTACGGAGCGTAGAGAACTAATCCGCGCCCGCTGCCGTACCGCCGTCCGGCCGGTCCACGGTGCCGTCCGGCGCCGGCTCCTCGGCAACCTCCTCCGGTCGCTGCCGGCGGGCCTTGCGGGCGGCGAGCCGCTCGGCCGCGCTCGGCCGGGTCACCTTCTCGGCCAGCCGGCTGTCGGTGCCCCGCGCGCTCGGCACGTACTCGGCACCGGCGTAGAGCGTCGGCTGCCAGTCGAACTCCCGCTCGCCGATCCGGACCAGGCTGCCCGGCTCGGCACCGGCCCTGGCGAGCTGCTCCTCGACGCCCAGCCGGGCCAGCCGGTCGGCCAGGTAGCCGACCGCCTCCTCGTTGTCGAAGTTGGTCTGCTTGACCCAGCGCTCCGGCCGCTGCCCGCGCACCACGTACGCGCCGTCCGGCGCCGCCTCGATCGTGAAGCCGGCGTCGTCGACCGCGACCGGCCGGATCACGATCCGGGTCGGCTCCAGGTCGGGCGCCACCGCCCGGGACTGCTCGACCAGTTCCGCCAGTGCGAAGGTCAACTCGCGCAGCCCTTCCCGGGTCACCGCCGAGACCTCGAAGACCCGCAGGCCACGGGCCTCGATGTCGGGCCGGACGATCTCGGCGAGATCCCGCCCGTCCGGTATGTCGATCTTGTTGAGTACGACCAGCCGGGGCCGGTCGGCCAACCCGCCGTACTCGGAGAGTTCGGCCTCGATGGCGTCGATGTCGGCCAGCGGATCGCGCCCCGGCTCCGGGTTGGCCGCGTCCACCACGTGCACCAGCACCGCGCAGCGCTCGATGTGCCGCAGGAACTCCAGCCCGAGCCCCTTGCCGGTGGCTGCCCCGGGGATCAGGCCCGGCACGTCGGCGACGGTGAAGGTGTGCTCGTCGACCCGGACCACGCCGAGGTTCGGCACCAGCGTGGTGAACGGGTAGTCCGCGATCTTCGGCTTGGCCGCCGAGAGCACCGAGATCAGCGAGGACTTGCCGGCCGACGGGAAGCCCACCAGGCCAACGTCGGCCACGCTCTTGAGTTCGAGTACGACGTCCAGCCGGTCCCCCGGCTCGCCCAGCTCGGCGAAGCCGGGCGCCTTGCGCCGGGCGTTGGCCAGCGAGGCGTTGCCCCGGCCACCCCGGCCACCCCGGGCCACCTCGAAGGTGGTGCCGGCACCGACCAGATCGGCCAGCACCGAACCGTCCATGGCGTGCACAACCGTCCCGTCCGGGACCTTGAGCACCAGGTCCTGCCCATTGGCACCGTCCCGGTTGGAGCCGGCGCCGCCCTTGCCGTTATCGGCCTTGACGTGCGGCCGGAAGTGGAAGTCGAGCAGGGTGTGCACCTGGGGGTCGACCACCAGCGACACGCTGCCGCCGTGCCCGCCGTTGCCGCCGTCCGGCCCGCCGAACGGCTTGAACTTCTCCCGATGGATCGAGACGCAACCGTGCCCGCCGTCACCGGCCTGCAGGTGCAGTACGACCCGGTCAACGAACGTCGTCACGCTGCCAATCCTTTCATCGGCGCCGACCGGCGGCGCCGGATACCGCACAGGTCGTCCGCCCGGCCGGAGGGCCGGGCACGGGTCGACCGGTGCCCGAGAAACGGCGGAGCGGGCCCGGACACCAGGTCCGCGGCCCGCTCCGCCGGAAAGCTGACGTTACCGCTCGGACGGCACGATGCTGACGACCTTGCGGCCGCGCTTGGTGCCGAACTGGACCGCACCGGCGGCCAGCGCGAACAGCGTGTCGTCGCCGCCGCGACCGACCAGGTCACCGGGGTGGAACTTGGTGCCCCGCTGCCGGATCAGGATCTCGCCGGCGCTGACGACCTGCCCACCGAACCGCTTGACGCCGAGTCGCTGCGCCGCGGAGTCGCGACCGTTCCGCGAGCTGGACGCACCCTTTTTGTGAGCCATCTGAGGACGACCTGTCTTTCCGCTGGGGCTTACTTGCCGTTGGTGATGCCGGTCACCTTGACCTGGGTCAGCGGCTGGCGGTGACCCTGGCGCTTGTGGTAGCCGGTCTTGTTCTTGAACTTGTGGATCCGGATCTTCGGACCCTTGGTGTGTGCGGCGATCTCGCCGGACACCGCGACCTTGGCCAACTGCGCGGCGTCGGTCACCAGGGTGTCCCCGTCGACGAGGAGGACGGCGGCGAGCTTGATCGCGTCGCCGGGCTGGCCAACCAGCTTCTCGACCTCGATCACGTCGCCCTCGGCGACCTTGTACTGCTTGCCGCCGGTCTTGACGATCGCGTACATCGGACGCGGACTCCCTGTCGTTGAGGCTGCGGGTGGGTGTTCGCGACGGCCAACTCGACCGCACTGGGGTGCGGGGCGGGCACGCGAGAACGTGGCACGTAATCAGCGCCGCAGGCTAGCGTACGCCATGCCGGGCCGCTCACCCAAACCGGGCCCGCTCCCGGGGCCGGTCGGCGCGCCCGCGACCAGGCTCGCCGCCCTCCCCATGCCGGATGAGACCGCGCCGGGCGAGAGCCGGAGTGGCCAGCCCTGCCCCGGGCCGGTCGGGTCAGCTCGGGCAGAGCGCGTCCAGCCGCTGCTGCAACTCCTGGAGCTTGTTCTCGTCGACCGACTCGACGGTGGCCTTCATCGTGCCGATCTCGGTCGCGATCTCGGCCAGTACCGTCTTGAGCCGTTCGTCGGTGGCCCGGGCGGACTGCTCCCGCATCGCGTTGCCCCAGGTCTGCAACGCCGCCTCCGCCTTGCGCTGCGCCGCCTGCGCCCCGGCGGAGTCGCCGGTACTCGTTGCCTGGAGCGACTTGCCCAGTTCGGAGACGAAGGTCTGCACGGAGGAGGTGGCGGCCTCGGTGGCGGCCGCGCAGACCTCCCTGCCGTTGCCCCCGGCCGGACGGGTGTCCACCGCCGGTGACCCACCCGGGCTGGTGCCCGGCGTCGCGGCACCCGACGACGGTGCTCCGGCCGACGGGCCGCCGGACGGGCCGGGTGCGGCGGCGCCGTCCCGCTCACCCGAGCAGCCGACCGCCGCGAACAGCGCGGCGGCGATAGCGGCGGTCACCAGCAGGCGTCGCATGGTCTTCTCCTCCGGGGGTGCGGCTGGCCCCGCGCGACCGGCGCCGACGGTGGTCGGCGACCGGTCGGGGGACCGCGAGGGAGTGACCAGCGTAGCCACCGCCGGCATCAGCGGACCAAACCCGTCTTCCCGGGCAGCCCGGTCAGGGACGGGTACGGCGGCGGGTGCCGCCGCGTCGGGCCCGGCGACGACTGCCGCCGATCTCCGCAGCCTCGGCCTCCGCGTCCAGGTCAACGGTGTCCTCGATACCGTCCGGGTCGCCGGCACCGGCCAGCCGCATCGACTCGGCCGGCGCGGCCTCGGCGATGTCGTCGGCCCCGGGGGTCTCCGCCTCGTAGCGGGACAGGTCGTATCCCATGGTGTCGTCGTAGTCCTCCGAGACCTCGACGACCACCCGCTCCGGGGCGGCCGCCTTGCGGCCCCGGCGCCGACCGCCGGCCGGCGCCTCGGAGACCGGGGTCGAGGCCGGTGCCGGGGTACCGGTGGCCGAGGCGACCGCCTTGACCTTGTCCCCCGCGCCCGAGCGGGACTTCTCCGACACCGGCTCGGTGTGAATGATCACGCCCCGGCCCTTGCAGCAGTCGCAGGTCTCGCTGAACGCCTCCAGCAGTCCGGCACCGATCCGCTTCCGAGTCATCTGGACCAGGCCGAGCGAGGTGATCTCGGTCACCTGGTGCTTCGTCCGGTCCCGGCCCAGGCACTCGGTGAGCCGGCGCAACACCAGCTCCCGGTTCGACTCCAGCACCATGTCGATGAAGTCGATCACGACGATGCCGCCCAGGTCGCGGAGCCGGAGCTGCCGGACGATCTCCTCGGCCGCCTCCAGGTTGTTCCGGGTGACCGTCTCCTCCAGGTTGCCGCCGGCACCGGTGTACTTGCCGGTGTTGACGTCGATCACCGTCATCGCCTCGGTACGGTCGATCACCAGGTGGCCGCCGGAGGGCAGGAAGACCTTCCGGTCCAGCCCCTTGAGGATCTGTTCGTCGATCCGCCGCTCGGCGAAGACGTCCGCCGTACCGGTGTGCCGGCGCAGCCGGGGCACCAGGTCGGGCGAGACGTGCGAGAGGTACGACTCGACCATGTCGTACGACTCGTCGCCCTGCACGACCAGCTCGCGGAAGTCCTCGTTGAACAGGTCCCGGACGACCCGGATCACCAGGTCGGGCTCCTCGTAGAGCAGCACCGGGGCGCCGCCCTCGGCCGCCTTGGCCTGGATGTCCTCCCACTGCGCCTGGAGTCGCTTCACGTCCCGGGCCAGCTCGTCCTCGCTGGCACCCTCGGCGGCGGTCCGGACGATCACACCGGCGCCGTCCGGCACCAGCTTCTTCAGGATGTCGCGCAGCCGCTTGCGCTCGGTGTCCGGCAGCTTGCGGCTGATCCCGGAGGCGTTGCCGTGCGGCACGTAGACCAGGTGCCGCCCGGAGAGCGCGATGTGGCTGGTCAGCCGGGCGCCCTTGTGCCCGATCGGGTCCTTGGTGACCTGCACCAGCACCGAATCGCCGGAGCGCAGCGCCTGCTCGATCGAGCGGGCCCGCCCCTCCAGGCCGGTGGTGTCCCAGTTGACCTCGCCGGCGTAGAGCACCGCGTTGCGGCCGCGCCCGACGTCGACGAAGGCCGCCTCCATGCTGGGCAGCACGTTCTGCACCTTGCCCAGATAGACGTTGCCGGCCATGGTGCCGGCGGAGGCGCGGGTGACGTAGTGCTCCACCAGCACCCCGTCCTCCAGTACGGCGATCTGGGTCCGGTCGCCGCGCTGGCGTACCGCCATCACCCGGTCGACCGCCTCCCGGCGGGCCAGGAACTCCGACTCGCTCAGGATCGGCGGCCGGGTACGCCGCTGCTCACGACCGTCCCGGCGGCGCTGGCGCTTGGCCTCCAGCCGGGTCGAGCCGGAGACGCCCTGCACCTCGTCCACGGTCTTCCGGGGCTCGCGGATCTTGATAACGGTGTGTACGCCGTCGTCGGCCGCACCGTCGGTGTCTCCGGCGCCCTTGCGCCGGCGCCGGCGGCGGCGGCGGGTCACCCCGTCACCGGCCTCGCCGTCCTCGTCCTCGTCCTCGTCGGCCCCGGCCTCGACCCCCGCCTCGGCCACCGGCTCGTCGCCCTCCTCGGCATCGTCCGCGGTGCCCTTGCCCCGACCCCGACCCCGGCGACCACGCCGCCGACGACGCCGGGCCGCTGCGGTCTCCTCGTCCTCGTCCTCCTCGGAGTCGATGACGTCCAGGGCCTCCTCGTCGGCGACGCCCTCGGCCTCGGCCTCCGGCTCGGCTTCCAGCACGGCCGGCTCGCCGGCACGCCGGCCCCGGCGGCGCCGCCGGACGCCCTCGACCGGCTCGACCGGCTCACCCTCGGCCTCGGCCTCGGTCGGCCGGGTCGACGGAGCGGGCTCGACCACGCCGGCCCGGGCCGGCGGAGTCTCCGGCTCCGGGGCCATGAACAGCACGGTGGGCGCGGAGAGCGCGGCGCGGCGCCGGCGTCCCCGGGGCGCCTCCTCGGCCGCCGGCTCGGCCTCGGCCGGGCCGCCGGCCACCGGGCGACCGGCGCCGCCGGTCGACTCCGGCGTGGCGGGAGCGCCGACATCGGAGCCGGTCACCGGGACCTCGCCGGCCGCCGGGGCGCTCTCGGCGGCCACGGGTGGGGTGACGGACGTCTCGGTCGGCTCGGCGAGAGGTGCCGCCGCCTTCTTCCGGCGGGTACGGGTCACCTTCACCGGCGGTACGGGTTCGACCGCCGCGTCGTCAGGGCCGGCCGCAGGCGTACCCGGGTCAGCGGCCGCGGTCGTCTCGCCGGCCGCACTCGTCTCGCCGGCCGGAAGTCCGGTGTCGTCCTTCTTGTCCGCCGTGGTGGCCTTGCGGCGCCGACGGGTCGCCTTCGGTGCGGACTCGATCTCTGCGGCCACCGGTGCCAGCACCTCGGCGTCGGACGCCTCTCCGCTGGTCGTCCGGGCCGTGCTGGGCGCCTCGGCCGGTACGCCGGTCGGCGCCGACTCACTCGTCGTGCTGGACGTACGGCGCCGGGTGGTACGCCGCCGCGTGGGCCCCTCGGCGCTGCCGCCCTGCGCGGTCGCGGTCTCCGCACCGCCGCCCTGCGCGGCCGCGGCCTCTCCGGTGGCGCTCTGCGTGCTCGTGCTCTCGGTGCTGCCGTTTGCGGTGGTGGCGTCGACGGCCGGCTCCGCGCCGGTCCGTTCTCCGCCCTCTGGCTCGTTCTCGAGCATGGACGTTCTCCAGTTCTGGCTTCCCCGGGCGCGGGTGAGCGCTGCCACGCAGGGTTGCCGCAAAGTATTTCCGGTGACGCGTCGAGGTGACCGGGTCGCCGAAGTCTGCCTACCTGACCGCCGGCCGGACGTCCGGCTGGCGTTCGCCGATGGCGTTCCCGTCGCGATCCGCCTCCAACGGATCGACGATCTCCCCCTGCGCGGTCAGCGTGCCCTGCGCCAGCCGGGTCGCCCTCGGCGGCACCGGCGGCTCCAGGTCGGCCACCACGCGGAGGCCGGAAAGGACGTCATCGGGTCGTACGGACGGGGTGACCTGCCGCACGACCACTTCGAGTATCGCACACGGTACGCCCGCGACCCCGGAAGGTGCCTCGGTCCTCTCGATCACATCGATGGTCGTGACAGCGGCCCGGGTGTCGAAGACGCGTCGGCCCTGCTTGGTCATCCGCTCGACGAGCACCTCGGACGCGGCCAGAAAGGTCGACACGGCGGCACGGACGACATCCGGCGCGACACCGGGCAGTTCGATCCGCCAGCGTGAGGCGTCGATCCGGTCGGCCAGGCTGCCGCTGCCGGCCACCACCGCGTCCAGTACGTCGAGTCCGGGCGAGAGCACCGCGTCCAGAGCGGCCCGGAGATCGGCCGGATCCACCGGCCGCTGGAGCCCGATCTCCAGGTACTCCGCCTCGCTGGCCACCCCGGTCGGGGCCGCGCTGGCGTAGGAGATTTTCGGGTGCGGGGTGAAGCCCTGGGAGAACGCCACCGGTACGCCGGCCCGACGCAACGCGCGCTCGAAGGCCCGAGCGAAGTCCCGGTGCGAGGTGAACCGCAGCGGTCCACGCTTGGCGTACCTGATCCGGACCCGCTGTACGACCGGCGCCTGGCCGCCCTCCGGCTGTGGTTTCCTGCTGATCGTGCCGCTCCTCGGATCCGGATGGTCTCAGGTGGGCCGCTCCCCCGGGAGTGGACTGCTCCGGGGAACGGTCGGGGTCAGTGTCCGGCGCCGGCCGGCGTCCGCAGGCCGGTGTTCACCGGCGTCAGCGGCAGCAACTTCTTGCCGGTCGGGCCGATCTGGATCTCGGTGTCCATGGACGGGCAGACGCCGCAGTCGAAGCACGGGGTCCACCGGCAGTCGTCCTGCTCGTACTCGGTGAGGGCGTCCTGCCAGTCCTGCCAGAGCCAGTCCTTGTCCAGCCCGGAGTCGAGGTGGTCCCAGGGCAGCACCTCGGCCTGCTCCCGCTCCCGGACGGTGTACCAGTCGAGGTCCACCCCGAAGGCCGGCAGCACCTCGGCGGCGGCGTCCACCCAACGCTGGTAGGAGAAGTGCTCGCTCCAGCCGTCGAACCGGCCGCCGTTCTCCCAGACCCGCCGGATCACCGCACCGACCCGGCGGTCACCCCGGCTGAGCAGCCCCTCGATCAGCGACGGCTCGCCGTCGTGATAGCGGTAACCGATCGCCCGGCCGAGCGACCGGTCCGAGTTGATCGCCTGCTTGAGCAGCTTGAGCCGGTTGTCGATCACCTCGGGCCGCTCCATCCGGGCCCACTGGAACGGCGTGTGCGGCTTGGGTACGAACCCGCCGATCGAGACCGTGCAGCGGATGTCCTTGGAGCCGGTGGCCGCCCGACCGGCCTTGATCACCTCGTGCGCGAGCCGGGCGATCTGCAGGACGTCCTCGTCTTCCTCGGTCGGCAGCCCGCACATGAAGTAGAGCTTCACCTGCCGCCACCCGTTGGTGTAGGCGGTGACCACGGTGCGGATGAGGTCCTCCTCCGACACCATCTTGTTGATCACCTTGCGGATCCGCTCCGAGCCGCCCTCCGGGGCGAAGGTGAGCCCGGTACGCCGGCCGTTGCGGGACAGTTCCTGGGCCAGCTCGATGTTGAAGGCGTCGACCCGGGTCGACGGCAGCGAGAGCGAGACGTTGGTGCCCTCGTACTGCTGGGCCAGGCCGGAGCACATGTCGCCGATCTCCGAGTGGTCGGCCGACGACAGCGACAGCAGCCCCACCTCGGAGAAGCCCGAGTATTCGAGGCCGTCCCGCACCATCTGGCCCACGGTGGTGATGGAGCGTTCCCGGACCGGCCGGGTGATCATGCCCGCCTGGCAGAACCGGCATCCCCGGGTGCAACCCCGGAAGATCTCCACCGCGTACCGCTCGTGCACCGTCTCGGCGAGCGGCACGATCGGCTTCTTCGGGTACGGCCAGGCGTCCAGGTCCATCGTCGTCCGCTTGTGTACCCGGAACGGCACGTCCGCCCGGTTCGGCACGACCCGCTGGATCCGGCCGTCAGGCAGGTAGTCGACGTCGTAGAAGCGCGGCACGTAGACGCTCTCGGTCCGGGCCAGCCGGAGCAGCAGTTCGTCCCGCCCGCCGGGGCTGCCCTCCGCCTTCCAGGCCCGGACGATCTCGGTGATCTCCAGAACCGCTTCCTCGCCGTCGCCGAGCACCGCCGCGTCGAGGAAGTCGGCGATCGGCTCCGGGTTGAACGCGGCGTGCCCGCCGGCCACCACCACCGGGTGCTCGTCGGTGCGGTCGGCGGAGAGCAGCGGGATGCCGGCCAGGTCGATCGCGGTGAGCAGGTTGGTGTAGCCGAGTTCGGTGGCGAACGAGATCCCGAACAGGTCGAACGCGCCGACCGGCCGGTGCGCCTCGACGGTGAACTGCGGCACGCCGTGCGCCCGCATCAGCCGCTCCAGGTCCGGCCAGACCGCGTACGTCCGCTCGGCCAGCACGTCCGGCAGCTCGTTGAGCACCTCGTAGAGGATCTGCACCCCCTGGTTCGGCAGGCCCACCTCGTACGCGTCCGGATACATCAGCGCCCACCGGACGACCGCCGACTCCCAGTCCTTCACCACCGCGCCCAGTTCGCCGCCGACGTACTGGATCGGCTTGCTGACCTGGGGCAGCAACTGCTCGAGCTGCGGCCAGACCGTCATCGCCGCTGACCTTTCCGCGGCGGACGACGCGGCGCTCATGGAACCTCCCGGGACACTCCGCTGGAACACCAACCATCCAGAGTACGCGTCACCCCCGCGACCCGGTCCGGTGGTCCCCGCGCCCGCCGGGCGCGGCGTTTCCGCCGGAAAGCTCTCCGCGTGCCGGCTCGTCGCGATTTCCCCCACCGTCGGCGACACTCGTACGATCCGGCGCGGAACGACCGGTTGGTCGGGCGGTACTAACCTCGAACGGGCGCGAGAGGAGACCCGCACAATGTCCCAACCGCAGCCGGAGGAGACCGTACCGGCGGGCCGAGCCACGCCGGCCGGGCCGCCCCCGGCCGAGGGATCGGCGACCGTGGCATCCGGCGACCCGCAGGCTCGGGCCGCTGACCAGCAGGACGGCCGAACCGGTGACCAGCAGGACAGTCGAGCCGGTGACCAGCAGCACCGTCAGGCCGGCGACGAGCACGGTCACGCCGGTGAGCCGGACGACACGGCCGTCGACGTCCCGGTGGAACCGGACGGGTCCGGCAACGCCGACCTCGACCAACCGACCCTGCCCACGCCGCCACCCGAGACCGCTGGCGCCGCGCCCACGCCGCCACCCGAGACCGCTGGTACCGCGCACCCCACCCCACCGGCCGACTCCGTGCACGCCGCGCCAGCACCGGCCGCCGTCGACGAAGGGTCCCCAGCCGAAGAACCACAGCCGGCGGCCGCCACCGAACGTGCCGAGCCCGAAGACGCGCCACGCACAGTCAGCACCGAGCATGCGGCGGCGGACCGACCGCCGGCAGCCGACGACGACGCACCCACTCGCCGTACCCCGCCGCCCGACGCC
Source organism: Plantactinospora sp. ZYX-F-223 (assembly GCF_039649625.1). Taxonomy (NCBI): domain Bacteria; kingdom Bacillati; phylum Actinomycetota; class Actinomycetes; order Micromonosporales; family Micromonosporaceae; genus Plantactinospora; species Plantactinospora sp. ZYX-F-223. The sequence continues at coordinate 14,378 of NZ_JBDJAV010000026.1, read as the reverse complement.
ACCCGGATCGACCGGCCCGCCGACGACGACGGCGGCTCGGGTCCGGTCGAGGGCGGTGTGCCGGCGTCGCCGTCCGAGGACGACGGACCGGCCCCGACCAGGGTGGCAGCGCCGCGCTGGACCGGCTCTGCGGCCGTACCACCGCCCCGGCCCCGGCCCCGCAAGCGTCGCTGGTTCCGGGGCGAGGCCGAGGACGCGGATGTTCCGGCGGCACCGACGGTTCGTACCCGACCGGCCGATCCGACCCTGCGGATGCCGGGGGTCGAGGCGGACGAGGACGAGATCCCCACCCCGGTCGACCCCTGGGCCGGTGCCGCCGACGACCCGTGGGAGGCGTACCCGCCGGTCGGTGGCCACCAGGCAGCGGCGAGTCATCCACCGGTCGGCTACGACCCACCGGTCAGCCCGCCCCCGGCCCGGCAGTTGCCGGTGACCCGGCGTTTCCCCGCGCCGACCGGTCCACCGCCACCACCGCGCGCGGTGCCGCCACCACACCCGTCACCACCACCGCCGCCACCGCCACCGCCGGCGCGGGCCGCCCGACCGCCGGCCCCGCCCGCACCACGAAAGCAGCCGCCGCCACCGGTCGCGCCGCCCCGACCGCCGAAACAGCGGCGCCGGCCGGAGGCGCCGCCGGTCCGGAAGGCGCCGCCCGCCCCGGCCCCCCTTCCTCCGGTACGCCGCCGCCGGCGCTGGCCCAGGGTGATGTTCACGCTCACCCTGCTCACCATCGCCTGCTGCTGCGGCGTTCCGGCGTACTACGCCAAGCCGATCTGGGACCAGTACCCGGCCTCGGCGCTGGATCCGCTGCCGAGCGAGGTACTGGACCTGCGACTGGTGGACAACGCGACCGGCCGGGAGACCGCCGAGCAGTTGAAGCAGGAGGTCCAGGGGCGGAACTGGTTCACCGGCGGCGAGGCGTTCGCCGGGGTCTACCGGGCCTCGAACGGCAAGCAGGTGGTCATCTTCGGCAGCACCGGCTTCCGGCTCAGCCCCGAGTCGGCGGTGCAGGAGGAGGTCACCCGGCTCCAGAACGAGTACGCGGTCACCTCGGTCGAGTCGGTGCCGACCGGCGTACGCGGCGAGTACCGCCGTTGCGGCACGGGTGAGGCCGACGGCGAGGATGTGGTGGTCTGCACGTGGGCGGACCATGGCAGCTCGGCCACCGCGCTGTTCACCCGGCTGTCGATAGCGGACAGCTCCGAACTGCTCAGCACGCTGCGCGACAGCATCATCGTGCGCGACCCGGTCGGCTCGGGCAGCGGCAGCGCCAGTACCGGATGATCCGGCTGCCATGGACGGCGAGCGGTCGCGGACGGCACGGCGGCCGGCTGCCTACGAACCGCCGTTCTCGGCCCCGTTGCGGGCCGGCGCGTACCGGGGCACGTACTCCTGCCCGGTCAGCTTCTGGATCTCCGTCATGATCTCGTCGGTGATCTGCCGCAGCGAGGTCCGGTCCGTCGGGCGGCCGACGAAGTCCATCGGCTTGCCGAACCGGACGGTCACCTTGCCGGTGCCGAGCCGGGGCAGCCGGGCCCCGATCGGCTGCACCCGCTCGGTGCCGATCATCCCGACCGGGATCACCGGCACCTCGGCGGCCAGCGCCAGCCGAGCCACCCCGGTACGCCCCCGGTAGAGCCGCCCGTCCGGTGACCGGGTGCCCTCCGGATAGATTGCCACCAGGTCACCGGCGCGCAGCACCGGGATCGCCCCGTCGAACGCGGAGAGTGCCGCCCGGCCGCCGGCCCGTTCCACCCGGATCGCGCCGAGCCCGCTGATCACGGAGCGGGTGACCCAGCCCCGCAGCCCGGTGCCGGTGAAGTATTCGGACTTGGCCCAGAAGGCGAGGTGCCGGGGCACCACCGAGCCGAGGAACAGCTCGTCGGCGACCGAGAGGTGGTTGCCCGCGAAGATCGCGCCGCCGGTCGCGGGGACGTTCTCCAGGCCCTCCACGGTCGGACGCCAGGCAACCCGCATCGCGGTGCCGACGGTGTACTGGCCGATGGTGTAGAGCAGCGGCACGGGACCTCCGGCGGTCAGGGTAGTCGGGCGCTGTCACGTTAACCGACGCCCGACCGGTCCGCGTAGGTGACCGTCGCGATCACCCACCCGGACCGGGTCGGGCGGCACCCGGCGACGCACCGGGAATCCTCAGCGGCGGCGTACCGCCACCGTCACCCGGCCGCCCTCGCCGACCTCACCGGCGAATCCGTCGACCTGATCGGCGAAGTCGACGGAGTCAGCCTGGTCGGCAAAGCCGATCGAGTCGGCCAGCACCTCCCGGGCCACGAAGTCCCGGTACGCCTCGACCGCCGCGGCCACCTCCGCCGGAGCGGCGAGCAGCACGTCGATCCGGTCCGACACGTCCAGCCCCGCGTCCCGGCGGGCCTGCTGCACCACCCGTACGACGTCCCGGGCCAGCCCCTCCGCGGCGAGTTCCGGGGTGACGGCGGTGTCCAGCACCACCACGCCCTCCCCACCGGGCAGCGGTGCGGAGTGCTCGGCGTCGGCGGGGACCAGCTTCAGCTCGTACTCGCCCGGCTCCAGCCGCACCCCGGCCGCTTCCGGTACCCCGTCCACCAGCGCCCAGTCGCCGGACTTCACCGCCTTGATCACGGTCTGCACCTGCTTACCGACCCGGGGGCCGAGCGCCCGGGGCACCACCGTGAGCACCTGCTCGCAGTAGCTGGCCAGCTCGTCGCTGAAGGTGACCGCCTTGACGTTCACCTCGTCCGCCACCAGGTCGGCGAAGGGCCGCAGGGCGGCCGCCGCCGGGGTGGCCACGGTCAGCGACGGCAGCGGCAGCCGGACCCGCAGGCCCTTCGCCTTGCGCAGCGACAGCGCCGCCGAGGCGACGTTCCGGATGGCGTCCATCGCGGCGACCAGCTCGTGGTCGGCCGGGAACTCGGCGGCGTCCGGCCAGTCGGTCAGGTGCACCGACCGCTCCCCGGTCAGCCCCCGCCAGACCTCCTCGGCGGTCAGCGGGGCCAGCGGGGCCAGCACCCGGCTCACCGTCTCCAGCACCGTGTAGAGGGTGTCGAAGGCATCCCGGTCACCGGACCAGAACCGGTCCCGGGACCGCCGGACGTACCAGTTGGTCAGCGCGTCCAGGAAGGACCGGACCGTGCCGCAGGCGCCGGAGATGTCGTAGACGTCGAGCTGCCCCTGCACCGCCTCGACCAGTTCCCGGGTCTTGGCCAGCACGTAGCGGTCGAGCAGGTGCGTCGAGTCGGTACGCCGGACCGCCGAGTATCCCTCCGCGTTCGCGTAGAGCGAGAAGAAGTACCAGACGTTCCAGTACGGCAGCAGCACCTGGCGTACCGAGTCCCGGATCGTCGTCTCGCTGACCACCACGTCGCCGCCGCGCAGCACCGGCGAGGACATCAGCGTCCAGCGCATCGCGTCCGAGCCGTAGCTGTCGAACATCTCGTAGACGTCCGGATAGTTGCGCAGGCTCTTGGACATCTTGCGCCCGTCCGAGCCGAGCACGATGCCGTGTACCACGGCGTTGCGGAACGCCGGCCGGTCGAAGAGCGCGGTCGCCAGCACGTGCATGGTGTAGAACCAGCCCCGCACCTGCGGGACGTACTCGACGATGAAGTCACCCGGGTAGTGGTGCTCGAACCACTCCCGGTTCTCGAACGGGTAGTGCACCTGGGCGAACGGCATCGAACCGGACTCGAACCAGCAGTCCAGCACCTCCGGCACCCGGCGCATGGTGGAGCGCCCGGTCGGGTCGTCCGGGTTGGGCCGGGTCAGCTCGTCGATGCCGGGCCGGTGCAGGTCGGTGACCTTGACCCCGAAGTCGGCCTCCAGTTCGGCGAGCGAGCCGTAGACGTCGACCCGCGGGTACTGCGGGTCGTCCGACTTCCAGACCGGGATCGGCGAGCCCCAGAACCGGTTGCGGCTGATCGACCAGTCCCGGGCGTTCGCCAGCCACTTGCCGAACGAGCCGTCCTTGACGTGCCCGGGCGTCCAGTCGATCTGCTGGTTCAGCTCCAGCATCCGGTCCTTGACCTTGGTCACCGCCACGAACCAGGAGGAGACCGCCTTGTAGACCAGCGGGGTGTCGCAGCGCCAGCAGTGCGGGTACGCGTGGGTGTAGGTGTCCTGCCGGAGCACCACCCCGCGCTCCTTCAGCTCCCGGATCACCGGCTTGTTGACGTCGAAGACCTGCTCGCCCTGGTACGGCGGGACCAGCGCGGTGAACCGGGTGTGGTCGTCCACGGTCACCACGGTCGGGATGCCGGCCGCGTTGCAGGCCTTCTGGTCGTCCTCGCCGAAGGCCGGGGCCAGGTGCACCACCCCGGTGCCGTCCTCGGTGGTGACGAACTCCGCACCGAGCACCTGGTAGGCGTTCGGCCCGCCCTGGCTGACCAGGAAGTCGTAGAGCGGGGTGTAGCGGCGGCCGACCAGGTCCCGGCCGTACACGGTGCCGACCTGGGTGTAGCCGTCCAGCTCCTTCGCGTACGCCCCGAGGCGGGCGGCGCCGACGACGTAGCGCTGGCCGTCCCGCTCCAGCACCGCGTACTCGATGTCCGGGCCGACCGCGAGCGCGAGATTCGACGGCAGCGTCCACGGCGTGGTGGTCCAGACCCCGACCCGGACCGGCCCGCGCAGCGGTTCCGGGGCGGACCCGTCCGGGGTCAACTCGAACCAGACGGTCAGGGTCGGGTCGTGCCGGTCCCGGTAGACGTCGTCCATCCGGGTCTCGGTGTTCGACAGCGGGGTCTCGCAGCGCCAGCAGTACGCCAGCACGCTGAACCCCTCGTAGACCAGCCCCTTGTCGTGGAGCTGGCGGAACGCCCACATGACGCTCTCCATGTAGCTGAGGTCGAGCGTCTTGTAGTCGTTGCCGAAGTCGACCCACCGGGCCTGCCGGTTGACGTACCGCTCCCAGTCGCGGGTGTAGGCCAGCACCGAGGTCCGGCAGGCGTCGTTGAACCGCCCCACGCCGAGGTCGAGGATCTCCGCCTTGGTGGTGATGCCGAGCTGCTTCTCCGCCTCCACCTCGGCCGGCAGGCCGTGGCAGTCCCAGCCGAAGCGTCGCTCCACCCGCCGGCCGCGCATCGTCTGGTATCTCGGTACCAGGTCCTTGACGTAGCCGGTCAGCAGGTGGCCGTAGTGCGGCAGCCCGTTGGCGAACGGCGGGCCGTCGTAGAAGACGTACTCGTTGGCGCCGTTCGGCCCGGGATCGCGGGCCTCGACGCTGGCCTCGAAGGTCTTGTCGGCCACCCAGTGGTCGAGCACGCGCTGCTCGACCGCCGGCAGCTCCGGACTGGCCGGCACGCCCGTGCCGGCGGGGGCGTTCTTCGGGTACGCCATCGCGGGTCGCTCTCCTCGTCGCAGCTCACTGACCGTGGTCTGCGAGGACGAGCCCTGGTAACGCCGGAAGCCGGCGCGCCCGTGGGCCCGCGGTACCACCCCGCTTGGCGGTCGGTGATCGACCACCCGCTCGTTGGCCGGCTGTGACGGGCCGGTCCCGTCCGGTTCTACTGGGGTGTTTCCACCTGTTCTTCCGGAGGCTCGCCGGTGATGGCCGGGTCGACGCCTGTGCCCGTCAACGATACTCGACCCCCGCGCCGCCCCCCACCCGATATCCCGGGCGGCGCACCGTCCCGCCCGAGCGGGACCCCGCGGCCCGGGCCTGCCGGGTTAACCTGCCCCGACAATGCGGATGGGGGCGGATATGCGTACGGCACCGCTGCTGGCCGGCGTGACGGCGCTGCTCGCCCTCACCGCCTGTACCCCGCAACCGGCCCGGCCGGCCCCACCGACTCCACCGCCGGCCTCGACGGTGCCGCCCAGCGTCGCGCCCGGGCCGCCCTTCCAGCCCGAGGCGGTGCTCGCGGCCCTGGCGACGGCGGTCCAGCCCCGGGGCAGCGTCCCGCCGCCGGAGCTGCTCGCCGAGGAGGAACTCGGCTCGGTGGAAATCACTCCGTGTCGGCTGTTCACCGCCGAGGCCCGTCCCGGGGAGTCGTTCACGCCGCCAGAACCGATCTTCGCCGGGTCGCTCGAGGTCAATCCGACCGCCTCGTTCGCTGGGGTCCAGCAGCCGACCACGGTGATGGAGGTCACGGTGACCGGGTTCGCCAGCGCGGCAACGGCAGAGCGGGTCGCCGCTCGGGCCCGCTCGGTCCGCTGTACCCCGGAGTTCGTCCTCAGCTACACCACCACCGAGGCCCGCCGCGCCGCCACCGTGGTGCGGGTCGGCGCCCGTCCGGCCCGGCTCACCACGGGTACGGTGCCCGGCCCCCACCCTGGGCAGCAGTTGGGCTTCATGCCCGGCGAGGCCCATCTGCTCCTCGCGCACGGTCCGCTGCTGCTCACCGTCGGGGTACTCAAGCTCGGGCCGGGCAGCAGCGGCCCGGCGGTGACCGCGTTGGCCCGGCAGACCGCGTTCGAGGTCACCACGGCCGCGCTCGGGGCACTTCCACTGACCGCCACACCCGCCAACAGCCCCTCCTGAGCGGCCGCCGCGACCGACTCCACCCCGGCCGGCGACCGACTCGCTCCGGCCGGCAGCGCCGGCAGGCCCAGCTCGGCCGCGGCGACCGCGAGCGCCCGGCCCGCCATCCGGGTCAGGTCAACTCGGGGAACCAGAGCGCGATCTCCCGGCGGGCGGTCTCGACCGAGTCGGCCGCGTGCACCAGGTTCTCCCGGGACGAGCAGGCCAGGTCGCCACGGATCGTGCCGGGGACCGCCCGGCGCCCGTCGGTCGCGCCGACCAGGCCGCGGACCATCTCGACCACGCCGGAGCCGGAGAGCACCAACGCGACCAGCGGGCCGGAGGTCATGAACTCCCGCAGCGCCGGATAGAACGGCTCCGCCACCTGCTCCGCGTAGTGCAGGTCGGCAAGCCGGTCGTCCATCCGGCGCAGCAGCATCGCGTCGATGCCGAGGCCCTTGCGCTCGAACCGGCCGAGGATCTCGCTGACCAGCCTCCGCCGCACCGCGTCAGGCTTGATCAATACGAGGGTACGCTCGGTGGAACCGCTGCTGACCACGGACACCCCTCGGTACGGCCGGAGAGCTGGGCACCGCCAGGGTATGTCGGCGCCGCCCGGCCGCGACGCCGGAGGTCAGCACGTTCGGCCAGCTCACGGCCGACCGATCCGGCGGCGAGGGCCGCACACCGGCCCCGGGTCGTTCCATTCCCGCCAGATCCGGCCTAGCCTGGCCTTAACCAGGGAGGTCCACTGTGGCAGATGGTCGTCGCCGCCAGGTCGCGCCGGTGCGCAAGCTGGTCGCCGCTGTGCTGGGCACCTTCGCCACCTTCGTCATCCTGTTCGGCTTCGGGATGCGCAGTTGGGCGATCGCCGTACTCGGGGTGGCGCTGCTCGCCCTGGCCATCGCGCTCGTCGCGTTCACCGCCGTACGCAGCGGCCCCCGGGCCTGGGTGACCGGCATCGGGCACGTGCACAGCGTCACCGAGCCGCCCGCCTCGTCGACCTTCGGCCGGTGTGAACTCCAGATCGTGATCGACGCGCCGGGGGTTCCGGGCCGCTCGGTGCGGATCCGCGACCCCCGGGTACCGGTGTCGAAGTGGCCGGATCCCGGCGCCACCCTGCCGATCATGGTCGCGATCGACGACCAGCGGCACGTCCGGATCCTCTGGGACGAGGTGCTGACCCACGCCGAGGCGGCGGCGAGCGGCGATCTGCCGCCGGAGTTCCACGATTTCGACCAGGGCGACGACGACATCCTGATCGAGCAGGAGGCGCCGCCGTGGGCGCGGGGCGGACGGGACGACCCGTACTCCGCCGCACCGCCCGGCGGCGGGCCGGCCGCCGAGGACCTGACCGAGGACGATCTCGCCCCGCTCCGGGACGACCTGGAGCCGCGCCGGGACGACCGGGGTACGCCCCGCGAGGAGCCGGTGGTGATGCGGCAGACCCCCGGCGGGACGATCGTGCTGGAGGGGACCCTGGTCGACCCGCCGTCCACCGCGCCACTGCCCCGCCGCCCCCGGCCGACCCCCGGTCCGGGCGCCCGGAACCGCCGGCCCCGCCCGGCCCCGGCCGCCGCACCGGTCGCCGACGTGCCGCCGGCGCCGCGCTCACCCGAGCCGGACGTGCCTGCGACCGGGACCGGTGTCGACGGCACCGGGCCGGATACTCCGCCGATCCCGGAGGCCCGGTCCGCTGGCAGCCCGCCGAGCGGCCCGGCACCGACCGAACCGGACCCGGAGTCGCCCCGAACCACCCCCGAGCCCACGGCGGCGGACTCCGGCCGGTCGGCCACCGCCGCCGGTGGCCCCGGTACCGGCGACACCGGCCCGGCCGACACCTCGCACGACGAGATCGACATACCGCTGGACGATCCCGATCCGGATCTCGACCCGGATCTCGATGCCGACGCGGACCCTGACCTGGACCTCGACCCGCGGGCCGGCGCATCGGCGGCCGACGACCTCGCGGTCGCCTCGGACGACGAGGCGATCCTGGCCGACCTGATCGCCACCCAGCCGCCGGCCCGGCTCGGCGGGTCCGGCCCGATCGCCGGGGTCGGGATCACCCTGCTGGTCACCGACCTCGAGCGGTCGATCGCCTTCTACCGGGACCTGCTCGGCTTCTTCGAGATCGACGGCGGCGAGGGTAACGCCATCCTCGCCTCCGGGGCGACCCGGCTGGTGCTGCGGGCGATCCGCGAGGTAGCCCCGATCAACCGGCGGCTGGTCCACCTCAATCTCGAGGTGAACGACGTGACCGCGTTCTACGAGGAACTCCTTGCCAAGGGCGTGAAGTTCACCTACGCACCCCGGGCGGTCAACCGGGGCGCCAAACTCGAACTCTGGGCCGCCGCGTTCCGGGACCCGGACGGGCACGGGATCGCCCTCACCCAATGGCGGAGCCGGGCCACCGGCTGAGCCGGCGGGCCGGGTCAGCCGAGGATGACCCGGCGGACGTGCAGCACGTACGCCCAGACGCCGACGAAGATCAGCCCCAGCGCGCCGAGTGACCAGTGCAGGAAGCCGGCGAGCAGCAACAGCCCCTGCAGGACGGTGGCGGCGTGCCAGGCCCACGGCCGGCGTAGGCAGCCGGCCAGTACGACCGCCAGCACCGCGAGCCCGACGACCACCCCGATCGCGCTGCCGCCCAGCTCGCCGCCGAGCAGTCGGATCGGCTGGATCGCGAGCAGCAGCACCAGCGTCTCGACGCTCAGCGTGAGGGCGCCGAGGCCGCGTACTGCCCGGTCCGGGTCCCGCAGTCCGGACGGACGGCCGCCAGGCGTACCCGTCGGGCCGCCGTGCCCGGCGGAGCTGGCCGGGCCGGCCGGCCCGCCATCCTCGACCCGGCCCGACGGCTCCGCGGACCCGGTGGGCGGCCCGGTACGGCCAGCCGGCTTTGCCGCCTCGTCCGGGGCGCTCATCGCTTCAACAGCCGTCGCGCGTCGGCCACGGTGACCACCGAGCCGGTGACCAGCACACCCACCCCGCTCAACTCCCCCTGCACGTCGGACTCGGCCAGCGCCACGGCGGCCTCGATCGCGTCCGGCAGATCCGGAGCCACCTCGACCCGGTCCGGCCCGAAGACCTCGACCGCGAGTTCACCAAGTGCCGCGGCCGGCATCGCCCGGGGCGAGCTGTTCCCGGTCACCACGATCGCGTCGACCACTGGTTCGAGCAGTTCGAGCAGACTTCCCGCGTCCTTGTCCTCGAGTACGCCGACCAGCGCGATCAGCCGGCTGAACGCGAACTCCTCCTGGAGCGCGGTGACGGTGGCCGCCATGCCGTGCGGGTTGTGCGCCCCGTCCAGCAGGATCGTCGGGGCGGACCGGACCCGCTCCAGCCGGCCGGGTGAGTCGGCGGTGGCGAAGCCCTGACGGACGGTCTCGACGTCGAGCTGGCGGGACGCGCCCGCGCCGAGGAACGCCTCGACGGCGGCGAGCGCGATCGCGGCGTTCTGCGCCTGGTGTGCCCCGTGCAGGGGTACGAAGACGTTGTCGTAGACCCCGCCGAGGCCCTGCAACGAGAGCACCTGGCCGCCGACCGCCATGCTCCGGCGCAGTACGCCGAACTCGCCGCCCTCTCGCGCGATGGTGGCGCCGACCTCGGCGCAGCGCTCCAGGATCGGTTCGGCGGCCTCCTCCGGCTGGACTGCCGAGATCACCGTCGCGCCCTTGTGGATGATCCCCGCCTTCGCCAGCGCGATGTCTCCGATGGTGTCGCCGAGCCACTCGGTGTGGTCGAGCCCGATCGGGGTGATCACCGCGATTCCGGCACTCAGCACGTTGGTGGAGTCCTCCGCACCACCGAGCCCGACCTCGACCACCGCCACGTCGACCGGAGCGTCGGCAAAGGTGGCGAAGGCGAGCGCCGTGGTCATGTCGAAGTACGTCAGCGGCTCGTCGGCGCGCTCGTCGACGAGCCGGGCCAGCGGCGCCACCTCGCGGTAGACCGATACGAAGCGTTCCTCGCCGATCGGCTCGCCGTCCAGGCTGATCCGCTCCCGCACGGTCTCCAGGTGCGGGCTGGTGTACCGCCCGGTGTGCAACCCGAAGGCCCGGAGCAGCGAGTCGATCATCCGGGCCGTCGACGTCTTGCCGTTGGTGCCGGTCAGATGGATCGCCGGGTACGCCCGCTGCGGGCTGCCGAGCACGTCGAGCAGTTCCTCGATCCGCCCGAGGTCGAAGACCATCCGGGTGTAGCCGCGGCTGGACAGTTCCGCCTCGACCTGGGCGAACTCGGCCGCCCGCTCCGCGCGCTCACTCACCGCGACCCTCGCCCCGCACCGTACGCCCCCCGCCCGTTACGCCGAACCGCCGCAACCCCGACCCCCGAAGTCTCGACCGCCGCGATCCTGACCGCCGCGACCCTGACCGCCGTACACCGTCGATCCGCACCCGCACACCCGCTATCCGCGCCCGCTCGATCCGCACCCGCAGTCGCCCCACTCGTCCGCTCCCGGCCCGCACCCGTTGCCGGTCAGCCCAGCGCCGCCAGGGCACTGGCGATCCGTTCCAGGTCCGCCTCGGCCGCCGCCAGCCGGTCCCTGATCTTGTCGACCACCGGGGCCGGCGCCTTGTCGAGGAAGGCCGGGTTGTCGAGCTTCGCCCGGGCCTGACCGATCTCCTTCTCGGCCGCCGCCCGGTCCTTGGTCAGCCGGGCCCGCTCGGCGGCGACGTCGATCGAACCCCGGGTGTCCAGGGCCACCGTCACCGCGCCGGAGACGGCGAGGGTGGCACTGGCCCGGAAGTCCGGGGCCGCCTCGTCCAGCCGGACCAGCGAACGGATCAGCGGCTCGTGCGCGGCGATGCCGGCTCCGGCGAGCCCGTCGAGCCGGGCCGCCACCCGCTGCGCCGGGCGCAGCCCCTGGTCGGAACGGAACCGGCGGATTTCGGTGACCACCCGCTGGAGTTCGGTCACCTCGCGCTCCGCCGCCTCGTCGCGCAGCGCCGGCACGGCCACCGGCCAGGCGGCGGTCATCACCGACGGCCCAGCCGGGTCGGAGCTGGCGTTCTCGGTACCGGCCAGCGCGGTCCAGAGCTCGTCGGTGACGAACGGCACCACCGGGTGCAGCAGCCGCAGCAGCCGGTCGAGCACGTGTCCGAGCACCCGGCGGGTGACCTCGGCCGGCTCGCCACCGGCGGCCAGCACCGGCTTGGCCAGCTCGACGTACCAGTCGCAGACGTCGTCCCAGGCGAAGTGGTAGAGCACGTCGCAGACCTTGGCGAACTCGTACGCCTCGAACTGCTCATCCACCTCGGCGGTGACCTGCTGCAACCGGGAGAGGATCCACCGGTCCACGGTCGACAGGCGGGCCGGCTCCGGCAGCTCGCCGGCCACGTGCGCGCCGTTCATCAGGGCGAACCGGGTGGCGTTCCAGAGTTTGTTGCAGAAGTTGCGGGAGCCCTGGCACCACTCGTCGCTGACCGGCACGTCCTGGCCGGGGTTCGCGCCCCGGGCCAGGGTGAACCGGGTGGCATCGGCGCCGTACCGCTCGATCCAGTCCAGCGGGTCGACCACGTTGCCGAAGGACTTCGACATCTTCTTGCCGTACTGGTCGCGCACCATGCCGTGCAGGGCGATCACGTCGAACGGCTGCCGGCCGTCCATCGCGTACAGGCCGAACATCATCATCCGGGCGACCCAGAAGAACAGGATGTCGTAGCCGGTCACCAGCACACTGGTCGGATAGAACTTCGCCAGGTCGGGTGTCTGCTCCGGCCAGCCGAGCGTGGAGAACGGCCAGAGCGCGCTGGAGAACCAGGTGTCCAGCACGTCGAGATCCTGGTGCCAGCCCTCGCCGGTCGGCGGTTCCTCGTCCGGGCCGACACAGCGCACCTCGCCGTCCGGGCCGTACCAGACCGGGATCCGGTGCCCCCACCAGAGCTGCCGGGAGATGCACCAGTCGTGCATGTTGTCGACCCACCCGAAGTACCGCTTGGCCATGTCGGCGGGCTCGATCTTGACCCGGCCGTCCCGCACCGCGTCGCCGGCCGCCCGGGCCAGCGGTCCGGTGTTGACGAACCACTGCAACGACAGTCGCGGCTCCACCGTCGTACGGCACCGCGAGCAGTGCCCCACCGCGTGCACGTACGGCCGCTTCTCGGCGACGATCCGGCCCTGCTCGCGCAGCGCGGCGACGATCGCCGGCCGGGCCTCGAACCGGTCGAGTCCCTCGAACGGGCCGGGCGCGGTGATCACGCCCCGCTCGTCCATCACCGTCAGGGACGGCAGGTCGTGCCGCTGGCCGATCTCGAAGTCGTTCGGGTCGTGTGCCGGGGTCACCTTGACCATGCCGGTGCCGAAGCTCGGGTCGACGTGCTCGTCACCGACGATCGGGATGCGCCGCCCGGTCAGCGGCAGCTCGACCTCGGTGCCGATCAGGTGCTTGTACCGCTCGTCGTCCGGGTGCACCGCGACGGCGGTGTCGCCGAGCATGGTCTCGGCCCGGGTGGTGGCGACCACCACGTCGTCGCTGTACCGGATCGAGACGAGTTCACCGTCGTCGTCGGTGTGTTCCACCTCGATGTCGGACAGGGCGGTGAGGCAGCGCGGGCACCAGTTGATGATCCGCTCCGCGCGGTAGATCAGGCCGTCGTCGTAGAGCTTCTTGAAGATCGTCTGTACCGCCCGGGACAGCCCCTCGTCCATCGTGAAGCGCTCGCGGTCCCAGTCCACGGAGTCGCCGAGCCGGCGCATCTGGCCGAGGATCTTGCCACCCGACTCGGCCTTCCACTGCCAGACCCGCTCGACGAACTTCTCCCGACCCAGGTCGTGCCGGGACAGCCCCTCGCCGGCGAGCTGGCGTTCGACCAGGTTCTGGGTGGCGATGCCGGCGTGGTCCATGCCGGGCAGCCAGAGCGCCTCGTAGCCCTGCATCCGCCGCCGCCGGGTGAGCGCGTCCATCAGGGTGTGCTCGAAGGCGTGGCCCATGTGCAGTGACCCGGTCACGTTCGGTGGCGGGATGACGATGGTGAACGGGGGCTTGTCGCTGTCAGCCGAGGCCCGGAAACGCCCGGCCGCTACCCACTCCTCGTACCGCCGACCTTCTACCTCGCCCGGCTGGTACTGGGCGGAAAGGGTCGGGGCCGGGGCGCGGTTCGCATCCAGAGTCTCGGTCACCCTCGAAGTCTACGAGCCTGCGCGCCAGGCCCGTCGTGCGCCACCTCCCGGTCGCGTACGGTGGCGGCTATGTCCGATGCCCCCCGCACCGATCGGCATGGCACGGCCGATTCCGGCGCCATCGAGATCACGTCGGAGCCGATCGTGCTGGACCACTCGGTCGGCCGGGACTCCGAGGCGGTCGACATCACTCCGGCGCTCGATGCCGAGCCGGGCGCCGCCGGGCCGGCTGGCAAGCCGTCGTCCCGACGCCGGAGAGTCGTCCTCGGCTCGGTGCTCGCAGTCACCCTTGCCGGAGCCGCCGTCTTCGGCAGCGCGAGCTGGCGGATCCTGCAGCAGAAGGATGCCACCCTCGCCACTCCGGTCGAGGTCGCCGGTCTCACCCGGGACGAGAGCGAGGGTGCCCGGGCAACCATCGAATACCTCCGCACCGCCGTCAACGCCGAGATCAACTTCGCCGAGAGCTTCGGCGCCGTCTACACCGATCCGGCCGGCCCAGACCGCAGCGTCCTGCTCTTCGGCGGTACGACCCTCGTCTGGCAGCCCGAACGGGATCTGGACCGCCTTTTCGACCTGGCTTCCGAGGAGGACAGCCCGGTCGCCGACATCCGCGAGGTGGATGCCGGTGCGCTCGGCGGAGTGATGAAGTGCGGTACTGCCCCGATCCGGGACGGGGAGCTCGTCTTCTGCGGCTGGGCCGACCACGGCAGCATCGCGATGGGCATGTTCGCGGGCCGTTCCCTCGACGAGTCCGCGGCGTTGCTCCGCGATATCCGGGACACCGTCCAGAGCCGGGACTGATCTGCTG
>NZ_JBDJAV010000025.1:0-144908 GCF_039649625.1 Plantactinospora sp. ZYX-F-223 | reverse complement strand
ACATCCGAACGTGCGCGACAACTCCGCCGCCTGCGCCTCGGTCGGGTAGAAGCGGTACTTGAACGCCCGCTTCACGGTCCTGGGCATGGCTCACACGGTAACGTGCCAACTGGTAAGCGTTGCGGCGGCACGCGGGTAGCCGCCTACCGGCCCTGGCGGCGGACCGGCTATCCCTACCCTGCTCCGCAGAAGTTCTGTTTCCCCTCCGGCCTGAAGGCCGGAATACCCACGGAAGGAATCCGATGACCGAGGTTCAGAACGAGTCCCGCCCGGCCCCGGTGACCGCACCGGCGGTCTCGCCGAGGGGCGGCACCGAAGTGTCCGAAGAGGTCATCGAGAAGATCGCCGGTACGGCGGCCCGCTCGGTGCCCGGCGTCGCCGATCTCGGTGGCGACGTCGCCCGGTTCTTCAACAGTGTGCTGGACAAGGTCGGCCTGGACGAGGTGGGTGACGCCGGGCGGGGCGTCTCGGCCGAGGTGAAGGGGACCAGCGCGACTATCAAGATCGTGCTGGTGATCGAGGCCGGTCACGTCGTGCAGGAGGTGACCGAGGCGGTCCGGGCGAAGGTCATCGAGGCGGTGGAGAAGTACGGCCTGACGGTCGCCGAGGTGAACGTCAAGGTGGACGACATCGAGCTGAACAACCCGCCGGCCGCCGGGGCCTGACCCCGGTGGTGACCCGGCCGCGATTGCCGTGATCAGGGATCTTCCGCCCGGAATCGCACCCGCCTCGGTGTCGGAAGATCCCTCGATCGCGGGCCACTCCAGCCTTGATCGCGGGCTACCTTAGCGATCGTTCAGGGTCCCCTCTACACTCGGGCTCAGTCGAGGAGCGCGAGGAGGGCCCCCTGCAATGGACGCCGAGGAGATCGCCGCCGGTCGAGCCCGCTGGCAGGCCCGGTACGACGCGGCACGCAAGCGGGAGGCGGACTTCACCACCCTCTCCGGGGTGCCCGTCGACCCGGTCTACGGCCCACCCGAGGGGAGCGCCGACCCCCGGTTCGCCCGGATCGGCTGGCCGGGCGAATATCCGTACACCCGGGGGTTGTATCCGACCGGCTACCGGGGGCGGACCTGGACGATCCGGCAGTTCGCCGGCTTCGGCAACGCCCGGCAGACCAACGAGCGCTACCGGATGATCCTCGGCGCGGGCGGCGGCGGGCTCTCCGTCGCCTTCGACATGCCGACCCTGATGGGCCGGGACTCCGACGACCCGCAGGCGCTCGGCGAGGTCGGGCACTGCGGCGTCGCCGTCGACTCCGCCGCCGACATGGAGGTGCTCTTCGACGGCATCGACCTGGCCGCCGTCACCACCTCGATGACCATCTCCGGACCGGCGGTGCCGGTCTTCTGCATGTACCTGGTCGCCGCCGAGCGGCAGGGCGCGGACATCTCCACACTGGACGGCACCCTCCAGACGGACATCTTCAAGGAGTACATCGCGCAGAAGGAGTGGCTCTTCGACCCCGAGCCGCACCTGCGGCTGATCGGCGACCTGATGGAGTACTGCGCCCGGGAGATCCCGCGCTACAAGCCGCTGTCGGTCTCCGGCTACCACATCCGGGAGGCCGGGTCGACCGCCGCGCAGGAGTTGGCGTACACCCTGGCGGACGGGTTCGGCTACGTCGAGCTGGGGCTGAGCCGGGGGCTGGACGTCAACGTCTTCGCGCCCGGACTGAGCTTCTTCTTCGACTCGCACGTCGACTTCTTCGAGGAGATCGCCAAGTTCCGGGCCGCTCGCCGGATCTGGGCCCGCTGGCTGCGCGAGGTGTACGGCGCCACCGACGAGCGGGCGCTCTGGCTGCGCTTCCACACCCAGACCGCCGGGGTGTCGCTGACCGCGCAGCAGCCGGTCAACAACGTGGTGCGGACCGCCGTCGAGGCGCTGGCCGCGGTGCTCGGCGGCACCAACTCGCTGCACACCAACGCGCTGGACGAGACCCTCGCGCTGCCCACCGACTCGTCGGCGGAGATCGCGTTGCGTACCCAGCAGGTGCTGATGGAGGAGACCGGGGTCACCAACGTCGCCGACCCGCTCGGTGGCTCCTGGTACGTGGAGGCGCTGACGGACAAGATCGAGGCGGAGGCGGAGGAGATCTTCGCCCGGATCCGGCAGCTCGGTGGCGACGGTCCGCACCCGATCGGCCCGATGACCTCCGGCATCCTGCGCGGCATCGAGGACGGCTGGTTCACCGGCCAGATCGCCGAGTCGGCCTTCGTCTACCAGCAGGCGCTGGAGAAGGGCGACAAGAAGATCGTCGGCGTCAACTGCCACACCGGTACGGTCGCCAAGGAGCTGGAGATCCTGCGGGTATCCCACGAGGTGGAGCTGGAGCAGCGACGGATGCTCGCCGACCGCAAGGCCGGTCGGGACGCGCGTGCGGTCACCGAGGCGCTGACCCGGATGGTCGAGGTCGCCCGGACCGGCGGGAACCTGATCCCGCCGATGCTGGCCGCCGTACGCGCCGAGGCGACCCTCGGGGAGATCTGCGACGCGCTCCGCGCCGAGTGGGGTGTCTACCGCGAACCGGCCCGGTTCTGATTCGCCGGGTTGGCATCTGTCGGGCAGCGGCGGTTGGGCGGGGTTCGCGACGCCGCGTGCGAGACTAGGGAACCATGAGCGACCCACGGATCACCTCGTCGATCTTCACCCGCGGCGCGGTCGACCTCGGCGCGCTGCGCGCCGCACAGACACCCGCGAAGCCGGCGGCAGCCACCCCGCCGGCCGGTCCCGGCGTCCCCGGCGGGACGCCGCCGAGCACACCTCCCGGGGGCGGGGGTGGAGTCGTGGTGATCGACGTCACCGAAGCCACGTTCCAGTCCGAGGTGCTGGAACGCTCCCTCACCACCCCAGTGGTGATCGACTTCTGGGCCGAGTGGTGCGAGCCCTGCAAGCAGCTCTCCCCAGTGCTGGAACGGCTGGCCGTCGAGGGTGCCGGTGCGTGGGTGCTGGCCAAGGTCGACGTCGACGCCAACCAGCGGCTCGCGCAGATGTTCCGGGTGCAGAGCATCCCGATGGTCTACGCGGTGGTGGGCGGCCAGCCGGTCGACGCCTTCGCCGGAGTGGTGCCCGAGGCGCAGTTGCGGCAGTGGATCGGCGCCGTGCTCAAGGCCGGCGGGGTCTCGGTGGAGGCACCGGAGGACCCCCGGCTCAGCGAGGCCGACGAGGCGCTGATCAGCGGCGACCTGGACGCGGCCGAGCGGGCGTACAAGAAGATCCTCTCGGACGCACCCTCGGACGCGGCGGCCGAGGCCGGCCTGGCACACGTCGCGCTGGCCCGCCGGGTGAGCGGTGCGGACCCGGCGGCGGCGCTGGCCGCGGCCGAGGCGAGCCCCGACGACGTACCGGCACAGTTGCTCGCCGCCGACATCGAGGTGCTCAGCGGCCAGGCCGAGCAGGCGTACGCCCGGCTGGTCGACCTGGTCCGTCGGACGGCCGGCGATGACCGGGAGGCGGCCCGGCAGCACCTGGTGTCCCTGTTCACCATCGCCGGTCCGGACGATCCTGCGGTGGCCAGCGCCCGGAGGGCGCTCTCACGTGCGCTCTTCTAGACAATAGGCAGTACGAGCGCGCGTGCCGGCCTGGCAGCCGCGATACCGGACGGGAGCACAGTATGCGCCGGATCGCCGTCCTGGATGCCCCGTCCAACCTGGGCCTGCGTCCGCCGACTCCCACGTCGGTGCCGGGCTGCGCCAAGGCACCGGGGGCGCTGCGTGACCACGATTTGATCGCCCGGCTCGCGGCCCGGGACGCCGGCTGCCTCACCCCGCCCCGGTACGACCCGGGCGACTGGCGTCCCGGGGACGGGGTGTGCCACGCCGGCTCGATCGCGCACTACTCGATGGAGCTGGCCGAGCGGATCGGCGGCATCATCGACCAGGGCGAGTTCCCGCTGGTGCTCGGCGGGGACTGCTCGATCCTGCTCGGCTCGGCGCTCGCCATGCACCGGCTCGGCGAGGCGGTCGGCGGCCGGATCGGGCTGGTCTTCGTGGACGGCCACTCCGACTTCCGGCACCCGGGCAACGCCTCCTACGTGGGCGCGGCGGCCGGTGAGGACCTGGCCCTGGTCACCGGGCGGGGCCAGGCCGACCTGGCCGCGATCGAGGGGCGCCGGCCGTACTTCCGGGACATCGACGTGGTGGTGCTCGGCATCCGCGCCCACGACGAGTACCGGCTCGACCTCCAGGCGGCCGGCATCGTCACCCGGCCGGTGCCGGCGCTGCGGGTCGAGGGGGCGGCCCGGACCGCCCAGTGGGCGCGCGACCAGTTGACCGACTGCGCCGGCTACTGGGTCCACGTCGACGTCGACGTGCTCGATCCGGCGGTGATGCCGGCGGTGGACGCGCCGGATCCGGGCGGGATCGCCTTCGCCGAGCTGGAACTGCTGCTGGCCGGGCTGGTCGACACCCCGCACTGCCTGGGAGTGGAGATCACCGTCTTCGATCCCGACTACGACCCGGAGGGGGTCTACGCCGCCGAGATCGTCGACACGCTGGTCGCCGGCCTGGCCCCGGTCGCCGCGCCCGAGGCGGTGCCGCCCCGGCTGACCCCGAGCCGGCCCACCGTCGCCGGGAGGGGCCCGGGCGTGCCGGGTCCCCGTGCGGTTCCCGCCGCCGTGCCGACGACGCCGGCCCGGCAGTCGGCGGTGCCGTCGATCGGGGCGGCGCCGGCCACCGCCCGGCGGGGCGTACCGGCCGTAGAGTTTCCCGCCTTTTCCCGACCTTCCCCGGCGGCGACAGCCCTCGGAGCGGTGCCGGTACCGGACCGCCCACTCGCCCCCGACCCGGTCAGCCCTGGTACGTCCACCGCCGAACTGCCGGACACGTCCGGGACCTGGACCGCACAGGGCTCGCCAGACTCGGCGGCCGAGCCTGCCGGGTCGGAGGTTGCGGGCGCGCAGGTTGCGGTGTCGGAGGGCGCCGGGTCGAACGGGGCTGACCGACCCCGGTCCGAGGTACCCGATCTGTCCGCCCGCTGGTCGGAGCCGGTCGGCCCACCCGCCTCGGCCGGTCCGGGACGGCTCCGCCGCAACCCGCCACCGCCGGCCGAAGAACCGGCGGCCGCAGCTCCACCCAGCCCTGGCCTGGCCGACGACGAGCCCGCAGCGCCGGGTGAGGCGCCGATCCGTGACCCCGAGCCGGGGTCGGCGGCGGAGATCGCCTGAAGATCGGCAGTCCATGATGGCCGGCCATCGTCGACGGGCGGCGAGCGCCGGCTTACCTGGCCGGGCGACTGTCGAGCTGGGTGCACAGCCGGGGCACCGGAACCGCCGCCGCCGCTGTGGTGGTGGTCAACAGCGGTGTCGGCTGGCACTGCCGGTTCCAGATCACCAGCCTCTTCGAGACCCTGACGAGCCGCGAGCACTGGCAATCGGGTGAAAGCCCCGGCCAGCCCGCGCCACGACCGTGCACGGGGTCGCCCGGCGGTGAGCGTGGGAGCCCAAGCGGGGCAGCTCGACAGTCTCGACGCGACCGTATCGGCCGCCGGCCAGCGGACCGCCCGCCGGCAGTGGGCGACTCCGGTTGACATGGCTGGCTATGCTAACTAGCTTCTAGGCTATGAGATATAGCAAGGCATCCTGTCCAGGGAAAGCTTGGCACGGGTCGCGCGGTGCCTAGGGTCGGACTCTCCACGAGCGCCGTGGTCGGCGCGGCGATCGAGGTGATCGACGAGCAGGGCGTCGATGCCCTGACCCTGGCGGCTGTCGCCGCGCGCACCGGAGTCGCCCCGCCCTCGCTCTACAAGCACGTCGCCGGCCTCGCCGAGCTGCGCACCCTGGTCGGGATCCGGGTGATCACCGAGATGACCGACCGGTCAGTCGCCGCCGTGCTGGGCCGCAGCGGCGACGAGGCGGTGGCGGTGCTGCTGCGCACCTACCGCGACTACGTCCGCGAGTACCCGGCCCGGTACGCCGCGCTGCCGCCCGATCCACTACACGATCCGGCCATGGTCGAGGCCGGTACCCGGATGTTGCAGGTCTTCCTCGCCACGCTGCGCGAGTACGGGCTCACCGACTCGGCGGCGATCCACGCCACCCGGTGCGGCCGGGCCATCGCGCACGGATTCGCCTCGCTGGAGGCCAGCGGCGGCTTCGGGCTGTCGGAAGATCTGGACGAGACGTACGAGCAACTGATCGCGATGTACGTCGCCAGTCTGCCGCGCCGATGACTTTTGGCTGATCCTGCCGGGTGACCGGGGCTGCGGAGCCGATCAGGTTCCGGTAATGTGCGCGAACGTTCATCTTTCCTGAGAAAGTCCTGAGAGGAATAGACCATGTCCACAACCGCCGCCGGTCCGGCCGTCGGGCAGAAGTCCTGGCTCGTCGCGGTGCTGCTCTGCCTCTTCCTCGGCACCATCGGCGTGCACCGGTTCTACGTCGGCAAGATCGGCACCGGCATCCTGATGATCCTGACGTTCGGCGGGTTCGGGATCTGGACGCTGATCGACCTGATCATGATCCTGGTCGGCAAGTTCAACGACAAGCAGGGCCTGGCGCTCGCCCGCTGAGGCGACTCGCACCGACGGCCGGGGCGGTCCGGGACAGACCCCGTCGACCGCCCCGGCCGGAGCGTTTCCGCAGGCCGCGCGGCTGCGTTCACTCGAGGCCGCGGAGGAACTTCTCGGCGATCGGCACGGCGGTCGCCGTACTCGATCCGCCCTTCTCGACGAAGACCGCGAACGCGACGTCCCCCTGCCAGCCCACGAACCAGGCGTGAGTGTGCGCCGGGTTGTCGTCGTACTCGGCGGTGCCGGTCTTGCCGTACACCGGCCCGCCCGGTACGTCGGCCAGGGCGCTGCCGGTCCCCTTGGTGACCACCTCGCGCATCATCGTGCGGAGCGGCTCGACCGAGCCGGCCTTAAGCTGCGGGCCGGGCGGCGCGGGCTCACCCGGTGCCGGCTCCAGCAGCAGCTTCGGCTGCTGCCACTGGCCACGGGCGACCCCGGCGGTCGCCGCCGCCATCGCCAGCGGACTGACCACGGTGGTGCCCTGGCCGAAGGCGGCCGCCGCCCGCTCGGCCGCCGACCCGCCCGCCGACACCTTCCCGCTGAACGCGTCGATCCCGAGCTTCCAGTCGGCTTCCAGCCCCAGGCTCCGGCCGGCGTTCGCCAGCCCGTCCGGCCCCAGCTTCGGGGCCAGCGCGGCGAACGCGGTGTTGCAGGAACGGGCGAAGTCGGTCCGGAACGGGACCGTGCCGAGGGCGAAGTTGTCGGAGTTCTTGAACGAGCGCCCGTCCACGGTGAACGTCTTCGGGCAGGCGACCGGCCCGTCCAGGCTGACCGCCCCGACGTCGAGCAGGCCGAGCGCGCTGACCATCTTGAAGGTCGAGCCCGGCGGGACCTGGGCGGTGAAGGCCAGGTTCTCGGCGCTGCCGCCGTTCGCCGCGGCCAGTACCGCGCCGTCGCTGATCCGTACCGCGACCAGGGCGGCCCGCTGCCGGGACCCGCGCACGGCGTCGTCGGCGGCGTTCTGCGTCGGCACGTCGAGGGTGGTCTTCAGGGGTACGCCGGCCTGCGGCTCGCGCCGGAACACCTCGGTACCGGTCGGCGTGACCGTACCGTCCGGGCGCTTGCTGGCGATGATCACGCTCAGCCCGACCCCGCCACGCAACTGCTTGTCGTACCGGCCCTGTAGGCCGCCGTGGCCGACCAGGTCACCCTCCGCGAAGAGTCCGGGGTTGGCGGCCATGTCGTCGGCCAGCACCGGGTCGACCGAGCCGAGCAGGGCCCGGGCGAAGTCCCGGGTCGGCGCGAGTTCCCGCTGCTCGTCGCGGAACTTCGTGCCCGGCAGGTCGTAGATGCGCGGTTTGATCTGGAGGTACGCCTCCCGGCGCAGGGTCACCACGTCGACGAAGGCGTCCGGTTTCGCCTCTCGCATCCGGGCCGGCAGGTCGGTCAGGTCGACCGGCGGGGTGATCGGCGGCCGGATCGCCTTGAACGCCGCATCGAGCTGCCGCACCAGGCCGGGTACGTCGGTCACCTCGCTGGGCTGCACACCGACCAGTACCACCGGCCGGGGGGTCACGATGGGCTCGCCGGCCCCGTCGGTCACCGCCGCCCGCTTGGCGGGGAGCCGGCGTACGGCCAGCTCGTCTCCGCGGGTGAGGCGCGGCTCGACGACCTTCGGTTCCCAGATCACCTGCCACTCGTCGTCCTCACCACGCTTGAGGTGGATCTCCGACGGGTACGTCCAGTGCGTGTCACCAGGCAGTGTCCAGTCGACCCGTACCGTCGTGGTCGCGGTGTCTTCTGTGATCTTCGCCTCGCCCTCGCGGTGGAGCTTCGGTGGCGTCTTGGCCAGCTCGCCGGAGAGCTGTTTGATCTCCTCGGCCACCTCGTCGGCCGGTACCCGATCGCCCGCCGGGTTGCGGAATCCGACCTTGTTGAGATCGCCACCGAGCCAACCGGCCAGGAACGTGTCGACCGCGCGGTCCGGGCCGTCCGAGTCCGAGCAGCCGGCCAGAGCCCCGGCGGCGAGCAGCACGCCGGTAAGGAGGGTGGCCGTCCCCCGACGGGTGGTTTGTCGGGCCAGCGGGCGTTGGGACGGATTCGGAAAGCGCATGCCGCGGTTACCTTCCAGGTCGGCGCACCGCCGGAAGTCGCTCCGGCAGCAGACCGACGGTAGTACGCGGTGCCGAATCGCGGCTGCCCCGGTGCTGTCCGGGAGGTTTGCGCCAGGCCCACTTTGGGCGCTCCGGTGCTGGTCAGAGCAGGTGTGGCCGTCCGTGCCGGTCGGGTTCGCGGGTCCGGCGGGGCGGATCGGGTGATGGCCGAGCGTGCGTGGGTACTCCGACGCGGGCGTGTCGGGCGTCCGCAACGGATGAAAGGACAGATCCCAGATCCGACATCCGGCCGCCGGTCCACCGGCAGAGGGGCTTATCGGTAGGGCCTAGTCTGGGGCGGAGAGTGACCCACGGCGTGGTGGGTCGAGGGGAGTGGCACGATGGACCGGCGTCCGGCGATCACACCGGAACCCGTTCTCCGGCCGGCGAATGCCAGCCGAGACGACAGCTACGACGCGGCGATCGACGACGACGGGGCGGGCTCTCGACTCGCCTCCGGCGCGACCGGCGTGCCGGGGGCCAGCATCGACACCCTCTACGATCTCGGACTGCCCCCGGAGGCCCTCGTCGACGACGTCGAGGACGCGGATCTGGACGAGCCGGTACCGAACGCCGAGCGGCTGGTCGCCCAGGCGGTGGCACTGGCCGGCGACGACCACGACGCGGCCACCCTCGTCGACCGGTTCTGGCGGTTCGCCCCGGACGAGGAGCTGATCGGCTTCACCCCGGCGGAGATGCTCGCCGCCGCGAAGGCGCACCGGGAGCTCGCCCAGCAGCGGGTGCCGGGCGAACTCAAGCTGCGGATCCACGAACCGGACGAGGAACAGCAGCACACCGTAATTGAGATAGTTACGGACGATATGCCGTTTTTGGTGGACTCCATCACGGCGCTGCTGACCGGGCACCACCTCGACGTGCACATGCTGGTCCACCCGCTGGTGGTGGTCCGCCGCGAGCCACTCGGCAGGTTGACCGAGGTCGCCGCCGACGTCGAACCGGACGACGCGATCGACGGTGACATCGTCGAGAGTTGGATGCGGATCGAGATCGATCCGGTACGCGGCGCGGCGGACCGGGACCGATTGCGCGCCGAGTTGCAGCGGGTGCTCACCGACGTACGAGAGGCGGTCGAGGACTGGCCCAAGATGCGGCAGCGCGCCCTCTCCCTCGCCGACGAACTGGCCGCCGCACGCACCTCGGAGAACCGTCCACCCGTACCCGAAAAGGACATCACCGACTCGGTGGAGCTGCTCCGCTGGCTGGCGCACGAGCACTTCACCTTCCTCGGCTACCGGGAGTACCGGCTGATCCAGACCGAGCAGGGGCCGGCGCTGGAGGCGATCCTCGGCACCGGGTTGGGCATCCTGCGTCAGGACTCCACCACGCCCCGGGCGCTCTCCTCGATGACCCCCGAGGCGCACCAGAAGGTGACCGAGAAGCGCCTGCTCATCATCACCAAGGCCAACTCCCGGGCCACGGTGCACCGGTCGGCCTATCTGGACTACATCGGGTTCAAGGTGTTCGACGAGCGCGGCGAGGTGGTGGGTGAGCGCCGTTTCCTCGGCCTGCTCGCCACGGCGGCGTACCGGACCAGCGTCCGCGAACTGCCGGTGGTCCGGCGCAAGGTCGCCGAGGTGCTGGACCGGTCCGGGCTCAGCCCGCGCAGCCACTCCGGCAAGGACCTGTTGCAGATCCTGGAGACCTATCCCCGGGACGAACTCTTCCAGATCAAGACCGACGACCTCTACCACGCCGTCGTCGGGGTGCTCCGGATGGCCGGCCGCCGCCAGCTCCGGGTCTTCCTGCGCCGCGACGGGTACGGCCGGTTCATCTCCTGCCTGATCTACCTGCCCCGGGACCGGTTCACCACCCAGAACCGGCTGCGCATGCAGGAGATCCTGCTCCGCGAGCTGAACGGGATCGGGGTGGACTACACCACCCGGGTCACCGAGTCGATGCTGGCCCGGGTGCACTTCATCGTCCGGACCGATCCGGCCAGCCCGCCCGGCGAAGTGGACGCGGACCTGCTCGCCGAGGAGCTCGCCGACGCGACCCGGCTCTGGGACGACGACTACCGGCTGGTGCTGGAGCGCAAGCTCGGCGACGAGCAGGCCAAACGGCTCTTCACCCGGTACGCCGACGCGTTCCCGGAGGGCTACAAGGACGGGCACACCCCGTACGAGGCGATGAAGGATCTCGCCAAACTGGAACTGCTGGAAGAGCCGGGCCAGCTCGAGATGCACATGTTCCGCAAGCAGCAGCCGGTCCGGCCGGGCGGCCCCGCCCCGGCCACCACGGTCGAGGACGTCCGGTTCAAGGTCTACCGGTACGGCGAGCCGATGGTGCTCTCCGCGGTGCTCCCGGTGCTGCACTCGCTCGGCGTACGGGTGGTCGACGAGCACCCGTACGAGGTGGACCGGATCGACGGCCGGATCTACCTCTACGACTTCGGCCTGGAGCTGCCGGACGGCGCCCGGGACCTGGCCGAGGTACGCCCGCACGTGGAGAACGCCTTCTCCGCCACCTGGCGCGGTGAGGCCGAGGTCGACGGCTTCAACGAGCTGGTGCTGCGCGGCGGGCTCACCTGGCGGCAGGTGGTCGTGCTGCGGGCGTACGCGAAGTACCTGCGGCAGGCCGGCACGGTCTTCTCGCAGGACTACATGGAGTCCACCTTCATCGCGTACCCGCAGATCGCCGCCTCGCTGGTGGAACTCTTCGAGACCCGGTTCTCCCCGACGCTGGGCTACTCCGCCGAGGAGCGCAACCTGCGCGGCAAGGAACTGGTCACCTCGATCAACCAGCAGCTCGACGACGTGAGCAGCCTGGACCAGGACCGGATCCTCCGGTCGTACCTGACGCTGATCCAGGCGACCCTGCGGACCAGCTTCTACCAGCGGCGCACCGACGGGCGACCCAAGCCGTACGTGGCGTTCAAGCTCGACCCGCAGATGGTGCCGGACCTGCCGGCGCCCCGGCCGAAGTACGAGATCTTCGTCTACTCGCCGCGCTTCGAGGGCGTACACCTGCGGTTCGGGCCGGTGGCCCGGGGCGGTATCCGCTGGTCGGACCGGCGGGAGGACTTCCGGACCGAGGTGCTCGGCCTGGTCAAGGCGCAGATGGTGAAGAACGCCGTGATCGTGCCGGTGGGCGCGAAGGGCGGCTTCGTGCTCAAGCAGAAGCCGGGCGACCGGGACGAGGCGGTCGCCTGTTACCAGGGCTTCATCTCGGCCATGCTGGACGTGACCGACAACCTGGTCAGCGGGCAGGTCGTGCCGCCGTCCGACGTGGTCCGACACGACGCCGACGACCCCTACCTGGTGGTGGCGGCGGACAAGGGCACGGCCAGTTTCTCCGACATCGCCAACGAGATCTCGGTGCGGCAGGGCTTCTGGCTGGCCGACGCGTTCGCCTCCGGCGGCTCCGCCGGCTACGACCACAAGAAGATGGGGATCACCGCCCGGGGTGCCTGGGAGTCGGTGAAGCGGCACTTCCGGGACATGGGGATCGACACCCAGACCCAGGACTTCACGGTGGCCGGCGTCGGCGACATGTCCGGGGACGTCTTCGGCAACGGCATGCTGCTCTCCGAGCACATCAAGCTGGTGGCCGCCTTCGACCACCGGCACATCGTGCTGGACCCGGACCCCGATCCGGCCACCTCCTACGCGGAGCGCCGCCGGCTCTTCGACCAGCCGCGTTCCTCCTGGGCGGACTACAACGCCGAGCTGCTGTCCGATGGCGGCGGGATCTATCCGCGTACCGCGAAGTCGATCCCGATCAGCCCGCAGGTCCGCGCGGTGCTCGACCTCGGCGACGGCGTCGAGTCGATGTCACCGCAGGAGCTGATGAAGGCGATCCTCTCCGCCCCGGTGGACCTGTTCTGGAACGGCGGGATCGGCACCTACGTCAAGGCGTCGTCGGAGTCGAACTCCGAGGTCGGGGACAAGTCCAATGACGCCATCCGGGTGGACGGCAAGGACCTGCGCTGCCGGGTCGTCGGCGAGGGCGGCAACCTGGGCTTCACCCAGGTCGGCCGGATCGAGTACGCCCTGGCCGGCGGTCGGATCTTCACCGACTTCATCGACAACGCGGCCGGGGTGGACACCTCGGACCACGAGGTGAACATCAAGATCCTGCTCGGTGCGGCGGTGGCCGACGGCGAGCTGAGCGTGCCGGACCGGGACGCGCTGCTGGCCGAGATGACCGACGAGGTCGCCCAGCTCGTGCTCCGGGACAACTACGACCAGGCCCGGGCGATCGGCAACGCGCTGGCCCAGGCGGCCTCGCTGCTGCCGGTGCACCGCCGGATGATCTCCGACTTCGAGCGGGCCGGTCACCTCAACCGGGAGCTGGAGGCGCTGCCGCCGGACGAGGAGCTGGCGACCCGTACCGACACCGGGCTGACCGCGCCGGAGTTCGCGGTGCTGCTGGCGTACGTCAAGATCGTGCTGGAGCGGGAGATCCTGGCCGACCGGCTGCCGGACGAGGAGTGGACCTTCGAGGTGCTCTCCAACTACTTCCCGACCCCGCTGCGCGAGCGGTACGCCGACCGGATGCCGGAGCACCGGCTGCACCGGGACATCGTCACCACCGTACTGGTCAACGAGGCGGTGAACCGGGGCGGCATCTCGTTCATCTACCGGGTGGTGGAGGAGACCGGTGCCACCCCCGCCGACGTGATCCGGGCGTACGTGGTGGTCCGCGAGGTGTTCGGGCTGCGGGAGATCTGGGCCGACATCGAGGCACTGGACAACAAGGTGCCGACCGAGGTGCAGACCACGGTCTACCTGGACACCCGACGGCTGCTCGACCGGGCCGTCCGGTGGCTGGTCACCAACCGCCGTTCACCGATCGACGTGCCGGCCGAGACGGCCCGGCTGCGCGACGGGGTCTCCCGGCTCCTGCCCGAACTCGGCAATCTGTTCTACGGCAGCGAGCGCGAGGCGCTGGAGGCGCACGTCGAGATGTGCGTGCGGCGCGGACTGCCCCAGGACCTGGCCGAGCGCTCCACCCGGCTGATGTACAGCTTCGGCCTGCTCGATGTGGTGGAGACGGCGCGGGCGACCGGGCGGGACGTCGGCGAGGTGGCGGCGGTCTACTTCGTGCTCTCCGACCGGTTCCGGGTCGACTCTCTGCTGTCGAAGATCTCGCTGCTGCCCCGGGAGGACCGCTGGCAGACGCTGGCCCGGATGGCGCTGCGCTACGACCTCTACGCCGCGCTGGCCGCCCTCACCGCCGAGGTGCTCGGCGGGACCTCCGCCGACCTGTCGCCGGACGAGCGGGTGCAGGAGTGGGAGCGGTCGAACTCGATCTCGATCGGCCGTACCCGCAAGGCGATGGGGGAGTTCGACGAGTCCCAGGCCGACCTGGCCGCGCTCTCCGTACTGCTGCGGCAGATCCGTACCCTGGTCCGGACCTCGGCGGCCGGCTGACCGGACAGCCGCGTCGGCGGTGTACGGGGCCGGGGCTGCCGGTCCGGTACGCCACCGGCCCGGCTGGTCGCCGGCTCGGCCGGAGTCCCGGTCAGGGGATCCGGGTGGCGGAGACGATCACGTTGTTGCGGTAGCTGCGTTTCTTGCGGTCGAAGGTGCCGCCGCAGGTCACCAACTGGAGCCGGACGGTGTCCGCCGCGCCGTAGACCAGTTCGGACGGGAACGACGTCTTCGGGTACGACTTCACCGCGTCCACCGCGAACCGGACGACCTTGCCGTCCTTCCGGGTGACCTCGACCCGGTCGCCCCGCTTGAGTGCGCCGAGCCGGAAGAAGACCGCCGGGCCCGTCACTGCCGAGTCGACGTGCCCGACCACGACCGCGTTGCCGAGCTCGCCAGGGCTGACCCCCGCGTTGTACCAGCCGGCGAGCTGGGCCTGCTTGAGCGGCGGCACCTGCACGGTCCCGTCGTCGTTCACCCCGACCGACATGATCTTCGCGTTCACCTTGATCTTCGGAATCGTGATCCTGACCGGTTCCGAACGCGGCAGTTCCGCCGGCTGCGGCGGCTCGCCGGTCGGGGTGACCGGCTGGGGGGTCGGAGTGACCGGCTGGCCGGACGGCGTGCCCGGGACCGGTGACGACGGCGCGGTCCACTCGGGCTGCGGCGTCGCTTCGCCGGCCTCGGTCTCGGCGGGCTGCGGCGGCTGCGCCGGCGCCGGGTTCAGACCGGCGGTGAGCAGGGCGGTCCCGCTGAGCGCGAGCAGGACGACCAGGGTGACGCCGGCGGCACGCCACGGTTTCCCGTGCCGGCCGCCGGCGCGCCTGGTCGGCACATCAGGCGAGTGAGCCATCGGTACGACGCCGGCGGATCATCAGGAAGCCACCGATCGCGGCCGCGCCCAGCAGGCCGGCTCCGGCAGCCGCCCGGCCCGAGTCGGTGCTGGCGGCACCGCCGTCACCACCGGGCACCGCGCCCCGGGGCAGCACCACGATTTTGCCCGTCCCGTTGCACGCCCCCCAGGCCCGGTAGTGCCCGGGCTTGGTCTTGTGCGGGACCTTGGCCCAGGCCCAGTACTTGGCCTCGCCGTCGTTCGTGGCCTGGCCGCCCTCGCCGCCGGTTTGCTCGTCGTCCGCCTCCGGCTGGCCGCCACCCTCGGGCTGCGGGGGTTGCCCGTCAGTTGGCGGGAGCGGGGGCTGGCCGTCGGTCGGTGGGAGCGGGGGCTGGCCGTCGGTCGGTGGGACCGGCGGCTGCCCGTCGGTCGGCGGGACCGGCGGCTGGCCGTCGTCGTCCGGCTGATCGCCGTCCGCGGGCGGGCGCGGCGACTCCGGTACCCGGAGGCCGTCCTCCACGACGGGCTTGAGCCAGAGCTTGCCGGTGATCTTCGACGAAACCCAGGCCCTCTCCACCGAGTGCTCGCACTTCAAGATGATCTTGAACTTGTGTCCCGGCTTCACCCCCTTCGGCACCGTGTAGATGTGGCCACTGTTTTTCCGCTCGGGTTGGGCGTCGTCCGCCAGAGCGGTTC
The DNA here is from genome assembly GCF_039649625.1 of Plantactinospora sp. ZYX-F-223. Classification (NCBI taxonomy): domain Bacteria; kingdom Bacillati; phylum Actinomycetota; class Actinomycetes; order Micromonosporales; family Micromonosporaceae; genus Plantactinospora; species Plantactinospora sp. ZYX-F-223. Next base: position 129,387 of record NZ_JBDJAV010000025.1, on the reverse strand, counting down.
CGGGCGCGCAGACCAGCAGGGACGCGGCACCGATACCGGCGCCGGCCATCACCTTCCCCAGCAACTTCCTACTCATGACTCGTAGTCACTCCTTCCCCGTTGGTTTGCTCGGCAGCCAGCCGAGCCAGGACCGACGCTAGCTAGTTTGTGAGGTGTTGTCGTGATTATGGATGTTCTTTCCGAAAGCTCGTTTCTGGGTGGTAGAGAGCTCTTCACGTCGAAGATGTCTGTATCGCCCGGTGACACCTGCCCAGACGTACGGGGGACAGCGGCGCACCGCTGTCCCCCGAGGCCCGGACCTGCCGGGCGAGCGCCGTCGCGGCTACCCGGCGAGCCGGGCGAACGCGATTACGTTGTCCGGATAGGAGCCCACCCGCTCGTCGAAGTCCCCACCACAGGTCACCAGGCGCAACCCCGGCTCGTCGGTCGGGCCGTAGACGAGTTCGGTGGGAAAGGCCGCCTTCGGGTACGACTTCACGCCGTCCACCACGAAGGTGACCAGGCTGCCGTCCTTCCGGATCACCTCGATGGCGTCCCCCGGCAGCAGGGCGCCGAGCTGGAAGAAGACCGCCGGTCCGATCTCCTTCGAGTCGACGTGGCCGACGATCACGGAGTTGCCGGCCTCACCCGGCGTCGGACCCGATTGGTACCAGCCGGCCAGCTCCGCTTTGGCCAGCGGTGGTACCTGCACCATGCCGTCCGGGGTGAGCCCCACCGGCATGATGGTCGCGTCCACGCCGATCTTCGGAATCATGATCTTGATCGGTTCCGACCTGGCCAGTACCGGTGTGGGCGCTGGCGTGCCGCTGGTACCGCCTTCCGGTGCTGGCGTGGGTGACGGTGAGGTACCCAGGTCCGACCCGGTCGCCGCCCGGTCCAGGTAGTTCGGCGCGGCACCGGCGCTCGGCTGCGGCGCCGAGGTCGGTTCCGGCGCGTTGAGGGCGGCCCCGATCAGGCCGGCGCCGACCAGGGCCAGCAGGGCGACGAGGACGGTGCCGGCGACGCGCCACGGTCTCCCGTGGCGCTCGCCGGCACCGCTCGCCGTCGCGTCAGGCCGCCGACTCATCGGTACGGCGCTGCCGCATCAGCACGAGTCCGCCGAGCCCGGCCAGCCCGAGCATCCCGACACCCGCGACCGCGAGGTTGTCGTCGCTGCCCGAGGTCGCCCCGCCGTCACCGCCGTCGACCCAGCCCTTCGGCAGGATGATCAGCTCACCCTCGCCGCAGGAGCCCTTGAGTTCGTACGATCCCGGCTTGGCGTCCCAGGGGATGGTGACGCTGCTCCAGTACTCGTGGCCGGCCTTCCGGTCGGTCCAGCCGTCCTTCTCGTGCGTCCGGCCGTCCCTGCTGTCTTCGGCCTTCTTGCTGTCTTCCCAGCCGTGCTTGCTCGGCTCGGCCTTCTCCCAGCCGTGCTTGCTGTCTTCGGCCTTCTTGCTGTCTTCGGCCTTCTTGCTGTCTTCCCAGCCGTGCTTGCTCGGCTCGGTCTTCTCCCAGCCGTGCTTGCTGTCTTCGGCCTTCTTGCTCTCTTCCCAGCCGTGCCCACCGTCGTCCCGTGCCGTCCCGCCGGTACCGCCCGGCGCCGCCGGTGCAGATTGCCCGTTCGGCGACTGGTAACCCTCGGCGGGCTGGTGAGGCTGGCCGCCCGTCGAGGGGGACGGTGCCGGTACCGAGTCGGCCGACGAGCCAGGTGCCGCCGGTGCCTTCTCGGCGGTCGACGGAGCGGACTCGGCATGGGGAGCCCCGTTCTCCGCCGGGGCCGACTTGTCCTTCTGCTCCTTGTAGCGGCGGTACTCCTGGTACTCCCGGTACTCCTTGTACCTCAGGAACTCCTGGTACTCGCTCTCCTTCTTGTAGTCCTCCCCGCTCTGGTGGCTGCCTGAGTCCTCGGACTTCTCGGCGTACCCGCCGCCGTCTTCGGCCTTCTTGCTGTCTTCCCAGCCCTGGTGGTTTTTGCCTGAGTCCTCGGACTTCTCGGCGTACCCGCCGCCGTCCTCGGCCTTCTTGCCGTCTTCCCAGCCCTGGTGGTTTTTGCCTGAGTCCTCGGACTTCTCGGCGTACCCGCCGCCGTCCTCGGCCTTCTTGCCGTCTTCCCAGCCATCCTTGCGCGCTTCCGGCTTTTTCTCCGGTTCAGGCTTCGGGGCGGGCTTGTAGTCGTCCTTGTGGTCTTTGGGGGCGAGGTCCACCTTTCCGGTGATCTTCGACCACAGCCACGCGTGTTTCTGCGCCTCGGGGCAGATCTCGACGAATTCGACCTTGTCTCCTGCCTTCACCGCGTGCGGCTTCGCGAAGACTCGGCCGGAGCTGTCCTGCTGGTACCCCTCAGGGTGATAGCCGCCGTCCGCGAGGGCGGCCGAGGGGGAGAAAACGAGTAGAGAAGCGCCGCCGAGGGCGGCTCCCGCGATCATCTTGCCGAGGAACTTCTTGGACATGACTTTCGTCATCCTTCCCTCTTGCCTCAGCTCGCCGGCAGGCGAGCCATGACCGAGATTAGCGAATTTGTGAGCTTTCATCGGATTTTTTCAGCATTTCCCCGAACAGGTGGAGAAGGCACCCGGAGGCGCTACCTGGGGAGCTCTGGCGGGTACCGGACGGGTCGCGCCCAGCTGCGCCCGCTCGGCGGCCCGGCGCCGATTCCGCTCCCGGGTCCCCGCTCGGCGGTAATGGCGCCGACCGGCCGGTTGCGCCGTGATCGGGCCGACCCGGGGGATCGGGCGTACTCCGTCCGGTTCGTGCCCGCCCGCCACCGCGCCGCGGCTCCTCCCGGCCGGGCTGGCGTTCCATCGTGGAGGGGCTTCCGCCGGTCGCCGGGGCGGCGTCGTCCCGGCGCCGGTCACCGCGCCGGGTACGCCGGCTTCCCGTACCGCGACCGGGGGTGGATGTGCGGGGTAGGCTCCGCTCCAGGGCCGGTCCACTGTGCCTCGCCGGCCGTGCCGCCGCAGGTCGCGGGGGCCACCGGCAATGGTGGGTGCGAGTAGGGAATCGTCATCCATCAGTGTCGGGGTGTTGTGGTGGAAGCGCTCCCATGCAAGAATTCATCCACTGTGCTGGGGGAGCCACACCGCGCAGCAGACGCCGAGGGCAGCCGGTTCACCGGACGGCGTCACCACGGCCGCTGACCGCGGCCGGCACCACCACCAGTTGCGCCCGTCCGGGTCGGGCATACCGCAGTCCCCCATGGCGTCCACGGACGTACCCACCTGACGCGAAGTCCGTGTTACCGCCGCGCCGGTTCCGCCTGACGTGACCGGCTGGCCCAAGGAGATCAGTGGCATGAATTTACGGAGTAGATTGTCCGTCCGGCAGAAAGCCGTCGCGGTGGCCGGTGCGAGCGCTTTGGTCGCCGCCGGTCTGGTCACCATCCCGGCTTCGGTGGCCCAGGCGGCCCCCGGGTGCAGCGTCACCTACAGCACCAACCAGTGGCAGGGTGGTTTCAGCGCCAACATCACCATCCGGAACGTCGGTGACGCGATCAACGGCTGGACCCTCCGCTTCAGCTTCGCGGACGCGAGCCAGCGGGTGACCCAGGGCTGGTCGGCCAACTGGACCCAGTCCGGCACCCAGGTGACCGCGACGAACGTGTCGTGGAACGGCAACCTGGCCACCGGCGCCTCCACCGGCATCGGGTTCAACGGTTCCTGGAGCGGCAGCAACCCGGCGCCGACGTCCTTCAGCATCAACGGGACGGCCTGCAACGGCACGACGCCGACCACCCCGCCGACCGGCGGACCGACGGGCAACCCGACTACCCCGCCGACCGGCAACCCGACCAGCAACCCCGCGGCGCGGGTCGACAACCCGTACTCGGGCGCTCGCGGCTACGTGAACCCGGAGTGGAAGGCCAAGGCGGAGAGCGTCTCCGGCGGCAACCGGATCTCCAACACCCCGACCGGCGTCTGGATCGACCGGATCGCCGCGATCGAGGGCACCCCGGACAGCAGCTCGAACGGCCCGATGGGCGTCCGGGACCACCTGGACGAGGCGCTGGCGCAGGGTGCCGGCTACATCCAGTTCGTCATCTACAACCTGCCCGGCCGGGACTGCGCCGCGCTGGCCTCCAATGGCGAGCTCAAGGCCGATGAACTGCCCAAGTACAAGGCGGAGTACATCGATCCGATCGCGGCGATCATGGCGGACTCGAAGTACAGCAGCCTCCGGATCATCACGATCATCGAGATCGACTCGCTGCCGAACCTGGTCACCAACGTGGCGCCGCGGGAGACCGCGACGGCGCAGTGCGACACCATGAAGGCCAACGGCAACTACGTCAAGGGTGTCGGCTACGCCCTGGCCAAGCTCGGTGCGATCCCGAACGTCTACAACTACATCGACGCCGGCCACCACGGCTGGATCGGGTGGGACGACAACTTCCGGGCCTCCGCGCAGATCTTCGCCGAGGCCGCCCGCGCCGAGGGCAGCACCCAGGCCAACGTGCACGGCTTCATCGCCAACACCGCCAACTACTCGGCCACGGTGGAGCCCTACCTCAACGTGACCGAGCAGAACCGGCTCTCGAAGTGGATCGACTACAACCGGTACGTGGACGAGCAGCGGTTCGCCCAGGCACTCCGTACCGAGCTGATCTCGCAGGGCTTCTCCAGCGGCATCGGCATGCTGATCGACACCTCGCGTAACGGTTGGGGCGGCTCGGAACGGCCCACCGGCGCGGTCACCTCGGGCACGGTCGACGAGCAGGTCGACGGCTCCCGGATCGACCGGCGGATCCACCTCGGCAACTGGTGCAACCAGAGCGGTGCCGGCCTGGGCGAGCGGCCGCGGGCCGCGCCCGCCAGCGGGATCGACGCGTACGTCTGGATCAAGCCTCCGGGCGAGTCGGACGGCTCCAGCACCGAGATCGAGAACGACGAGGGCAAGGGCTTCGACCGGATGTGCGACCCGACGTACACCGGTAACCCGCGTAACCAGAACAACATGAGCGGCGCGCTCTCGGGCGCCCCGATCTCGGGTGCCTGGTTCCCGGCGCAGCTCACCGAGCTCATGCAGAACGCCTACCCGGCGCTCTGACCGGCTGCAACAACTGAGGTAGCAACACAGCCACACCACAGGGCGGTCCCCGTCCGGCGCGGTCACACGCCGGGCGGGGACCGCCGGTGCTGCTCCGGCCGGGCTGCGCCGGTCAGGGCACCGTCTTCTCCACCGCGGCCGCCGTACCCTCCCGGTCCAGTTCCTCGCTGGCCCGCCGCACGTTCTCCGGGGTCGGGTCGCGGCCCTGCGCCATCGCCAGGTCCTCCGGGTCCCACGGCTGTTCGGCCCCGGTACGCGTGTCGCCCGCGCTGCCCGCGCCCTGCCCGTGCGGATCGCCGAGCAGGTCGTCGGTGGGCGGAAAGTCGCCGGGGACGTCCTCCGGGTCCACGAAGTCCGGGTTCTCGGCCCTCGGCCCGCCGTCGGAGGCGAGCTGCGGTACGGCGGTGTCGTCCTCGATCGCGGCGGCCACCTCCGGGCTCTCCTCCAGCGGCCGGTTGCGGGTCGGATCGCGCTCCGTCATGTTTGCTGCCCTCCTGTCCGGATGCGACGTGCGGCTGACCGCTCCTCCGGTTCGACTACCCCGGACGACCCGCGCCATGCCTTTCCCCACCCGTCACCACCCACCCCGGTCCGGTCCGGGCCCGGCGGCAGGGCGTCACTCCCGGTCGATCGGGCGCAGCCACTGCCAGAGCAGGAAGCCCAGCCCGAGTGCCAGCATGGCCAGCCCGGCCCAGAGATTGATCCGGATGCCCTGGGCCTTCTCCACCGCCGGCGCGCCGTCGAAGACGCCGACCAGTCCGACGATCACGCCGTACGCGACGAAGAGCCCGCCGATCACCCGGCGGATGTCGAACAGCCGGGCGGCGGCCGAGTGGCGCTCCTGCTCGGCCTCGTCCAGCGGCGCCCCGGCCGGCGGCCGGTTCTGGTCTTCCATCGCCTCGTCCCTTCTCGCTGTCGGCGTCGACCGTCCCGGTTGGACGCCTGCGGTGCGGCCCCTCAGAGCACCGGCAGGTAGAGCAGTGCGGAGAGGGCCAGTGCGATGCCGCCGAGCAGCAGCGGCGAGCGGTACCAGCGGGCGTCGCCGGCGAGCAGGGCCTGCCGGCCGTCCGGGCCGGCGAGCCCGTACACCAGGCCGCGAAGCTCGTCGTCGGGCTTGCGCGAGGTCAGCGGGGTGAGGATCGCCGCGACGATCGCGACCAGCACGAACGCGACGCCGGCACCCCAGAAGCTCTCCTCCAGGTCGGAGTCGAACGGCAGCACCCCGGCCTCGTAGAGCAGATAGGTGGCGAGCGCGCCGAGAGTGCCGGTCAGCAGCGACCAGAACCCGGCCCAGGCGGTCATCCGCTTCCAGAACATGCCGATGATGAATGTCGCGAAGAGCGGCGCGTTGAACAGCGAGAAGAGCACCTGGATGTAGTTCATGATGTTGTTGAAGCCGGCCGCGATGAACGCGGTGCCGATCCCGACCAGCACCCCGGCGACGGTGGCGATCCGGCCGACCCGCAGGTAGTACCCGTCCGGCCGGTCCTTCCGGACGTACGCCTGCCAGATGTCGTAGGTGAAGACGGTGTTGAAGCCACTGACGTTGGCCGCCATGCCGGCCATGAACGAGGCCAGCAGGCCGGTCACCGCCACCCCCAGTACGCCGGTCGGCAGCAGGTCGCGCATCAGCAGCGGGATCGCGTTGTTGTAGGTCAGGTCGCCGGTCTCGGCGCCGAGCCCGTTGACGGTGACCACCGCGACCAGGCCGGGGATCACCGTGACCAGCGGGATCACCATCTTCGGGTACGCCGCGATGATCGGCGTACGCCGGGCCGCGCTCATGTCCTTCGCCGAGATCGCCCGCTGTACCTCGGCGAAGTTGGTGGTCCAGTAGCCGAACGAGAGCACGAAGCCGAGCCCGAAGACGATGCCGATCCAGCTCGCGCCCAGCGGGTTGGCGGTGCTGCCGGTGTCCGCCCAGGTATGCAGTCCGGCCTCGCCCAGGTCCGAGCCGCGCACGGCGTCCCACAGCCCGTCGATCCCGCCGACCTTGGCCAGCCCGATGACGGTGATCGGGACCAGGCCGGCGAGGATCACGAAGAACTGGAGCACCTCGTTGTAGATCGCCGAGGAGAGCCCGCCGATGGTGATGTAGGCCAGCACGATCAGCGCGCCGACCACGATGGAGAGCCAGAGCGGCCAGCCGAGCAGGGCCTGCATGATCAGGGCGAGCGCGTAGAGGTTGACCCCGGCGATCAACACCTGGGCGACCGCGAAGCTGAGCGCGTTGAGCAGGTGGGCGGGCCGGTTGAAGCGCAACCGGAGATACTCCGGCACGCTGCGTACCTTGGAGCCGTAGTAGAAGGGCATCATCACGATGCCGAGGAAGACCATCGCCGGTACGGCGCCGATCCAGTAGTAGTGCAGCGTCATCAGGCCGTACTGGGCGCCGTTGGCGGCCATGCCGATGATCTCCAGCGCCCCGAGGTTGGCCGAGACGAAGGCGAGCCCGGTCACCCAGGCCGGCAGCGACCGGCCGGAGAGGAAGAAGTCCACGCTGGTCCGGATCGCCCGGCGGGCCGCGATGCCGACACCGAGCACGGTGCCGAAATACAGCGCCAGGATCAGATAGTCCAGCGCGTTCATGTCCAGCCGCAGGCCGCCGTCCACACCGTCACCTCGTCCGTACGCTCGGTCCGCCCGTTACCCGGTGCACACCTTCCGCCGGGGGCGAGGGGCCTACTACCCGAGGTGAAGAGTTTTCACGCCTCTGCCCGGTGGCGACCGGCGCCGGATCGCCGACGGCTCCCCGGCGCCCACCGTCGGCGGGCATCGGGGAGCCGTCAGGGGGCCGGCCGGGCTATCTACCGGCCGAGCAGCCGGTCCAGGAAGTCCCGGTGCCGGCGTACCACCATCCGCAACCGTTCGGTGTCGGTCCCGCCGTCGTCCTGCCAGCCGGCGAGGTCGTCACGCTGTCGGGAGAGGGCGGCGGTGACCGCCTCCACGGACTCCCGTACCAGCCGGTGGGCCTCCTCGGTGGCCCCCGGCGGGTCGTCGACGAACCGGAGCTGCACCTCCCGCCAGCGGTCCCGGAAGCCCTGCACCGCCTCCTGGTCGAGGATCGCGACGATCGGCTCGGCCGGTGCGGCACCGGGCGGCAGCCCGCCGTCCGCCGTCCCGCCGGAATCCGTCGTGCCGGTCTCGGCCGTCGTGGCCGTCTCGTCCCGACCACCGGCCTCCGCCGGAGCGCGGGTACCGCCGGTCAGCGCGTCGGGGTTGCCCGCGCTGAGCACGTCCGGGTTCACCGGGTGTGCCACTCCGACCGCCGAGCCCTCCGGCGCGGGCCGGCCCAGCGGGTCGACCGGCGGATCGGGCTCGACACCACCGGCCGGCGGCGTGCCGGTCCGGGTGGCCGTGGCGGCGTCGGCCGCACCGAGGCTCCGGTCCGGTACCCCCTGCCGGGCGACCCCCTCACCCCGCTCGTCGCCGACCCCGTCGATCCGGTCGTCGGCCGGCCCGTCCCCGGAGCGGACGGTGTCTTCGTTGCGGGGGTCGCGGTGGCTGCCGGCGAGCGCGGCGGCCGCCGCCGCGCCACCGACGGTGGGGGCACCGAAGCTGGTGGGCAGCGGCGCGGGCTCGTGGAACTCCGGTGTGCCGGAGCCGTCCCGGGCGTCGCCGCGGTCCTCGCCGGCGTCGTCCGCCCGTTCCGGGGTGTCGATCCGGGCGGTGCGGTCCGGGTCGACGGCCGCGTCCTTGCCGGCGGCGTCCGCTCCGGCGGTGGCGTAAACCGTCCCGGTGCGCTCGGCGGCCGGCTCGTCGGCGTCCGCTCGGCTGGCGTCGGCCAGGTCACCCCGGTCACCGGTGCTTCCGGTGTCGGTGTCGGGGCCTCCGGTGCGGCCCGTCGGTGAGCGTTGGGTGAGCGCGTCGTCGTCCAGCGCCGCGTCCTCGGCCCGGTCGTCCGCCGACCGGCTCTCGCCGCGCCGGTCGTCCCGGGCGCGCGCGGCGGCGGCCGGGTCGGAGGAGAAGGCCGGTCCCGACCCGCTGGTGGCGAGGTCGTTGTCGTACGACCCTCGCTCGTCGAGCGCGTCGGGGCCCTGGTCGCCGGTGCCCTCCGGATACCGGTTCCGCCGGTCCTCGGCCTCGCCAGCCCCGGCCTGCCCCGGGCCGGCCGCCGTTACCGGCTCGGAGCGGATCACGTCGGGGTCGCCGTTGTCGGTCTGCTGTTGACGCATGGCAGAGTGCCTCCTCACCGGCTCGGTACGTCCTGCGGGGTGTCCGGACGGGTCCCGTCCGAGGGCTGGCGTACGGGGTCCTCGCCGAGCAGGTCGGCGAAGAGTTCCCGGTAGTGCACGACGGCCTGGCGGAGCTGCTCGGTGCTGGCCTCGCCGCGCTCGTTGCGGAGCTGGATCTCGTGCGCGTCCCGGTAGTGGGTCAGGGTGCGGGCGTGCTCGACGGAGAGGTGGGCGAGCTGGTCGTCGTACTCGCCGATCGGATACCCGCACTCGGCGATCAACCGGGTGACCAGTTCGTCCGCTGCCCTCACCGCCTCGGCCGGGGAGTCGACGAACCGGGCCTGGATCTCCTCCCAGTCGGCCGCGTAGCGCTGGCGCGACTCGGCGGAGAGCGGAGTGAGCGTCAACTCCGCGTGCCGGCGTTCGCGCTCCCGCAGTTCGTGCTCGGCGGCGGACCGGCTCTGCTGCTCGGCCACCACCCGGTCGTACTCCGGGCCGAACTTGCTGCGCAGGGCGCGGCGGCGGCTGGCCACCCAGATGGCCGGTACGGCTGCGGCGACGGCGAGGACCACTAGGACGATGAGGACGACTTCTATGGGCGACATGGCTCCTCCTTCGTCTCCTGGTATTCCCGCTGTGCCCTGATCACCAATCCAGATCGGGCACACTTTCGTGCCCGGCGGCGGGAACCGGCGCGGAGCGGCAGGAACCGCCCGTAGGGGGTCTGGGCGGGAAAAACTGTCCGGAACGGCCGAGCGGGGACGCGCCTGTCCGCCGCGCCACCGGACACTGCGGCCCGGCGGTCGGCTGCCGGTACTCGCCCGGGGCGCCTTTCCCGATCGCCGCCGAGCCCGCCGACCGCCTAGACTGCCCGCATGACGCACCGACATTAATTTCCCGCCGGAGGCCGGCCCGGCCCGCGCTGCCGGGGCCCGCCCGGGACGTTCGTGACCCGATCCCGAGTCCGAATCGTCCCCGTGGGAAGGCCTCATGCCCGTCATCTCGTCACCCGCGCCGACAGCTCGCGCGCGGCGGTTGACCACCACTTTCTACCTCTACGCGTTCCTGGACGACTTCGTCCTGCTATACCCGGTGTACGCGCTGCTCTTCACCGACACCGGGCTCTCCGTCGCGCAGATCTCCTCGCTCTTCGTCATCTGGTCGCTGACCGGGATCGTCCTCGAGGTCCCGTCCGGGGTCTGGGCCGACGCCGTGTCCCGGCGGCTGCTGCTCGCCGCCGCCCCGCTGCTCGGCGCGGTCGGCTTCGGGCTCTGGGTCGCGGCACCCTCCTACTGGGTCTTCGCGCTCGGTTTCGTGCTCTGGGGCGCGCGGGGTGCGCTCCAGTCCGGCGCCTCCGAGGCCCTGCTCTACGACGAACTCGACCGGCTCGGCCTGGCCGACCGGTACGGGCGGGTGATCGGCCGGGCCAGTACCGTGAGCCTGCTCGGCGCGCTGCTGGCCATCGCGGTCGCCACCCCGGTCTTCGCGGTCGGCGGCTACCCGGCGGTCGGGGTCGCCAGCGTGCTGGCCAGCCTGCTCTGCGCGGCCGTGGGGCTGGCGCTGCCGGAACACCGGGCACCGGCACCGACCGCTGTCGCGTCCGCCGGGCCGGAGACGGTGGACCCCGGGTCCGGTGGCGGGCTCGGCGGCAGCGCCGGGGCGTCGGGCGACCTCGTCCAGCTCACCCCGGCACCGGTCGCCGAGGCCGGGGCGCCCGGCCAGCTCGCGATCCTGCGGGTGGCGCTGGCCGAGGCCCGGAACAGCCCGGCGGTACGCCGGGCCCTGCTGCTCCTGCCGGCGATGGTCGGCATCTGGGGCGGACTGGAGGAGTACCTGCCGCTGCTGGCCGGCGAGTCCGCCCCGGCGGCCGGCGTGCCGCTGCTGGTGTTGCTGGTCTGGGCCGGGGTGATGCTGGGCGGCCTGCTCACCCCGCTCGGGCAGCGGCTGACGGCGCGACAGTTCGCCAGTACGGTCGGGGCGGCCTCGATCGCTCTGGCCGTGGGTGCGCTGACCGGCCGCCCGGCGGGCTTCGTACTGGTGGCGGCGGCGTTCTGCGCCCTGCAACTGGCCAGCCTGGTGGCCGACGTACGCCTCCAGGAGAGCATCGGTGGACCGGCGCGGGCCACGGTGACCTCGCTGGCCGGGCTCGGCACCGAACTGGTCACCATCGGGGTGTACGGCGGGTACGCCCTCGCCTCGACGGTCGCCGGGCACGGTGTGGTCTTCGGACTGCTCGCCCTGCCGTACCTGGCGCTGGCGGTCGGGCTGCGCCGGGCCGGAGCGGGGCGGGACCGCCGGTAGACGCTCGGCCGGTGGCCGCTCGGCCGGTGGCCGGGTGGGCCGCGTCGGCGCCGGTGCCACCCGGGATCGCCCCCCGGAGTGAGATATCCGGCAGGAATTGCTGGTGGGGGTGGGTCGGTCCGATCGGCCCATCCCCGGTCACCGCAATGGCCATCCCGGTTGTCGGGGCGGCCGACCCGTCCCGGCGCCGGCCCGGCCGCCGCCGTGACGGCGGGCCGCACGGGCGCGTTTCCGGCGGTCACCCGGCGGATCTGATCGGCATGTCCGGATGGGATCGGCGGCGTCTCCGGCCGACCCCATCGACGGGGGTCGAGATCAATTGATGAAGACAGTTATCAATTTATTTGCCAGATTGGATCAACTAGAAGCCCCTCGTCCGGTAGTGCATACGGCGTTGATTACGTATCCTGCCGAAGGCACGCGCGCCCGTGACCCTCGGACTCTGGCCGGAGCCGCGGGCCGCCGGTGCGGGTGTCGACCCTGACATATCCCCTTCCGGCGAGGTCTGATGGAAACCCAGAACTGGCCGATCCGCTCGAAGATCGTCGCGCTGGTCGCCGTGCCGATCCTCGCGTTGTCGGCGCTCTGGATCTTCGCGACCACGCTCACCGTCGGGCCCGCGTCGAAGCTGCTCGCCGCACAGACCCTGCTGGACGAGGTCGGGCGGCCCGGCGAGGCGCTGGTGGTGGAGCTGCAGCAGGAGCGCCGGCTATCGGTGCGGCAACTGGTCGACCCGACCGCCACCACGGCCCTCGCCGACCAGCGGACCCGTACCGACCGGGCGATAGCCGAGTTCCGTCGCCGGACCTCCGACGCCGACCTGCGGGACACCACCGGTGCGCTGCTCGACGCCCGGATCGACCAGTTGCTCACCGCGGTCGACGCGCTGCGGTCCGGGCGCGTCTTCATCGACCGGCGCACCGTCGACGCCAGCGGAGCGCTCGGCCTCTACAGCGGGGTCATCGACGCCGCGTTCCGGACGTTCTCCGCGCTGAACACGCTGCCGGACGACACGCTCTCCCGGGAGGCGCGGAGCCTGACCGAACTCGGCCGGGCCCGCGAGGTCATGGCCCAGGCCGACGCGCTACTCGCCGGGGCGTTCAGCGCGGGGCGATTCGCGCCGGGCGAGCACGCCCAGTTCGTCCAGATCGTCGGCACCCAGCGGTTCCTCTACTCCGCCGCGGCGGCGGAGCTGCCGGACGCCGACCGGGTGGCATACCAGCAGCTCACCGAAGGGGACGCGTACGCCCGGCTGCGCCGGTTGGAGGACGACCTGATCGTCCGGGGTGGCGGCAGTACGCTGCCGGTCGACGCCCGGGCGTGGCAGAGCAGCTACGACTCCGTCCAGCGGCAACTGCGCGACTTCGAGCTGAGCGGTGCCGAGGCGCTCACCGAGCGCAGCCGGCCGGTGGCCGCCGGTATCCTGCTCCGGTTGGGGCTCGCCGGCCTGCTCGGCTTCGTCGCCGTACTCCTCTCGGCGATCATCGCGCTGCGGATCGGCCGGTCTCTGGTCCGGCGGCTGACCAGCCTGCGCGCCGCCGCGCTGAGCATGGCCGACGAACGGCTGCCCGACGTCGTCGGGCGGCTGCGCAAGGGCGAGGAGGTGGACGTCGAGACCGAGGCGCCACCGCTCGACTACGGGCAGGACGAGATCGGCCAGCTCGGCCAGGCGTTCAGCGAGGTGCAGCGCACCGCCATCGCGTCGGCGATCGACGAGGCCGCGCTGCGCAGTGGTCTCCGGGACGTCTTCCTCAACATCGCCCGGCGCAGCCAGACCCTGCTGCACCGCCAGCTCGCGCTGCTGGACCGGATGGAGCGGCGGGCGGCCCAGCCGGACGAGCTGGAGGACCTCTTCCGGCTCGACCACATGGCCACCCGGATGCGGCGGCACGCCGAGGACCTGGTCGTGCTCGCCGGGGCGGCGCCGGGCCGGGGCTGGCGCAACCCGGTCTCCATGGTGGACGTGATCCGGGGCGCGATCTCCGAGGTCGAGGACTACGCCCGGGTCGACCTGGTCAACGTGGCACCGGCGGCCACCGCCGGCCGGGCGGTCGGCGACGTCATCCACCTGCTCGCCGAGCTGATCGAGAACGCGACGTCGTTCTCGCCGCCGCACACCCGGGTACAGGTCACCGGGCAGGTGGTCTCGAACGGGTACGCGATCGAGATCGAGGACCGGGGCCTGGGCATGGCCACCGAGGCGATCGAGCAGGCCAACCGCCGGCTGGCCGACCCGCCGGACTTCGACCCGGCGAACAGCGCCCGGCTCGGGCTGTTCGTGGTCGCCCTGCTCGGCGCCCGGCACGGCGTACAGGTCCAGCTGCGGTCCTCCCCGTTCGGCGGGGTGACGGCGGTCGCGCTCATTCCCGGTGACCTCGTGGTACCCGACACCTCCACCGCGACGGGTGACCGGGGCGACGGGTCCGGTGCGGAGCCGGGCGGTACGACCCGGCGCACCGGCTCCGGCGGCCGGATCGCCGGTGGCGCGGACGGCTCGGAGACGATCGAACTGCCGGCGCGGTCCGGGCCGGCCGCCCGGGTCTCCGCCGACGGCGACGAGCCGCCCGCGGAACCCGGCTCGACCACCGGGCTCGGGCCGCGGCGCAAGGCGGGTGCGGCCCTGGCGGCGCTGGTCGCCGCCAGCCGCCCGGAGACACCGCAACCGGCTCCGGCGGCCGACGGCGCAGCGGAGCCCACGGCTGCCCGGACCGCACCGGACGCGCCGGCCTCCGACCAGGCCGACTCCGCCGCCGGCACCGGCGGCGCCGCCACGGACGACGGGCCGGAGGCTGCCCGGCGGTCCGGAGTCCGGGTGCCGAAGGCCGGTGCGCTGCGGCGGCGCGGCGTCGATCCGACCGCCGCGACCGCCGCGAACCCGACCGCGACCAGCACGGCTCCGGCGACCGCCGTCCCGGACGGAGCGGCCACGACGACGCCGGTCGCCGCTCCGGCCAGCACGACGACGCCGGCCGGGCCGGCACCGCGCCCGGCGATGGACGACGACACCGTCGTCCTCCCGGCGATACCGGCCAGCGGCGGCCCGGTACGCCCGGCCCTCGGCCCGGTCGGGGCGGACGGCCTGCCCCGGCGGATCCGGCAGAAGAACCTCGCGCCGCAACTGCGCAACGGACCCGTGGCCGGCCCGGACCGGTCCGCGGGCTCCCCCGGCACTGCCGGCGCAACCGCCGACGGGGAGCCGGACGAGCCGCAGCCGCGTACGGCGGAGCAGGTCCGGGCGGTGATGGCCGCGTTGCAGTCCGGCACGGCGCGGGGGCGGCGGGACGCCGAGGACCTGACGCGGCCCGGCGACACCTCCGAGGCCACCTCCCGGGTCACCGATCCGGGTGTCACGAATTCTGAAGGGGACGGGTGAGTGGTGCACACGACGAAGCCGGGTGCGGACCTCAGTTGGCTGCTCGACGACCTCGTGGAGCGCGTACCGTCCGCGCAGCAGGCCGTACTGCTCTCCGCGGACGGCCTGCTGATGGCCGCGTCGCGGGACCTGGGCCAGGAGGCCGCCGAACACATGGCGGCGATGGCGGCCGGCTTCCAGTCTCTGGCGAAGGGGGCCAGCCGGCACTTCCAGGCGGGACCGGTCCGGCAGACAGTGATCGAGATGGAGTCCGCCTTCCTCTTCGTCACCGCCGCCGGCCAGGGCGCCTGTCTCGCCGTACTGGCCAGTGCCGCGTCGGACATCGGCGTCATCGCGTACGAGATGGCGATGCTGGTGACCCGGGTGGGGCAGAACCTGTCCGCGCCGAGCCGAACATCCCGGGCGCCGGCAGATGCGGAGTGACGCGCCCGGACCGCACCACGACTGGCTGGACGACGACGCCGGGCCGGTGGTCCGGCCGTACACGATGACCGGTGGTCGGGTGCAGCCGTCGGCGGGCCGGTTCGACCTGATGGCGTTCGTGGTGGCCGGGCCGCCGGAGGAGGACGGCGACGACGGCCCGCAGCCGCAACCCGAACAGCGGGCGATCATCGCGCGGGCGCAGCAGCCGATCACCGTCGCCGACCTCGCCGCCGACCTCAACCTGCCGGTGGGGGTGGTCCGGGTGCTCCTCGGCGACCTGCTCACCAGCGGCCGGATCTCGATGTACGACCCACCCAGCTCGCGCCAGTTCCCCGACGACGACATCCTCAAGGCGGTGGTCAATGGACTCCGGGCTCTCTGACCAGGGGACGGCGAAGCGGCGGATCCCGCTCGCCCTGAAGATCCTGATCGCCGGTGGCTTCGGGGTCGGCAAGACGACCCTGGTGGGTGCGGTGAGCGAGATCCGTCCGTTGCAGACCGAGGAGGTGCTCACCGACGCCGGGGCCGGCACCGACGACCTCTACGGCGTGGAGGGCAAGCAGACCACCACCGTCGCGATGGACTTCGGTCGGATCACCATCAACTCCGATCTCCAGGTCTATCTCTTCGGCACCCCGGGGCAGGACCGGTTCTGGTTCCTCTGGGACGAGCTGGCGTTCGGCGCGCTCGGCGCGGTGGTGCTCGCCGACACCCGCCGGCTCGCCGACTGCTTCCCGTCGGTCGACTACTTCGAACGCCGGGGCATCCCGTTCGTGGTCGGGGTCAACTGCTTCGACGGGGCCAAGCGGTTCAGCGTGGAGGCGGTGCGCAGCGCGCTCGACCTGGACCCGGACGTGCCGGTCGTGCTCTGCGACGCGCGCAGCCGGCAGTCCGGCAAGGTCGTGCTGGTCGCCCTGGTGGAGCACGTCGCCGCCCGCCGCGCCGAGCGGGTCTCGGCGAACTGACCACCCGGTCCGCCGGTCGCCGGCTTACCGGTCCAGGTCGGTCGGCCGGCGGCCTGGTCCAGGTCGGCCGGCGGCCGGTCCGGGGCCGCGGAGCCGCGCGCCGTGCCGGCCCGGACCGCCGGCCGGGGGTTCAGCCGGTGACCACCAGCACGTCCAGCCGGCGCGGCCCGTGCACGCCCTCCACCCGGTCGAGTTCGATGTCGCTGGTGGCCGACGGCCCGGAGACCATGGTGATCGGCCGGGTCGGGTCGGCGAGCCGGGCGAGCGCCTCCGGCACCCCGCCGACCACCTGCGCGGCGTGGACGACGCAGAGGTGGTGGTCGGGTACCAGGCTGAGCAGCCGGCGCCCCTGGTCCGGTCCGCCGTCCAGCAGCAGCGTGCCGGTCTGCGCGATCGCCACCGCGCAGCCGGTGACCACGGCCACGCCCGGCGCGTCGAGGTCGGCCACCGTCAGCGGGTCCGGGTCGCCGTCCCGGCGGGTCCGGCCGAGGTACGCCGACAGCCACTCCGCCGGCGCCTGCGGCGGTACGACCACGGTCGGCACCTCGCCCAGCAGTCCGGCGAGCGCCCCGGGAAGCTCCCGCGGGCCGCAGCGGCGGACCGTGGCCCGGTAGTCGACCAGCCGGTCGACCAGCAGCTCGATCAGCTCCCCGTCCACCGGTGTCCGGGCCGAAGTGCCGGGCGGCGGTGCGGTGCGGTAGTCCCGGGGCACCGGCACCGCTTCGCCGGGCCGGACCGCCCGGATCCGGGCCAGGATCTCCTCCCGGGCCGAACTGGGCACGGTCACCACCGGTCCTCCTCCTCGCTCGTGCGGTCCCGCCCGGCCCACCAGTCCCGGAACGTCTGGCCGGCCGGCAGCGGGGCGTCCCGGCTGGCGGTCCAGGCCGACAGCGGCCACGGCAGCCGGCGTACCTGCCCGCGCCTGCCGGCGACCAGGCGCAGCGGGGCGGCACCGCGCCGGGCGGCCCGGAGCGCGGCAGCGTACCGGCGGCGGTCCCGCATCACCCAGGACAGCGCCCGCATCGCGGTGCGTTCCGCCGACGGCCGGCCCCGGCGCGCGTCCACGCCCCGCTGCCGCAGGTGCACCAGTACCTCGGGGATGTCGATCCGGACCGGGCAGGCGTCGAAGCAGGCGCCGCAGAGCGTCGAGGCGTACGGCAGGGTGCGGTTCGCGCCCGCCTCCGGCCCGGTCATCTGCGGGGAGAGGATCGCGCCGATCGGGCCCGGATAGACCGACCCGTACGCGTGCCCGCCGACCCGCTCGTAGACCGGGCAGACGTTCAGGCAGGCGGAGCAGCGGATGCAGCGCAGCGCCTGCCGGCCCACCGGATCGGCCAGCGTCTCGGTACGCCCGTTGTCGACCAGCACGATGTGCAGGTCGCCCGGCCCGTCCCCCGGGGTGACCCCGGTCCAGAGCGAGGTGTACGGGTTCATCCGCTCCCCGGTCGAGGAGCGGGGCAGCAGTTGCAGGAAGACCTCCAGGTCGCGGAAGGTCGGCAGCAGCTTCTCCACGCCCACCACGGAGATCAGCGTCTCGGGCAGGGTCAGGCACATCCGGCCGTTGCCCTCGGACTCCACCACCACCAGGGTGCCGGTCTCGGCGACCGCGAAGTTGGCGCCGGAGATCGCCACCCTGGCGCTGAGGAACTTCGCCCGCAGGTGCCGGCGGGCCGCCTCGGCGAGCGCCGGCGGGTCGTCGGTGAGCGCGTCGAGGTCCACCCCGGGCATCCGGCGGGCGAAGATGTCCCGGATCTGCCGCCGGTTGTAGTGGATCGCCGGTACCAGGATGTGCGACGGGGTGTCGTCGGCGAGCTGCACGATCAGCTCGGCCAGGTCGGTCTCGACCGCCGCGATGCCGGCGGAGGCGAGCGCCTCGTTGAGGCCGATCTCCTGGGTGGCCATCGACTTGACCTTGACCACCTCGGTGCTGCCGGTCCGCCCGACCAGCTCGGTGACCACCGCGCACGCCTCGGTCGAGTCCCGGGCCCAGTGCACGGTGGCCCCGGCGGCGGTGGCGGCCGCCTCGAACTGTTCCAGCAGCTCCGGCAGGCGGGCCAGCACGTCGTCCTTGATCGCCGCGCCGGAGCGGCGCAGCGCCTCCCAGTCCGGCACCTCGCCGACCACCCGGAGTCGCTTGTCCCGGATGGTGTGGGTGGCCCGGCGCAGGTTGGCCCGAAGCTGCCCGTCGGCCAGTTCGCGCCGGGCCGCCGTCGGAAACGGCAGCGGCGCGACGATGTTCCCGGTACCCGCGGTCATCCCCGCTCCTCGTTCGGTCCGTCGCCGCCGGCTGTCGACGGCGGCCGCTGCGGCCCGGTACCCCGCCGACCGCGCCCGTGCGCCGACCCGGGCCGCCCGGTCACGGCCGCTCCCCGGGGCTGGCCAGGATCTCCGCGTAGTGGATGGCGCGCGGGCCGCCCGGCCCGGTGCCGTCGCGCCGGGACAGGCCGCCGCCGATGTGCGCCAGGCAGGAGTTGTCCGCCGCCGCCACGTATGCCGCCCCGGTGTCGCAGACCGCCGCGCACTTGTCGGCCAGCATCGCGGCGGAGACGTCGGCGTTCTTCACCGCGAAGGTGCCGCCGAAGCCGCAGCACTCCTCGGCGCCGGCCAGCGCCACCAGGTCGAGTCCGCGTACCGCGCGCAGCAGCCGCAGCGGGCGGTCGCCCAGCCGCAGCATCCGCAGGCCGTGGCAGGTCGGGTGGTAGGTCACCCGGTGCGGGAAGGCGGCACCGACATCGGTCACCCCGAGCACGTCGACCAGCAGCTCGGAGAGTTCGTAGACCCGGGGCGCGAGGTCGGCGACCGCCGCCGCCAGGCCCGGGTCCGGACCGGCGAGCCGGGGGTACGACTCCCGCACCATCGCCACGCACGAGCCGGACGGGGCCACCACGGCGTCGTACCGGCCGAAGGTGTCGACGAAGCCCCGCACCAGCGGCAACGCCTCGGCCCGGTAGCCGCTGTTGGCGTGCATCTGCCCGCAGCAGGACTGCTCCACCGGGAACTCGACGGTGTGCCCGAGCCGCTCCAGTACGCGTACCACGGCCCGGCCGGTGGCCGGGTAGACCAGGTCGTTGACGCAGGTCACGAAGAGGGCTATCCGCATCGGGTTCCTTCGAAGAACGGCAGGTGCCGGTCGGCGGCGGCGAGCAGGTGGTCGCGCATGGCGGCGCCGGCGGCGTCCGGGTCGCCGGTGCCGATGGCGTCGACGATCAGCAGGTGCTCCCGGGCGCTGGTCCCGTGGTGCGCGGCGGGGAAGTGCAGCCGGAACAGGTGCAGGTGGGCGCGGAGCCGGACCACGGCCGAGTGCAGCATCCGGTTGCCGGAGCGTTCGGCGAGCAGGTGGTGGAAGCGCGCGTCCTGCGCGGTGAAGGCGGCGATCGCGGCGAAGCCCTCGGTCCCGGGTACCTGGTCGGGCAGCTCGGCCTCGCGGCGCAACTCGGCCAGCTCGCCGTCCGGCCCGGCGGACCCGCCGTCCCCGTCGGCGCCGCCGGTAGGTCGCCGGGCGAACCGTTCGGCCACCCGCCGCGCCGAGGCGGTCTCCAGGATCAGCCGCATCTCCACCAGCTCGTCGAACTCGGTCCGGGTGAGCAGCGGTGCGGCGGTGTAACCGGCCAGCGGCCGTTTCCGGACCAGCCCGTCGGACTCCAGCCGGGCCAGGGCCTCGCGGACCGGGGTCGGCGACACCTCCAGCCGGCGGGCCAGCGCGTCGATGTTGATCCGCTCGCCGGGGGCGACGGCGTGGTCCATCACGAGGGTCCGCACCGACTCGTACACGTCGTCGGCGAGGGTGGTCCGGCGAGCCGGCCGGAGCAGACCGTTCACGATCGAAGATCCTATAGGAAACCGTTGGCAGCCGGAAGATCGTCGAGCCCGGCGGACGTGATCGCCGGTCCGGTGGGGGCAGGTTCTGGTTTGATCGTGCCGGAGCGGCGCGACCGGGGCGGTCGGCCGGGAACGGAGCGGGCATGTCCGACGGTGCCGGGATCGTCTATATCGGCTGCTACACCGGGCAGAGCGGCGGGCGCGGTACGGGCATCGTGGCCGCCCGCCGGGACGCCGCCACCGGCGGGCTCGACGTACTCGGCGTGGTGGCGAGCACGCCGTCGCCGTCCTTCCTGGCCCGGCATCCCCGGCTACCCGTGCTCTACGCGGTCAACGAGCTGCCGGAGGGCACGGTCAGCGCCTGGACGATCCACTCCGGCGGTGCGCTGACCCCGCTCGCGGTCCGGTCCACCGGTGGCGCCGAGCCGTGTCACCTCGCCGTCGACCCGGGCGGGGAGTTCCTCTTCGTGGCGAACTACGGCAGCGGCAGTGTCGCCGTACACCCGTTGGACCCGACCGGGGCGCCGGGTGACCGGACCGACCTGGTCAGGCACGACGGACGCGGGCCCGTACCGGACCGCCAGGCCGGGCCGCACGCGCACATGGTCTCACCCGACCCGGCCGGCACCGGGCTGCTCGCGGTCGACCTCGGCACCGACTCGCTCTACCGGTACGACCGCGACCCGCAGGGGCGGCTGCACGCCACCGGCCGGATCCCGACCCGGCCCGGCACCGGCCCCCGGCACCTGGCCCGGCACCCGGACGGGCGGCGCTGCTTCCTCGCCGGCGAGCTGGACGCCTCCGTCACCGCGTACGCCTTCGACGACCACGGCCGGCTGGTCGAGCGGGCTCGGGTCGAGGCCAGCCGGCGGCCGGGCCACGTCCAGCCTTCGGAGATCGCGGTCGGCCCGGACGGCCGGTTCCTCTACCTGGCCAACCGGGGCGTCGGCACGGTCACGGTGTTCGCGCTGGACGGCGAGGCGCCCCGCTATCTGGCGGAGGTCTCCGGCATCGGCGACTGGCCCCGGCACCTGGCCCTGCTCGGCGGGCACCTCTACGTCGCGGAGGAGCGGGCCGACGCGGTGGCGGTCTTTCCGGTCGACCCCGACTCCGGGCTACCGGCGGCGCCGCCCGGCCGGGTCGCGGTGCCGAGTCCGACCTGTGTACTCGGCGACCAATCCTTAATTCTGGGATAAATATCCATAAGATCTTTTTGGCGCGGGGTGGGCCGATGACGCCCCGTTGGCCGGTATTATCGACGTTCTGAGGCCGAGCAACTACCTGAAGTGAACGATTTTCAGAAAGTCTTTGCTGCCTCGGTAACATTCCGCCGTTCGCCCCTGGCACGACTTCTCAGAAGCCCGCAAGATGGTCAGGTGCCTGGCCGCCATCGCATGCGTAGAAGTATCCGAGGGGCGGGCGCCATCGCCAGCGCGATGGCGCTCGTCCTTGTCGCGGTTGGAGGGTGGTATGGCTATCAGCAGTGGGTAGGCCCCGACTGCTCGGGCGAGCTGAAGCTCACCGTCGCCGCGGCCCCCGAGATCGCTCCGGCCGTCGAGAAGACCGCGGCCGACCTGAGCGCCGAGGAGACGTCGGTCGACGGCCTCTGCGTCGCCGTCGAGGTCACCGCCAGCGAGTCCGTGGACGTGGCCGCGGCCGTCGCCGGGCAGCACGGTGTGTCGCTGTCCGGGGTCGGACAGGCCAGCGGCAGCGCCGTACTGCCCAACGTCTGGCTGCCCGACTCCTCCACCTGGCTGCTGCGGCTGCGCCAGCAGGCTCCTGCGTTCGCACCGCAGAACAACACCTCGGTGGCGCGCAGCCCCGTGGTGGTGGCCATGCCGGAGCCGCTCGCCACCACGGTCGGCTGGCCGCAGAAGAAGCTCGGCTGGAAGGACCTGCTCGGCAGGATCACCACCGGTACCCAGCTCAAGACCGGCCTCGTCGAGCCGAGCCGGGACGCGGCCGGGCTGTCCGGGCTGCTCTCGCTGGCCATCGCGGCCCAGTCCGGCGGCGGGGTTCGGGCCCAGCAGGCGACCACGGCCGCCCTGCGGGCGCTGGCCACCGGCGCCTCGGCGGTCCGTGAGGAGCTGATCGCCCGCTTCCCCCGGGCGACCGACCAGACGTCCATCGCCCGCGGGCTGGGTGCCGCGGCACTCTCCGAAGAGGACGTCATCGAGTTCAACGCGACGAAGCCACCGGTGCCGCTCGCCGCCCTCTACCTGGAACCCGCGCCGATCTCGCTCGACTACCCGTACGCGGTGATGCCCGGCATCGAGCCGGCCAAGACTGCGGCGGCGGAGAAGCTCTTCGCCGCGCTCGACTCCGGGACGTTCCGCCGCCAGTTGGCCGCGCAGGGGCTCCGGGCCCCGGACGGCACCTGGGCGGACGGCTTCGCGCCGCCCCGGGGCGCGCCGAGCCCGGCGGGCACCCAGCCGACGCCGACCAGCGCGGCACCCAACCCCGGCGGCACCGCCGGTGGCGGTGACGGTGCGACGATCGAGCGGGTGCTCTCCAGCTGGGCCGTCGCCACCCAGTCCGGCCGGATGCTGGCGATCATCGACATCTCCGGCTCCATGTTCGAGAAGGTGCCGACCGCCAACAACGCCACCCGGATGCAGGTGACCCTGGAGGCGGCCAAGCGCGGCCTCGCGCTCTTCGACGACTCCTGGGCACTCGGCCTCTGGGTCTTCTCCACCGAGCTGAACGGCTCCCGCGACTACCGTTCGCTGGTGCCGATCGGCCCGATGTCCGCCCAGCGCGAGCGGCTGGAGAGCGAGCTCGCCGGCATCACCCCCAAGCGGGGCGGCGACACCGGCCTCTTCGACTCGATCCTCGCCGGTTACAAGGCCGTGCAGGACGACTGGCAGCCCGGCCGGGTCAACTCGGTGGTGATGCTCACCGACGGCAAGAACGAGGACGACAACGGGATCAGCCAGGCGCAGTTGCTCGCCGAGCTGAAGCGGATCAACGACCCCGACCGTCCGGTCCAGGTGATCATCATCGGGATCAGTGCCGAGGTCAGCAAGGCCGAACTGGACTCGATCCCCAAGGTGACCGGCGGGGCCGCCTTCGTCACCGAGGATCCGGCGAAGATCGGCGACATCTTCCTGCAGGCGATCGCCCGCCGGCCGACCGCTCCGCGCTGACACCGGCCCCGGTCGCGCCCGCCGGCCAGCCGCGACCCCGCTCGACCACGCCCGCCGTACCGGCCACCCGTGCCGGTACGGCGGGCGTCGCGCTGTCCGGCCGGCGTCGGTGTTCTCCGGCACCGCTCCGGGGCGGTGCCGTCGAGACCTGGTCGACCGCGTCCCGTCCCGGGGCGGGCCTCGGGTACGTGAGCAGCCGGAGCACCGGCGACGCAAACAAATGACGGTAATCCGTCGGAAGCTCTCGGTGATGCCCCCGGTAGGTGAAGATGTCGAGGTGCCTCCGGGCCGCTCCGTCAGGGCAGTGAGCGGCTGATCGGGTGCCCCCTGGAGCGAGGGAGGGCCGGTGACGTCGGCGACATTGCTGAGCCCTACCACCATGCCTCCGGAGCCGACCTCGGGGGCACCGGCGCCGTCGTACCGGACGCGGCAGCGCGGCTACATCCGCGAACTGCTCGTGCTCGACACCACCATCCTGGTGCTGGCCGTGATCGGCGGCTACTTCGCCCGGTTCGGCGGCGACGAGCCGCGCGGCTCCGACATCCCGTACGTGATCGTCGGCCCCGCCCTGGTGGTCGCCTGGCTGGTCTCGCTGAAGGGGCTGCGCTGCTACGACCACCGGGTGCTCGGCTACGGCGCCGACGAGTACCGCCGGGTCACCTCCGCCAGCCTGCGGCTCGCCGGTGGAGTCGCGATCGCGGGCTATCTCGCCGACGTCGGGGTCTCCCGGGGATTCCTCGGCATCTCGTTCGCGGTCGGCACGGTCGGGCTGGTGATCGCCCGGTTCGCCGCCCGGAAACGACTGCACTGGTCCCGGTCCCGGGGGGCCGGCTGGTCCCGGCGGGTCCTGGCGGTCGGCGACACCGCACACGTACTGGAACTGGTGCACACGCTGCGCCGCGAGCCGTACGCCGGCTACCAGGTGGTCGGCGCCTGCATCCCGGACGCGCTGCTCGCGCCGGTACCGCAGCGCCTCGGTGACGTGCCGGTGCTCGGCTCGTTCCGGGCGATCGTCGACGCCGCGGCGGCGATCAACGCCGACACGGTCGCGGTGACCGCCTCCAACGAGCTGACCGCCACCCGGCTGCGCCGGCTCGGCTGGCAGCTGGAGGGCACCGAGATCGACCTGGTGCTCGCCCCGGCACTGACCGACGTCGCCGGGCCGCGGATCCACACCCAGCCGGTCGCCGGACTGCCGCTCATCCACGTCGAGGCGCCCGAGTTCCGGGGCGCCCGGAAGGTCGTCAAGGCTTTCGTGGACCGGGCACTGGCGGCCACGGCGCTCGCGGTCGCGCTGCCGCTGCTCGCCGTCATCGCGCTCGCCATCAAGCTGGACAGCCGGGGGCCGGTGATCTTCCGGCAGATCCGGGTCGGCCAGGGTGGCCGGGAGTTCGGGGTGTACAAGTTCCGGACCATGGTGGTGAACGCGGACGCGCTCCTGGCCGAGCTGGCCACCAAGAACGAGACCGACGGCCTGATGTTCAAGATGCGGGTGGATCCCCGGGTCACCCGGGTCGGCCGGATCCTGCGCAAGTGGTCCCTCGACGAGCTGCCGCAGCTCGCCAACGTGCTGTTCGGGCAGATGAGCCTGGTCGGGCCGCGCCCGCCGCTGCCGTCCGAGGTGGCTCGCTACGACGGCGACGTCGCCCGCCGGCTACTGGTGAAGCCGGGCATGACCGGTCTCTGGCAGATCAGCGGCCGATCCGACCTGAGCTGGGAGGACGGCATCCGGCTCGACCTCTACTACGTGGAGAACTGGTCGCTCGCCGCCGATCTGACCATCCTGTGGAAGACCTTCGGGGCGGTGGTCCGGACCCGGGGCGCGTACTGACCCCGGGTCCGGGACCTCCCCGCCCCGCCGATGGCCCGGGTCAACTTCCGTGCCAGTCCAGGCAGACCACCACGGCGTCGTCCGCCAGGTCGCTGCCGACGAACGCCCGCAGGTCGCCGAGGAGCGACCGTACCGCCTCCAGTGGCGCCATCGACCTGGTCCGCCGGACGGACCGGTAGAGCGCGGTGTCGCCGTACCGGGCGGTGCGGGAGCTGGCGTCGAGGACGCCGTCGCTGACCACGAAGAGCCGGTCGCCGGGCGCCAACCGGAAACTCTGCGACTGGTAGATGGTGCCGTCGAACATGCCGAGTGGAAACTGGTCGTCCAGCGGCTGCTCCAGCACCTCGCCCTCGCGCAGCACGAGCAGCCGGGGCGAGCCGGCGTCCACCGCCGTCACCACCCCGGTGCGCAGGTCCAGCTCCAGCAGCAGCGCGGAGAGGTGCTGGATGCCCTGGTGGTAGGCGTAGATCGCCTGGTCGGCCAGGGCCGCCTGGTCGGCGAGTTCGAGACCGGCCCGCCGGGCGTTGCGCAGCGCGTTGGTGCCGAGGCAGGTGAGCATGGCGGCGGTGACCCCCTCGCCCATCCCGTTCATCGTGGAGAGCCAGAGCCGCTGGCCGTCGTCGGCCCAGTCGAAGCTGTCGCCGCGCACCGCGTACGCCGGTTCGAGCTGGCCGGCCAGGCTGAACGAGGGACGGATCCGGCTCCGGCCGGGGAGCAGCTCCCACTGCATCTCGGCGGCCAGGGTCAGCCGGCGGGTCCGGGCGCCGACCGCGTACTTGTCGGTGCCGGGCCGTACCGTGACCAGCTCGTGCGCCAGCGCCGTGGCCGCCTGTGCCAACTCGTCGTGCCGGTCCGGGTCCTCCGGGTCCTCCGGCGCCGGGGTGAGCCGGAGTACGCCGAGCCGCTCGCCGCGCATCGTGACCGGGAGATACAGCATCCCGTCCTGGAGCACCTCGGTCTGGTGGTCGAAGCACCGCCACGCCGGGGTGCCGGCCCCGACCACCGGATCGCCGCCGTGCAGCGGCACCAGGGCGGCCAGCCGGTAGTCGACCTGGAGCAGTTCGGTCTCCGCCGTCCCGTACACCCTGGTCAGCTCCGTGCCGAGCCGCTCGACGACGAGATCCGCCGGAGCCTCGGCCAGGGTGCGGCGGATGTCGACCAGGCGGACTGTCATCCCCGGCCCGCCGCTCGGGAGGCCGTACCGGCGTACCGTTCCCGGCGGTCCGGATGGGCTGTGCGGGCGCGCACCGGTGCGGTCAGCCGTGTGACGGCGGTAGGGTCAGGATCACCATGGCTGAATCCGGCGGTCCTGGCGGACCGGATCCGACCCTCGCCACCGCGGTGGACACCGCCGCGGCGGCGCTGCTGTCGGTCTGGGACGCTGCCCGGGAACGGACGAGCGGGCGGCTGTCCAGCTCTCAGTTGCGGGCCCTGATGGTGGTCGAGCAGTTCGACGGGATCAACCTTCGGGGACTGGCCGGGATCCTCGGCATGCTGCTCTCCTCGGCGAGCCGGCTCTGCGACCGGCTCGTCGCGGCCGGGCTGCTCGAACGCGAGCCGGGTCGGGCGGATCGCCGGGAGATCTCGCTGCATCTCACCACGGTCGGTCAGAAGCTGCTCGTGGAGATCCGCGCCGACCGCCGGGAGCGGCTGGCCGAGACGCTCGCCGGGATGAGTCCCGCGGGCCGGCAGGCGCTGCTGCGGGGGCTCATCGAATTCGACCGGGCGTTCCGGGCCAACGTCGAGCCGACCGAACGGTCGGCCTGAGCCGGCTGCCGGCCGCCCGTCGGCGCGGTCCGGGCGCCGGGCGGCGGCAGAGCCCGCAGCCCGTCCGCCGGGTCGTCGAGGTGTGCGCATCGGCGCTGGCACTCCTGTCGGCACAGAGGGGACCTGTTCAACCGCTGCTGCGGGCCGTGCCGGCCGCAGCCGGAACTCGGGCGCATGCGCCGCGCTGTTCAGGTTGGCGAGGGTCCAATGGTTGATGATCGGAATAGTTGTCTGGGGGCAACAATAGCGACCGGGCCCTCGGCCGCGTCGCCGCGGTCGCCCCGGTTGCCGTGGCCGATCCCATGGTGCCCGTCGGGAGCCGGCTCGGCGGGGCGGAACCGGTAACGAGTGCCCCGGTCGGGCGGGTGTCCGGGCGGTTCCCGCGCGGCTACCGGCCGGCCCTGCCGAGCCACCGGGCGGGCTGCTCCAGCACGGTGCGGACGACCGAGCCGGCGGCGCCGAGCGCGGCCGCGTCCCCGCCGAGCAGGGCGGCCCGGACGGTCACCGGTGACCAGGCGGCGGTCAGTACCCGCTGGCGGATCTCGGCCTCCACCGTCGGGGCCAGCCAGCGGGCCAGCGGCGCGTAGACGCCGCCGAGCACCACCGTGTCCACGTCCAGCAGGTTGATCACCCCGGCGACGGCGACCCCGAGTGCGGTCGCCGCCTCGACCAGTGCCCGGTTGGCGGTCGGATCCTCCCGGGTGGCCGCCTCGACCAGCCGGGCGACCGCCGCGCCCGGAGTCGGGATCGCCGGTCGACCCCGATTCGGATCGGTACCGGCGGTGGCCGGGCCGGTGTCGACGGCGGGTGGGTCGGCCAGGCGGGCGGCGGTCAGGATGGCTTCCTGGCCGGCGTACTGCTCCAGGCAGCCGCGACCGCCGCACCGGCAGGGCCGGCCCTCCGGGTGTACGGGCACGTGGCCGAGTTCGCCGCTCCAGCCCCGGGCACCCCGGAACAGGGTGCCGTGCAGCACGATCCCGGCGCCGATGCCGACCTCGCCGGAGATGTAGATGAAGTTGCCGCAGTCGGGCGGGCCGGCGTGCAGTTCGCCGAGCGCGGCGAGGTTGGCCTCG
The DNA here is from genome assembly GCF_039649625.1 of Plantactinospora sp. ZYX-F-223. Lineage (NCBI taxonomy): Bacteria > Bacillati > Actinomycetota > Actinomycetes > Micromonosporales > Micromonosporaceae > Plantactinospora > Plantactinospora sp. ZYX-F-223. The sequence continues at coordinate 101,492 of NZ_JBDJAV010000025.1, read as the reverse complement.
TTGTCCACCCCCAACCCGCGCCCGCCGAGCACCGGGTGCCCGCCGAGCAGCGCCGGCACGTCCACGTCCCGCCAGCCGAGGTTCGGCGCGAGCCGCACCAGCCCGGTGGCGGTGACCAGGCCGGGCACCGCGAGCGCCGTACCGGCCAGGGCCAGGTCCTGCCGGTCCGCCTCGGCTCCCGCCTCGGTGATCAGCTCGCCGACCAGTGCCAGGGCCTCGGCGGGGGGCACCGGCCGGAGGTCGACCTGGCGTACCGCGCGGTGCCGTACCGTCCCGGCGAGGTCGACCAGGACGGCGGCCAGGTAGTCGACGTTGATCTCCAGGCCGAGGCCGGCCGGACCGTGGCCGGCGAGCGTGAGGCCGACGGCGGGCCGGCCGGCGCCGGACCGGGGCATCGGGGCGACCTCGGTGAGCAGCCGTCCGGTGATCAGGTCGTCGACCAGTGCGGAGACGGTGGCCCGGGTCAGGCCGGTGGCGGTGGCCAGGTCGGCCCGGGACGGCGGGCGCTCGGCGGTGGCGATGTGCCGCAGCACCAGGGCCAGGTTGTGCTCGCGCAGGCTCGCCTGGCGGACGGCGGTTACCGCCGCGCCGACCGGCACCGCCGCGGGTTGCGCCACGGTATTGACAATGCCATACCGCGGTCAAATAATTCAACCGATAAACAAATCGGCCGGGTTGCCGGGGCGTCAACCGGGGATTTCGGCCCAGTCTCTCTCCTCAACGTCGAGTCGGTTCCCCTGGAGGTCAGCCATGGCAGCCCAACCAACCCCTGCCGACAAGTTCTCCTTCGGCCTCTGGACGGTGGGCTGGACCGCCCGGGATCCGTTCGGGGAGGCCACCCGGGAGGCCCTGGACCCGGTCGAGGCGGTCAACCGGCTCGCCGAGCTGGGCGCGTACGGGATCACCTTCCACGACGACGACCTGATCCCGTTCGGCTCCGACGACGCCACCCGGGAGCAGCACATCTCCCGGTTCCGCAAGGCGCTGGCGGAGACCGGTCTGGTGGTGCCGATGGTCACCACCAACCTCTTCGCCCACCCGGTCTTCAAGGACGGCGGCTTCACCAGCAACGACCGGGACGTACGCCGGTTCGCGCTGCGCAAGGTGCTGCGCAACATCGACCTCGCCGCCGAGCTGGGTGCGCACACCTTCGTGATGTGGGGCGGCCGGGAAGGCTCGGAGTACGACGCCGCCAAGGACATCCGGGCGGCGCTGGACCGCTACCGCGAGGCGGTCAACCTGCTCGCCCAGTACGTCATCGACCGGGGCTACGGGCTGAAGTTCGCGATCGAGCCGAAGCCGAACGAGCCGCGCGGCGACATCCTGCTGCCGACGGTCGGGCACGCGCTCGCCTTCATCAACGAGCTGGAGCACCCGGAGCTGGTCGGGTTGAACCCCGAGGTCGGGCACGAGCAGATGGCCGGGCTCAACTACATGCACGGGATCGCGCAGGCACTCTGGGCCGGCAAGCTGTTCCACCTGGACCTGAACGGGCAGCGGGGGATCAAGTACGACCAGGACCTGGTCTTCGGCCACGGTGACCTGCTGAACGCGTTCGCGCTGGTGGACCTGCTGGAGAACGGCGGGCCGCAGGGCGGGCCGGCCTACACCGGGCCCCGGCACTTCGACTACAAGCCGTCGCGTACCGAGGACTACGCCGGGGTGTGGGCGTCGGCGGCGGCGAACATGCGGACGTACCTGCTGCTCAAGGAGCGGGCGGCGGCGTTCCGGGCCGACCCGGAGGTGCAGGAGGCACTGGCCGCCAGCAAGGTGGCGGAGCTGTCGACGCCGACGTTGAACCCGGGTGAGACGTACTCGGATCTGTTGGCGGACCGGAGCGCGTTCGAGGACTTCGACGTCGATGCGGTGGCGGCGCGGGGGTTCGGGTTCGTGCGGTTGAACCAGCTTGCGGTGGAGCATCTGCTCGGGGCGCGCTGAGTCTGCCTGTCCCTGTTCGCGGGGTGGGGGGTTGGGGGCCGGATCGCCCGCTCTGGGCGGTCAGGCTTGATCCCGACGCGGGCGATCCGGCCCCCAACCCCTGACCTGGTCCGGGTGCGCGACCACGCTCGCGCTCCGATGTGGGTACGACCAACCATTGGTGCTGACTTGCGACAACCGTCCGTGAAGCCCAGAAGGAGGGCGTGAGATGGCGCTCGTTGCCGGGGTCGACTCGTCGACCCAGTCGTGCAAGGTGGTGATCCGGGACGGCGAGACCGGCGCCCTGGTCCGCAGTGGCCGGGCGGCGCATCCGGACGGGACCGAGGTCGATCCCCGGGCCTGGTGGGACGCGTTGCAGTCGGCGATCGCCGAGGCCGGGGGGCTCGACGACGTGGCGGCGGTGGCCGTCGCCGGGCAGCAGCACGGGATGGTCTGCCTCGACGAGGCGGGCGAGGTCGTCCGGCCCGCGCTGCTCTGGAACGACACCCGGTCGGCGGGGGCGGCGGACGAACTGGTCGAGGAGTTGGGCGGCGGCGAGACCGGGCGGCGGGCCTGGGCAGAGGCGGTCGGCAGCGTACCGGTGGCGAGCTTTACCGTCACCAAGCTGCGCTGGCTGGCCCGGCACGAGCCGGAGAACGCGGCGCGGGTGGCCGCCGTCTGCCTGCCGCACGACTGGTTGACCTGGCGGCTGGGTGGCGCGGCCGGGCTGGGAGCGCTGCGTACCGACCGGGGGGACGCGAGCGGGACCGGATACTGGTCACCGGCGACCGGTGAATACCGGCCGGACCTGCTGGAGCGGGCGTTCGGGCGGGCGGTGGCGGTGCCGACGGTGTTGGGGCCGGCGGAGGTGGCCGGGCGGTTGCCGGGTGGCGCGCCCCTGGGGCCGGGGACCGGCGACAACGCGGCCGCCGCGCTGGGGGTCGGCGCGGTCGCCGGGGACGTGGTCGTCTCGATCGGTACCTCGGGGACGGTGTTCAGCGTCGCGGACACTCCGGCGGCGGACTCCTCGGGTGCGGTGGCCGGGTTCGCGGACGCGACCGGGCGGTTCCTGCCGCTGGTCTGCACCCTGAACGCGGCCCGGGTGCTGGACGCGGCAGCGGCGATGCTCGGGGTCGGCCTGGACGAGCTGGCCAAACTGGCGTTGAGCACGCCGGCCGGTGCCGACGGGCTGGTGATGGTGCCCTACCTGGAGGGCGAGCGGACGCCGAACCGGCCGCTGGCGACGGGTGCGGTGCACGGGCTGACCCTGCGGACGTCGACGCCGGGGCATCTGGCCCGGGCCGCCGTGGAGGGCATGCTCTGCGCACTGGCGGACGGGCTGGACGCGCTGCTCGCCGAGGGGGCGACGGCGAACCGGATCATCCTGGTCGGTGGCGGGGCCCGCTCCGAGGCGGTACGCCGGATCGCGCCGGAGGTCTTCGGGTGCCCGGTGCTGGTGCCGGAGCCGGGGGAGTACGTCGCCGACGGGGCGGCCCGGCAGGCCGCCTGGGTCGTCCAGGGTGGGGCGGAGCCGCCCGCCTGGTCGGCCGGCGAGTCCCAGGAGTACGTGGGCAACGCCGTCCCGCGCATCCGTGAGCAGTACGCCCGCGCCCGTGATTCGGTCCTGGATCGGCCGGTGGACTAGGGATCTCCGCGCGGCAGCGCTTCGTTTCGTCGATACACGGCTGCATAGGCATCCAAAGTTGCCTATGGAGCCGTGTATCGACGTTTGACACACTGCCTGTGGCCGGAGTTCCGGCCGGATCTGTGTGCGAGCGCGAGAGGACTGTCGATGGAGGCGCCGGCGGCCGGCGAACTGCGGGAGGAGTCGGGGGAGCGGGCGGAGCCCGGGGAGCCGGCCGACGAACCTCGGGTGCGCCCGGGGCGGGCGGAGCCGGCTGCGGTGCCGGGACGGTCCGGTGGTCGGGTCACGGCGGTGCTGGAGTGGGCGCTGATCGGTGCCGGCATGCTGCTGTTGGCGGTCCATCCCCGGCCGCCGATGATGGGGGACGGGCTGGTCCGGTACCAGGCGTTGCTCCAGTTGCTGGAGCAGCGGCAGCTGCCGGAGACGGCGTACTCGTTGATCGGCCCGCTGTTCGCGGCTCCGCTCTGGATGGTCGGCCGGTGGTACGGCGACCCGGAGCCCGTGCTGGCGCAATACAATCTGCTGCTCTTCGGGTTCGGGCTGGTGGCGCTCCATCTGCTGCTGCGCGACCGGATGGACCGCCGGCTGCTCCGGCGGTTCCTGCTGGTGCTGGTCGCCGGGAGCATGGCCGCCGCGCACGTCCAGGACTTCTACGGCGAGATGTTCACGGCGACGACGGTCGGGGTCGGGCTGCTCGCCGCGACACTGCCCGGGACGGGCCGGCCGACCCGGCTCGCCGGCTGGGCCGCCGTGGTGCTCGGGGTCGCCAATACGCCCGCGTCGGTGGTGGCGCTCGGTCTCGTCGTCGGGGTGCTCTGCTTCCGGGAGCGGCGGTTGCGCTACCTGCTGGTGCTGCTGGCGGCCGGGACGCTGGTCGCCGGTGAGGCATGGCTGCGCCTCGGTGACCCGCTGCACCGGGCGTACGCGAACAACGGCGGCGGGCAGACCGTGATGCCGTACTCGGGCGAACCGGGTTTCTCATATCCGCTGCTGCTCGGGGTGGTGGCGATCCTCTTCTCGTTCGGCAAGGGTTTGCTCTGGTTCACGCCGGGGCTGTTCCTGCCGGCCCGGCGGTGGTTGGCGGAGCGGGCCGGCCGGGGTATGGCCGGAGTCTGGCTGTTGTGGCTGGTCTTCGTGGCCGGCCTGGTGCTGGTCTACGCCTCCTGGTGGGCCTGGTACGGCGGCCTGTACTGGGGGCCGAGGTTCTTCCTGCTCGCCATCCTGCCGGCCAGCCTGGCGCTCGCCGTACGGCTGGGAGCGGCGGAGGCGGGGCCCTGGGCCAACCTCGCCACCCTGGCCGCCGTACTGCTCTCGGTCTGGGGTGCCGCCAACAGCCTGCTGTACGCCCAGCTCTGGCCGTGGACCTGTTACGACAACAACTACTACCTGGAGTCGCTCTGCCACTTCACGCCGGAGTTCAGTCCGCTGTGGTACCCGCTGGTGGAGCGCCCGGCCCTGACCGGGATGCAGCGGGTCGCGCTCGCCGGTTACGCCGTGGTGCTGCTCTGGCTGGTCGCGCCGGTGCTCGGCCGGCTCGCCCGGCAGGCGGCTGCGGCGATCCGGAGCGACCGGCGGGTGTGGTCGCCGCGCGACTGGCGCTGGTAGCCCGGGCGGCTCCGCAGGGTGCGCCGTCCGGTCCGGCGGCGGCCCGCCGGTGCTCGGGCGGAGCGGGTCGGTCGGTACGGGAGCGCTAACAACAGACACGGTGGGTAGTCGGATCGCGGCGAGGTGTGTAGCTTCCTTACGGGCTGGTGAAACTGTCCGAGGAGGCCGCTCATGGAGGAGACCGAACGCGTCCGGCGCGCGGCGGTGTGCCGGGACGCATTCGAGTTGTTGCTGACCGGGGAGCCGGAGTCGGCCGCCGCGCAGCTCAAGGGACTCACGGAGGCGGCACCCGGCGCGCCGTACCGGACCGAGGCGGCGTTTCTCCTCGCGTTGGCGAAGGCGGTGCCGTACACGCACCGGCAGTTGGCCGACGGCGTGGACGCGCTGCGGATCGCCGCCGAAGGGGACCACCCGATCTACAGCCCGGCGGCGAAGCTGCTGCTCGCCGGGCATGCCACCCGGATCGAGGACTACGAGTTGGCGAACCGGTTCTGGAACCAGCTCGCCGGGCCGTACCGGCTGGGGTACAGCGCGGTGGCGTGGTTCCACATCGCCCTCAACCACGAACGGGCCGGCGAGCTCGACCGGGCCCGGGACGCCATGGCCAAGGCGCGATCCACCAGCGATCCGCAGTACGCCCCGAAGGCGATGAGCTGGATGATCACCTACTACAACAACCGGGGCCGGCACGACCGGGTGGAGGCGCTGGCCGAGATCGCGTTCGACTTTCCGGACGATCCACTGGGGCTGGACCGGTACATGCAGCGGAACCAGCACGTGGTGATCGGCCGGCAGAAGCTGCTCGACCTCGCCGAGCCGGCCGGGGTGCTGGCCGGTGCCCAGATGCTCGCCCAGGCCAACGGCATCGAACATGACCCGCTGCCGGTCGCGCTCGCAAACGACCTCCAGTTTCAGCCCACCCCGATGGCCGGCGTCGACCTGCCGTGGTTCGAGCCGTACCTGCGGCACCAGCCCGGCACCGAGGCGCTCTACACCGCGGCGCACCAGGCGCTCGCGTACGCCGACTACGTCTGCACCCAGGCCGCCATCCAGTACCTTGAGCGGAACAACGGGCCGGCGAACACGTTCCGCAACATGGTGCAGTACCCCACCAGGTTTCCGTGGGGGCCGGTGATGCACGAGAGCATCCGGCAGCGCCTGCTCAACGTGCTGCACGCGCCCGACCACTTCATCCCGACCGACTGGGCGACCGTGCACGACCGGGACTGACCGGGCCCCCGGTCGCCGGGGTACCCGCGCGGGGCGGCGATCTGGAATTCTCGCTGTCGTGCGGAGGGCATCGTGGCGGTGGAACCCGGCCGAACGGCGGGTGTGGTCGGCGTTCCACCGGGGAGTCGAGGTCGACCTGCGCGGCACGACGCACCCGGTCCGGGCGGAGCTGCTGGTGGAGCTGCTCACCGGCGGCGCCGACCGGCCGGGCTCCCGGGCCGGACTGCGGTTGCGGTCGGCCCGGATCGTCGGCCGGGTCGACCTGCGGCACGCCGAGATCACCGTTCCGGTCTCGATCGGCGGGTGCACCTTCACCCACGTACCGGAGCTGACCGAGGCCCGGGCGGTCAACCTGGTCCTCACCGACTGCACCCTGCCGGGACTCCGGGCCCGCCTGCTCGACCTGCGCGGCGACCTGGCGCTGCTGCACTGTGTCGTCACCGGCCCGGTCGACCTGCGGGACGCCCAGGTCGGTGGCACCGTCACCCTGAACGGCTCGCGGTTGGCCGATCGGGCCGAGCCGACCGGCGATCCGGTCTTCCCGCCGATCGACCCCGGCACGGCGCTCGCGGCCGGCCGGCTGAGCGTGACCGGCAACCTGCACGCCCGGCAGGGGTTCGTCGCCGAGGGTCAGGTCTGGCTCGGTGGAGCCAAGGTCGGCGGCAACCTCGATCTCGACGGCGCCACCCTGCGGCATCCGGCCGGGGCGGCGCTGAGCGCGGACCGGCTGACCGTGGCCGGCAGCCTCACCGCCCGGTACGGCTTCACCGCCGAGGGCGACGTACTGCTGATCCACGCCCAGATCGGCAACCAGCTCAACTTCCACAACGGAGCGCTCCGCGGGGCGGGGATGTTCGCCCTGCATCTCGGTGGCGCCCGGGCCGGCAGCGTCTGGCTGACCTTTGCCGAGCGGCCGACCGGACGGGTCCGGCTCTCCGGTCTACAGGCCGACTCGATCTTCGACGATCCGCGGACCTGGCCGGCGGAACTCGACCTGATCGGCTGCACCTACCGGCTGCTGATCGCCCGCGCACCGTCCCCGCCGCACCTGCCGTCGCCGCCGGTGCCGGTCAGCGTCCGGCAGCGGCTGGACTGGCTGCGGCGCAGTCCCGAGGGCTACACCCCGCAGCCGTACGAGCAACTCGCCGAGCAGTACCGGCGGGGCGGGCAGGAGGCGGAGGCCCGTCGGGTGCTGCTGGAGCGGCAGCGGCAACGCCGGGCCACCCTGCGGGCGCCGGGGCGACTCTTCGGCTATCTGGTCGACGGCCTGGTCGGGTACGGCTACCGCACCTGGCTGGCCGGCATCTGGCTCGTCGCCTTCTGGGCACTGGGGACGCTCAGCTTCGCCCTGGACCCGTCGGTGCCCCGCAACCCGGCCGAGGCGCCGGAGCGGAACGCCACGCTCCAGGCACTTGACCTGCTGCTGCCGATCGTCAACCTGGGGCACGACAACGCCTGGAAACCGGCCGGCGGCACCGAGTACGTCGCCGCGCTGCTGGTCCTGGCCGGCTGGGTGCTCAGCACGGCGGTCGTCGCCGGGCTGACCCGTACGCTCAACCGCTGAGCCGGTGCGGCCGATGGGGGCGAAGATCGTTTTACCGGGCGGAAATCGATCCGTACCGTAGCGTCAACATCAGAACCGTGTGCTTCCGAGATCCCCTCACGCCCGGGTGTCCGTGGGCCGCCCGGGCGTGGCCTCATGGAAGGGCGTGCAGGTGCATCAATCCGATGTGCATCAACCCGCTGTGCCGATCCGGCCGCGATCCGCGTTCCGGCTCGTCGTACTCGCCACCGTCCTGGTCAGCATCGCCGCACTGGTCGCCACCGCGCTCGGCGTACCGTCCGAGGCGACCGGGCGGCACCGGCCGTTCCCGCTCGACCTGGAGCGGGCCGGTATCCCGCAGATCCGCGAGGCGCTGGCCGCCCGGCGGATCACCTCCGAGGAACTCGTCCAGGCATACCTGGAGCGGATCCGGACGCTGAACACCAACGGCCCGGGCCTGAACGCCGTCCGGGTGGTCGCCCGGGACGCGGTCGCGCAGGCGAAGCGGGCCGACCAGGAGCGCCGCAAGGGCCGGGCGAAGGGACCGATGCACGGCATCCCGGTGCTGATCAAGGACAACATCGACCTGTCGGGGCTGCCCACCACCGCCGGAGCGATGGCCCTGGCGACGTCGTACCCGGCGAAGGACGCCTTCCTGGTGACCCGGCTGAAGGCGGCCGGGGCGATCATCCTGGGTAAGACCAACCTGACCGAGTTCGCCAACTTCACCACCAACGGGATGCCGTCCGGCTACAGCGGACTCGGCGGCCAGGTGCTCAACCCGTACGACGTCAGCCAGACCCCGAGCGGGTCCAGTTCGGGTTCCGGCTCGGCCGCGGCGGCGGCGCTGGCCACCGTCACCATCGGTACCGAGACCTCCGGCTCGATTCTCAGCCCGTCGGCGGCGAACTCGCTGGTCGGGGTGAAGCCGACGGTGGGTCTGGTCAGCCGGACCGGGGTGGTGCCGATCGCCGCCAGCCAGGACACCGCCGGGCCGATGACCCGGACCGTCTACGACGCCGCCGCGCTGCTCAGCGCGCTGACCGGGATCGACCCGGAGGACCCGGTCACCGGGACCAGTTCGGGCGTGGTCGGCACCGACTACACCCGGACGCTCTCGACGACCGCGTTGCAGGGCAAGCGGATCGGGGTCGCCAGCAGCCCGACCGGCAACCAGGGGGTGCTGTTCACCGAGGCGCTGGACGTGCTGCGGGCCCGGGGCGCCACGGTCGTGCCGGTCACGGTCAACACCGGCGGCCTGCCGCCGAGCATCCTGAGCTACGAGTTCAAGCGGGACCTGAACGCCTACCTGGCCCGGCTGCCCCGCAGCGCGCCGATGGACACCCTCGACGACGTGGTGAAGTGGAACCTGGCGCACGTCGACGAGGGCACGATCAAGTTCGGCCAGACCCAGCTCGTCACCTCGAACGAGATCGACCTGACCGATGCAGCGGCGAAGGCGGCGTACGAGACAAACCGGGACACCGGCATCGCCGGGGCGCGGGAGCGGATCGACTCGGTGCTCGCCGCCGAGAACCTGGAGGCGATCGTCTTCGTCGGCAGCGGGTCGGCCGGGATCGGCGCCCGGGCGCAGTACCCGTCGGTCGCGGTCCCGATCGGGTACGACCCGGCGAACGGTCGCCCGGTCGGGATGTCCTTCCTGGGTACCGCCTACACCGAGGCCCGACTGCTGGCCCTGGCGTACGACTACGAGCAGGCGTCGCTGACGTGGCGCCCGCCCTCGCAGGTCAACCCGTCGCTGTTCCGCTGCGCCGACTTCGCCGACCGCGACCCGAGCTGCGCACCCTGACGTCCACTCGGCACCGAGGGACAGACCGTGACGTCAGGGCGTTCGGGCTGGTGTCGGACGCGATCTGACCTGGGATGACGAAACCCCCGGACCCGGGAATCCCCGGGCCGGGGGCAATTCGTCGTTCTTGGGGGCCGGCTACGGCCGGTCCGGTGACCGGTTCGTCGGTGCCGCCGCGCCGGAGGTGCGGGCCGGTGTCAGGCGTGCGACTTCGCCAGGCTGACGAACGCCCGCCAGGCGGCCGGGCCGAAGGTCAGCGTTCCGCCGTCCCGGTCCTTGGTGTCCCGGACCAGCACCCGGCCCGGAAGGTTGTCGGCCACCTCGACACAGTTTGAATTGCCGCCGGAACGCGTGGACTTCCGCCAGGCCGGGGCGTCACGTGTGGTCATTGAGTAGCTCCAGAAGTAGGTCTCTGCTCTGGTCGGCCGCCATCGCCAAGCCGTTGATCGACTCCCAGGATTGCTCCAGCTTACCCACATCCCCCGCCGAGGTCACTACCTTGCCCTGTAACTGGTCATCAAGGTATGAGATCCGCTTGCCGTCTCTCAGGGTCGCCAGCGAGATCGGACCACCCAGACCAGCGTGCAGCCCGCCGGCGGCATCCGGGAGCACGCGCACCGTGACGGATGGTCTGTCGCCGATGTCGGCCAGGTATCCGAGCTGATCTTTCATGACCTCGCGCGGACCTCGCCGGAGTGCGAATTCCGCGATGATGCAGGAAATCGTCACCGGTGGGTCTTGATCCATAATTGCTGCCTGCCGGGCTGTCCGGTTCGCGACGAGATCCTCCACCCTCCCCGCGTTCGCCGGAACTCCCGCGAACATCTCTCGCATGTACGGCTCACGCTGTAGCGGACACGGGATCAACAGCGGTTCCCAGGTCCGCAGCAACAGTGCGCGGCGCTCGTGCTCGGCCCATGGGCGCAGCCACGGGCGCAGGTCTTCGTGTGCGGTCTTTGCCAGTTCTTGGATTTCGCGGCCGGTGCCGAACACGTCGTCTAGGCGCTGCGCGGTGCCTTCCTGTGGGATCAGCTTTCCTGACTCGAAGTACTGCACCGAGGACTTCGACACGCCGATTGCGGTGGCAAGCCTGTCTTGAGACAGCTTCCGCTGCGTGCGTAGCTCCCGGATGCGGGCCGGCAGCGATGCCGATTGGCCATTCATGGTTATCACCCCGGGTGGTCGGTGGGTGTTGTCGCCATCATTGGGCGGTCGTCCTATTCATCTTCCGTTACCGCGCACTCACGGTCCAGGGTGGAGAGCAGACGGAAAAGCCATTACCGCGGCCCGCTTCAACATGCCGGAGGCGTGGCCCGCAAGATCTGCCCCGATGGTGGGTCGTCTTTCCGTCAACGGGCGGTTGCTCGTAGCGGACACGAGCGCCGCCCCTTTCCTGTTGTTTACCGGAACGGGAGGGCAAAAGAATGAGACTGGTACGAGGGACGAGACTTCGCCATCGTCGGGCATGGTGGCGCTTGTGGCGGTACTGCTGGTGCGGACATCGATGGATCTGCCCCGACTCGGATCCCGGCGTGTGCTCCTACTACCCCCGGCGGGGTAGTAGGAGCACACGATCGGCGGGTGCCGACACCGCACCCGCCGAGAGTGCGTCCCTGACGGGTGCCGAGTTCCGCCGGGCGGTCCGGGCTGCCACGGTGGACGCCAGGATCGCCAGGGAAGAACGGGCCGGGCACGGGGAAGCGCCGCCACCCCCTCTACCGCCGGAACAGCCACAGCGCCCGTGGGTCGATTTCCCCGACTCCCGCAACGCGGGCCGGTACGACGGGTGGAAGGGGCCGACCCGGGCACACCTGGCCAACGGCCGGGCGGGCGGCTTGACCCCAGCGCAGCAGCACCGAGCCCGGCATGCCGAGCGGGTGTAGCCCGTGATCGGGCCGTGGGTGCGATGGGAACGGCACATCGCCCGACGGCGGCTGCGTGCGCGCCGGGCGGCCGGGCAGCACGTCCCTACGGATACCTACGCCTGCCGAGAATGCGAACACGACTGGCCCTGCGCGCCGGCCCGCCTGTCACTGCTGATCGGCTTCAAGGGCGACCGGGTGGGGCTGATGATGTACCTCGCCCGCGCCCTGGAAGCGCTGCCCGACCGGCATCCCGCGCTGATTGTCGGGCAGATCATCTACTGGGTGCCCCGGCGCCGTTAGCGCCGGTCCGGCAGCCCCCGAAACGTCGGCACCGGCCTCCGCTTCCCCGCGCATCATCCGGGGCCGGCACCGACACGGAAGCACAACGGGGCCGCCGTTATCCCTTCGGAGCGGCCTCGGGGTGCGACCCAGACAGGGTGACGGGGTTGGTCGCTGTCGGAGCCGACGGCGGTTCGACCGGCAGCGGCGGCTTCGACCGGGCCAGTCGCGATGTTTCGGCAGGTCAGCCCGGTGTGACGATTCGTCGGCTCGGCGACTGGGTAGCAGGACCAGGACAGCCAAGCATCCCCCCACGAGGAGGCGTGTCATGGGTATCGGCACCAGCATCTTCCTGATCGCGCTCGGCGCGATCCTCACCTTCGCACTGAACGTCAGCCTGGGCGGCCTGGACCTGGACGTGGTCGGCTGGATCCTGATGGCGGCCGGCGTACTGGGTCTGATCATGACCACGGTGATCTGGAACAACCGGCGCCGCTCGGTCGTGACCACCACCGAGCCGACCGAATACCGCCAGGTCAGCGCCACCGAGCCGACCGAGTATCGCCGGGTCGAGGAGCGGCGCGACGTGCTGCCGCCCCGGTGACCGGCCGTCCGGTTCCGTCACGGTGATGCGAAAGGCGACGGGCCGGCTGGGGTGCGGTTCGGTGGCTGGGGGCACCGGGCGTACCCCACACCCCAGCCGGCTACTCGGATAGCGCCGCCGGCCCGGTACGTGTCACAGCGCCGGGTGTAGCCCCGTCCGGCTGACCCGGGTCACCGACCGTCGGCGGCCCCGGCAGCCTTCCCGGCGCGCGATCCCGGGGCCGATGACCGGCGGGCCACCGGCCGGGCACCTGATCGCGCCGGGGGCGGCTGACCGCGCCAGCTATGGATCAGCAGCGCGAGCCGCTTCGGGCGGTCCTGGTCGCTCACCACCCAACAGATGGCGCCCACCGCCATCGCGCTGACCGCGAAGAGCGCCAGCAGCACCGGCCAGTCCACCATCGACAGGCCGGTGACGAGCCCGCCGCCCGCCGCGACCGCGCCCGCCCGGCGTAGCGGCACGGCTACTCCGCCTCGACCCGCGGCTGCCGCAGCGCGCGCCGGAGCGCGACCATCGACAGCAGCAGGCGGGTGGCGTAACCGAGCTGGTGCAGGCCGCTCAGCCTGCTCAGTTCGGCCCGGAACTCCTCCTGGTAGCGGGGGCGTTCCGGGGCTGGCAGGGCCTGCACGACGAGACCGATCAGCCGCATCGCGGCGGCGCCGGTCCGGGCGGCGATCCGGTGGCGGACCCCGCCGGGTAGCGCCGGGGGAGGCGGAATCCGGGCGGCCACGGCCGCGGCCGCCGCCGGCCTCGCGGCCCGGACGGCCTCGTTGCCGAGGCGCCATCCCCGCAGGTAGTTGCTGGTGTTCCGGGCGATGGCCGAGGCTTCCCGGACGGCCGGGACGAGGGGCTGGTCCGCCCATGGCGCGTAGGGGCCGGGGTCGAGGCCCGGCACCCGGCGCGGCAGCGGCCAGTCCGACGTCGCGCGGTGCGGCTGCGGGCCGGACCGGGGCCCGCCGGCCGCGCGCAGGCCGGCCAGGACCCGCAGCACCACCTCGTCGGCGGTGTCGGCGTGCCGCAGGGCGTTGCCAACCGTGATCTCGTACGCCTCCGCCGGCTGCTCCTGCCCGGTCACGACTGCCCTCCGGCGAGTCCGGGCCGGAGGGTGCCGAGCTTGGCCACCCGTGCGTCCACCCGGGCCAGTGCCCGGTGAGCCTGGACGGCCCCGTCCGAGGTGAGGGAGTAATACCGGCGGCGTGGGCGACCGGCCTCATGCGGGTCCAGATCCTCCCAGCGGGATCGCAGCCAGCCGAGACTCTCCAGCCGGGCCAGGATGGGATGGATGGTGCCGCTGGCCAGCCCGGCGGCGGCGCAGAGTTCCAAGCCGTAGAACTCGCGCGACGGGTGCTCCAGCAGGGTACGCAGCACCGCCCGGGTGGGCAGTGTCATCCGGGGGTTGGGCATGCTCGTACTCTACCAAGCCCTAGCTAGAGTTCAACCTAGTCTTTGCGCGGGTACGCCCACCCGGCGCTACCGTCACCCCGCCGTTACCTGATCCTGGTTGAGTGCCGGACATGACGATCGGTGGCCGGAGAGTCGCCCGAGGTGGGGGCCCGGTCCACCGGTTCTACAGCGTGGCGGTCTTCGTGGTGCTCGCCTCGCTGGACAACGTCGCGATCGGGCTGGTGCCACCGCTCTACGGCTCCATCGCCCCGGCGCTCGACGTCCCTGCCGGCGCGATCGGCGCGGTCACCGCGACGAGTTTCCTGGTCAGCGCGGTGGCTGCGGTCGGCTGGGCGTACGTCGGGGACCGGGCCAACCGCAAGCCGCTGCTCATGGTCGGCACGCTGCTCTGGGCCGCCGGGACGGCCGGCAGCGCCGTCGCCCCGACCTACCTGGCGTTCTTCGGCGCACAACTGCTGGCCGCGATCGGGCTCGGCGCGGTGGGTTCGGTCGGCTTCTCCGTGGTCACCGACCTGGTCAGCCCGCGCCGCCGGGGCGTGGTGCTGAGCTTCTGGGGACTCTCCCAGGGCATCGGCACCCTGGCCGGCACTCTGGTCGGCGGCGTGCTCGGCGCGCAGGACTGGCGGCGCCCGTTCCTGCTGCTCAGCGTCGCCGGCCTGGTGGCGACCGTGGCCTACCTGCTCACCTACGACATCCGGCGCGGCCAGAGCGAGCCGGAGCTGACCGGTGCGCTGGCGGTCGGCGCGGACTACGACTACCGGATCAGCCGGGCCGACCTGCCCGGAATCCTGCGCCGCCGGACGAACCGGTGGCTGGTGTTGCAGGGGCTCACCGCGCAGGTGGCCTTCGGCTCGCTGGTCTGGCTGCCGGCGCTGTTCCGGGAGCGGGCCGAGGCCCAGGGCTACTCGTCGGCCACCGCGACCGTCGTGGGCAGCATCTTCGCCGTACTCTTCCAGCTCGGCGGGGTGCTCTCCATCGTCGGCGGGCTGGTCGGCGACGCCGCGCAACGGCGTACCCCTCGGGGCCGGGCGATGGTCGCGGCGATCGGGGTGCTGGCCGCGGTGCCGTTCTACGCGGTGCTCTTCTTCGTGCCGATCCGGATCGACGTGCCGGACGGCGCTGGTGCCGGTGCGGTGGCCGCGGCCGTGCTCGGCAGCGTCCTCACCGAGCCGACGGTCGGGCTCAGCCTGCTCACCGCCCTGTTCGCGCTCGGCCTCACCTCGGCCAACTCGCCGAACTGGTTCGCGCTGATCGCCGACGTCAACCCGCCGGAACACCGGGGTACGGTCTACAGCCTCGGCAACCTGGTCAACGGGGTGGGCCGGGCGGCCGGCAACGGGCTGATCGGGGTGGCGGCCTCGGCGCTGCGCGCGGCGTTCCCGCCACCGCTGAACTTCGCCGTCGGGCTCGCCGCCTTCCAGCTCTTCTTCCTGCCCACCGGGATCATGTACTGGCTCGCCTCACGCAGCGCTCCCGAGGACATCCGCCGGGTGCACGAGCTGCTCACCGTACGGGCCGGGGAGGTCGCCCCGGACGACCGGCCGGTCGGCTCGGCACCGCCGCCCTCGGGCCGGTCGGCATGAGCCGGCCGGACCGAGGGCCCCCGCACGGCGCCCGGCCGGCCGGGGATCCCCGCCCGGCCGGCCCGGTCCGCCGACTACCGGTTGTACTCGCCGTAGTAGAAGCCGAGCGGATGCCGGGAATCCCACTCGAGCATGCAGTCGGTCTTGTACGGCCAGTCGTTCAGCCCGCGGTGGATGTAGCACGCGTCCAGGCTGGAGAACGGCCCGTACTCGACGTACATCATCGGACTGACCGGAGCGGTTCCCCGGCCGTCGGTGGCGGCGCTGGCCGGCGAGCTGGCCGCGAGGCCGCCCAGGACGAGGCCGCCGGCCAGGGCGGTGGTCAGGACGAGCCGGCGCAGTCGGGTGATCATATTTTCCCCCCAGGTCCCACGGGTGTGTCGACCGCTCCAGTAGACCTGCACCGGCTGTCAGACCGCTTTCACCGCCCGGTCGCCGCCGCCGACCTCTATCGGGTACCGGCCTCCTCGGCGACCCGGATCCAGACCGTGACGTCGGTCGGCACCCGGCCGTCGGCGTCGAGTGGACCGCTGGCGTGCACCAGCTCGGCACCGGCCGGCAGCTCGACCGGGTCGGCGCCGAAGTTGGTCAGCACCCGCAGCTCCCCGTTGCGGAAGTAGAGCACGTCGTCCGGACTGGTCAGCCAGTACACCGTGCCGGAGCCGAGCCGCAGCTCCCGGCGCAGCCGCAGGCTGGTCCGGTACAGCTCGTACGTCGAGCCGACCACCCCGCGCTGCCGGTCCAGGGCGTACTCGGCCCAGAGTGGAGGCTGCGGCAGCCAGCTCGCGTCCCCCGGCCCGAAGCCGTACGACGGGGCGTCCGCCTCCCACGGGATGGGCACCCGGCAGCCGTCCCGGCCCCGCTCGGCGTGCCCGCTCCGTTCCCAGGTCGGGTCCTGCCGGGCCTCGTCCGGCAGCGTGGTGTGCTCCGGCAGCCCCAGCTCCTCTCCCTGATAGAGGTAGGCCGAGCCGGGCAGCGCGAGCATCAGCAGGGTGGCCGCCCGGGCCCGGCGCAGCCCGACGACGGAGTCCGGCTGCGGGTCGTCGACGCCGATGCCCCGGGGCCGGGGCGTGCCGACCGGCAGCCCGAGCCGGCTGGCGTGCCGCAGCACGTCGTGGTTGGAGAGCACCCAGGTGGTGGGGGCGCCGACCGCCTCGTTGGCGGCCAGCGAGCGGGTGATCACCGCGTACTGGATCGGGGCGGTCCAGGCCGCCTCCAGGTATTCGAAGTTGAACGCCTGGTGCATCTCGTCCGGCCGGACGTACGCGGCCAGCCGCTCCGCGGACTGCACCCACGCCTCGGCGACCAGGATCCGCTCGCCCGGATATTCGTCCAGCACCCGCCGCCAGTCCTGGTAGATCTCGTGTACCCCGTCCTGGTCCCACATCGGCGGCCGGGGACCCTCGGTGCCCTCGCCGGTGACCGGCTCCACCGGCGGATGCCAGTCGGCCAGGTCGGCCTGCTTGACCAACCCGTTCGCCACGTCGACCCGGAACCCGTCCACCCCCCGGTCCAGCCAGTACCGCAGGATGTCCCGGAACTCGGCGCGGACCTCCGGAAGGTCCCAGTTGAGGTCCGGCTGGCCACGGTCGAAGAGGTGCAGATACCACTGCCCGGGGCTGCCGTCCGGTTCGGTGACCCGGGTCCAGGCCGGGCCGCCGAAGACGCTCTGCCAGTCGTTCGGCGGTTCGGTGCCGCCGGGGCCGCGACCGTCCCGGAAGATGTAACGCTGCCGCTGCGGGCTGCCCGGCCCGGCCGCCAGCGCGGCGGTGAACCACGGATGCGCCGAGGAGGTGTGGTTGGGCACGAGGTCGACGATGAACCGCAGGCCACGGCCGTGGGCCTCGGCGATCAGCCGGTCGAGGTCCGCCAGCGTGCCGAAGAGCGGATCCACGTCACGGTAGTCGGCCACGTCGTAGCCGGCGTCCGCCTGGGGCGACGGATAGAACGGCGACAGCCACACCGCGTCCACGTCCAACTCGACCAGGTGGTCCAGCCGGGCTGTTATCCCGGGCAGGTCGCCGACACCGTCGCCGTCGGAGTCGGCGAAGGAGCGCGGATAGATCTGGTAGATGACCGCGTCCCGCCACCATGGCCCGGCCTGGGTCGGCCCGTCGCCCGGGGCCGGCTCGGCGGCGGTGGCGGAGGACATCGTCTCGGTGCTGTTCAGGGTGCTCTCCCATCGGTCACGACGCGCGGGCGGGCCCGGCGTACGGATCCGGTCGGTCGAGGTCCAGTCTTCCGGACGATCGAGGCCCCGTCCTGCCGAGGATCGAGACCCTCTTCCCTTCCCGGGGTTCGAGGTGCGGTCTTCCCCGGTCTTCCCGGGGATCGAGGTTCAGTCCTCCCGAGCCGGACCGGTCGAATCGCGTACGACGAGCCGGGCGG
The DNA here is from genome assembly GCF_039649625.1 of Plantactinospora sp. ZYX-F-223. Lineage (NCBI taxonomy): Bacteria > Bacillati > Actinomycetota > Actinomycetes > Micromonosporales > Micromonosporaceae > Plantactinospora > Plantactinospora sp. ZYX-F-223. The sequence continues at coordinate 83,619 of NZ_JBDJAV010000025.1, read as the reverse complement.
GCAGGATCACCGGGGCCGGCTCTTCTCCGGTCCGGGCCCGGCCGGCCAGCGGGCCCAGCAGCGTACCGGCGGCGAGCCGGCCCTGTTCGGCCGCGGGCTGGGCCACGGTGGTCAGGCCGAACGCGCCGGCCAGGTCGTGGTCGTCGATGCCGATCACGCTGACCTGCTGCGGCACCCGCACTCCGGCCATCCGCAGCGCGATCAGCACACCCATCGCCAGCTCGTTACAGCTCGCGAAGATCGCCGTGGGCAGCTCGCCCTGCGCGATCAGCCGTTCGGTGGCCGCCCGGCCCCCCTCGGCGTCCGCCCGGACCTCGATCTCGAGCCGGGGATCGGGGCTGATGCCGGCGGCCCCGAGCGCCTCCCGGTAGCCGCGGTGCCGCTCCAGGTGGGCGGGATGCGCGAACTCGTCGTCCGGGTCGCCCCAGACGCAGGCGATCCGCCGGTGACCGAGGCTCAGCAGGTGCTCGGTGGCCGTCCGGCCGGCCGCCTGGTCGTCGATCCGGATGCTCGGCCAGCCCGGCACCACCACGCCGGAGCTGACCGTGACGCCCGGCAGCGCCAGGCTGGCGATCGTGGCCAGGTCGTCGGCGCGCATCGGCGTCGCCACCAGCATCACCGCGTCGACCCGCTTGGGCAGGTTGGACTTCAGCAGGCGCGTCCGGGCGTGCTCCCGGCCGCCGATGTTGTAGAGCAGCAGGTCGTACCCGGCGGCGTGCAGGACCTCCTCGGCGGCCTCCACCACGGCACCGACGAACCAGGGGGTGATCCGGGGGACGATCACGGCGACGGTGCCGGTCTTGCCGCCGGCCAGCCGGGAGGCGCTGGGCGACACGGTGTAGTCGAGTTGCTCGGCGGCGAGCAGGACCCGGATCCGGGTCGACTCGGAGACCGTCGGCAACCCGCGCAGCGCCCGGGAGACGGTGGCGGTGGAGACCCCCGCCAGCCGGGCCACGTCGTCGATTGTGGTCACGGTGCCATCCTGATCCGGCCGTACCGCCGGCCACGGCTGCCGGGTCCGGGTCCCGGCCGCCGGGCGGTCCGCCCGCCCGGCGGCCGTCGACCCGCGACGGCCGGTCAGCCCTTGACGCCGCCGGCGAGCAGGCCACGCACGAAGAAGCGCTGGAGGGACAGGAACACGATCAGCGGTACGACGATCGAGATGAACGCGCCCGAGGTGAGCCGCTGCCACTCATTGGCCCGGGTACCGGCCAGCTCGGCCAGGCGTACGGTCAGCGGTGCCGTCTCGCTGCCACCACCGGCGAAGATCAGCGCCACCAGCAGGTCGTTCCAGACCCAGAGGAACTGGAAGATGCCGAACGCGGCCAGCGCCGGCACGATCAGCGGCAGCACGATGGAGCGGAAGATCTTCGGATGGGTGGCGCCGTCCACCCGGGCCGCCTCCATCAGGTCCTTCGGAAGCTGCGAGATGAAGTTGTGCAGCAGGAAGACGGCGACCGGCAGCGCGAAGCAGGTGTGTGCGAACCAGACCTGGACGAACTTCTCCTCGTCGTCGAGGTTCCACGCCGGCATCAGTTCGACACCGCCCAGGCTGACCCCCTCGGAGAAGAAGCTGAGCAGCGGTACCAGCGCCATCTGCAACGGCACGATCTGCAACGCGAAGACGGCGATGTAGATCCAGTCCCGCCCCTTGAAGTTGATCCAGGCCAGCGCGTACGCGGCCAGCGCGGCGAAGGCCAGCGGGAAGAGCACCGACGGGATCGTGATCACCAGCGAATTGATGAAGTAGCCGGCGAGCTGCCCGGAGGAGGCCGAGCGGCCGAAGAGCACCTCCTGGTAGTTCTCCAGGGTGAACTGCGGGTTGGTGAACGCCGTCCACCAGCCGGTGGTCTTGATCTCGTCCTCGGGCCGGAACGACGAGACGAACAGCCCGAAGGTGGGCACCGTCCAGAGCACCGCGATCAGGATCGACGCGGCGGTGGCGAACGGGTTGTTGAGCCGGCGGCGTACCCGGGCGGCCCGGGTGACCGGCGGGGTGGCGACGGACTGCGTACCGGCCAGCGCGGGAGGGGTCGTGGTGGTCATCTCATGCCTCCCGCTGCTTGCGCAGGTTGCGGACCTGGTAGATCACGATCGGGATCACCAGGACGAAGAGGAAGACGGCCAGCGCCGACCCCTGGCCGGTCTGGCCGAACCGGAACGCCTGGTTGTACATCTCGTTGGCGATCACGCCGGTGTCGAAGTTGCCGTTGGTGGTGGTCCGGACGATGTCGAAGACCTTGAGCGTGGCGATCGAGACCGTGACCACCACGACGATCAGGGCCGGCCGGATGCTCGGCAGGGTGATCTGCCAGAACATCTGCCAGGGGTTCACCCCGTCCAGCCGGGCCGCCTCGACGACGTCGGCCGGGATCGCCTTGATCGCGGCCGAGAGCACCACCATCGCGAAGCCGGCCTGGATCCAGATCATGATCACGATCAGCAGCAGGGTGTTCAGCGGGGGGTTGTTGAGCCACTGCTGCGGCTCGCCGCCGAGCATCACCCAGACCTGGTTGAGCAGGCCGATCTGGTCGTACTCGCCGGAGCGGTAGGCGTAGACGAACTTCCAGATGATGCTGGCGCCGACGAACGAGATCGCCATCGGCATGAAGATCAGCGCCTTGGCCGCCGCCTCGAACCGGGCCCGGTCGACCAGGACGGCGTAGAGCAGCCCGATGGTGGTGGCCACCAGCGGCACCAGGACCACCCAGATCAGGGTGTTGGTGAGGATGCCGAAGATCTCGTCCTGAGCGAACATCCACCGGTAGTTGGCCAGCCCGACCCAGTTGTTGCTGCCACCGTCCATGAAGGACAAGATGGTGGTCCGGACGGCCGGTACGACCAGGCCGATCGTGAGCAGTGCCAGGGTGGGCAGCAGGAAGAAGAGCGCGAGCGCGCCCTCCGGGCGGTTCGCCACCGACCGGCGGCGCGGCCGGGGACCGGCGGCGACCGCCGAGCCCTGCGCCGAGGCCGCGATCAGGGCCGCCTCGCGGCGCCGGGCGAACCAGTTGGGTACGACGTCGAGCAGCACGAGCAGTCCGCCGACCACGACCGCGAAGGCGATCAGGCCGTAGAGCAGCATCAGCAGCTTTGGTGCCTCGTCGGCGAAATCCATCAGCGCCTCCAACGCCAAGACGTTCGGGAAGCCGAACGGTCCGGCCCGCAGTGGCGCGGGCCGGACCGTCGGGGTGTCACTTCGGCCAGGAGCCTTCGACGAAGTCGAGGGTGCTCTTGGTGTCCTTGCCGTTGACCCAGTCGATCATGCCCTTCCAGAGGGTGCCGGAGCCGACGGCGGCGGGCATCAGGTCGGAGCCGTCGAACCGGAAGACCGCGCTCTTGTCGAGCAGGACCTCCATCGAGAGCTTGTCGACCTCCTGCTGGACCTTGCTGACGTCGAGCTTGTTGTTCGGCGTGATCCAGTTGCCCAGTCCGGCCCGGGAGTTGGCGTACTCGCCGGTCATCAGGTACTGCCGGACGGCCTGCACCGCCGGGCCGTCGGTGAAGGCGACGGTGAACTCGCCGCCGCCGAGTACCGGCTTGCCCTTGGCCGGGTCGACCGCCGGGAAGTAGAAGGCGTAGATGTCGCCGTCCGGGCCGATCTTGGTACCCTTCGGCAGGTAGTTGGCGTAGAAGTTCGCCTGCCGGTGCATCGAGCACTGGCCCTGGAGGATCGGCAGGCCACCCTCCTGGAACGGGGTGGTGGTCAGGCTCTTCACGTCACCGTAGCCGCCGTTGACGTACTTCGGGTTCTTCAGGACCTGACCCGCCTGGTCGACGGCCTGGAGCACCCGGGGGTCGTTGAACGGGATGCCGTGGGTGGTCCACTGGTCGTAGACCTCCGGCGTCTGCGTACGCAGCATCAGGTCCTCGATCCAGTCGGTCGCCGGCCATCCGGTGGCGTCGCCCGACTCCAGCCCGACGCACCAGGGCTTCTGGTTCGTCGCCGCGATCTTGTCGCTCAGCTCCATCAACTGCTGCCAGGTGGTCGGCACCTGGTAGCCCTTCTCGGCGAACGCCTTCGGCGAGTACCAGACGAAGGACTTCACGTTCGCGCCGAGCGGGGTGCCGTAGAGCTGCCCGCCGACGGTGGCGTACTTCAGCCAGTCGGCCGGGTAGTTGGCCTCGGCCAACGTCTTCTGCTCCGCCGTCATCGGCTTGAGCTTGTTGGCCTGGGCGAACCGGGCGAGCAGCCCGGGCTGCGGGATGAAGGCCAGGTCGGGCGGGTTACCGCCGTCGACCTGCACCTGGAGCTGGGCCTCGAACTCGCCGCTGCCGTCGTAGTCGATCTCGATGCCGGTGCAGTCCTCGAACTGCTTCCACGACTGCCGCAGCAGGTCGGCCTCGGCGTCCCGGATCGACGCGTAGATGGAAACGCTCTCGCCGTCGTGACCCTGGTAGGCCGAGTACGGTGCGCACTCCGCCGAGTCGGGGTCGAGCCCGCTCTCACTGTCGCCGGAACAGGCGGTGGCGCCAAGTGCCAAGGCCAACACACTGGCGATCGCGAAGGCCTGGCGTGGTCTGGACTGGACCGCCATGCCGTCCTCCTTTCGTGCCGGCGTGCCGATTGCCTGTTGGCTACCGAGCCGGCCTATGGGCGTCACCACATGTAAGCGCTTGCAGCCATGGTCGTCCAGCCCCGGCGAGCCACGAGGCCGTAACGATTCGGAAACCCGACCTCAACCGCCGGGCCGGCCGGACGCCGCCCGGCTACTCGGACGCGGGGGCCGCCGGTACGGCCTCGGGCTCGTCGAGGATCGCGGCGAAGCGCTGCTCGGCCAGGTCGAGCTGGCCGAGGATGTGTGCCCGGGCCTCGGCGGCCAGCGGGGTGTCCGGCCGGGTGACCAGGTCACGGAAGAGCGGCACCAGGGGCCGGTATTTCCGGGCCGAGCGGTGCACCTTGTCGCCGGTGGTGTGGATGACCCCCACGCCGTTGTCGGTGAAGTCGGACACCTTGATCACCCGGGCCCAGGGCTCCCGGTCCAGGCTTACCGCCAGGTGCGCGCGGTACTGCTCGTCCCGGTCGCGGTCGGGGTCGTACTCCGGGTTGGTGACCGCCGCGATCAGCCGGGCGACCCGGGGGTTGAACCGCCGGGCCGCCTCGGCCAGCGCCGCCTCGGTGGCCGCCGGCCCGGTCGTCCCGGCGGGCAGGCCGGCGAGTTCCGCCGGGTGGTCCTCCACCGCGTCGTGCAGCAGCGCCGCCACGATCACGTCGACGTCGGTCACCGAGTAGTAGCAGATGATCCGGATGGCCACCCGGAGCAGGTGGTTGAGGTAGGGCTCGCGGACCCGGCGGTCGTCGCGGTGCAGCGTGCCGGCGAGGTCCAGCGCCGCTGCCAGCCGGGTCTGCTCCGCCGGGGTGAAGCGCTCGGCCTCCAGCCGGAACCGGTCCCGCAGGCCGGCTTCGCCGTAGACCTCGGTCACGGCGTGCAGCGGCATGCTCTTCAGGTACGTCGGCGAGGCCATGTCGTCCAGGTATACCGGATCGGCCCCACCGGCGGGTCCTCCCGGGGCCCGGTTCCGCTCTTCCACTTGCTGAAGTTTTCTGCCACGATCGATTTACACATGGAAAACTTTCGCCATGGGAGGTCATCGTGCGCTTCCGCCTGTCCGCTTCCGTCGGTGCCGGCCTGCTGCTGGCCGCCGCGGTGCTGGTGCCGGCCTCGCCGGCCGCCGCCGCACCCACCTTCAAGGTGCCGTTCCCGTGCGGCCAGTCCTGGTCCGGGCAGACCCGGACCAACCACAGCCCGGCGTACGCCGTCGACTTCAACCGCACCGACGACCAGGGCGACCCGGTGGTGGCCAGCGCCCCCGGCACCGTCGACGTCGTCGCCGATCTCGGCAACACCAGCTACGGGAAGTACGTCCGGATCAACCACGGCAGCGGGTACACGACCTACTACGCCCACCTGAACAGCTTCAACACGGCCGTCGGGCGGACCGTCGGCTACGGCACCGTGATCGGGTACGTCGGCACCACCGGCGGCTCCACCGGCCCGCACCTGCACTACGAACAGCGGCTCAACGGTTCAGACATCCAGGTGCGGTTCAACGGCACGCTGGCGCTCTACTGGGGCACCCGCACCTACACCAGCGACAACGCCTGCTCGGGCGGGAGCACCGGATCCGGCACGGTGAACACCGCGGGCAGTCCGCTGACCGTCCGGTCCGGCCCCGGCACCGGCTACTCCTCGGTCGGTACGGTCGCCGACGGGGCGGGAGTCACCATCTACTGCCAGACCACCGGTACGACGGTGACCGGCACCTACGGCACCAGCAACATCTGGGACCGGATCGGGACCGGCCGGTTCATCTCCGACGCCTACGTCCTGACCGGCTACGACGGCTTCATCCCCGGCGTACCACGGTGTTGAGCGGCGGTCGCCGGTAGGCCGGAGAAGACAGATCGCCGGGACGCCGGGCCCGGGTCGTCCAGGGGAGAGAGGGAGACCCGGGCGCGGCGCCCCGGCTTGCCTGTCGGGGGTTCTTCGGTACGGACAGGGATTCTTCAGCGATGCAGGGCCGGCGCCGCGCCAACGTCGGCCTCGCGTCAGCTGAAGAGGCTGACGCCGCCGGGGCCGACGAGCAGACCGACGATGATGAGCACGACGCCCCAGAGGATCTGCCGCCGGAACAGTGCCAGCACACCGGCGACCACCAGTACAACCGCGAGGATCCAGAGCAAAAATTCCATGGCTCAGGAACTACCCCCGGCGCTGATCGCGGAAACCTTGCCGGCGGTGGCTCCGGCGAAGGGCGGGTGCAGGTGGAACACGCTGTACGCCTGCTTGATCACCGGGTGCGCGACGTTGCGGACCCGTACCCCGCCCGGGGTGGTGCCCCGCTCGCTGCCGGCGTGCGCGTGCCCGTGCAGGGCCAGTTCGGTCGGCGCCGAGTCGATGGCCTGACCGAGCAGGTACGAGCCGAGGAACGGATAGATCTCCGGCGGCTCCCCGGCCAGGGTGTCGGGCACCGGGGCGTAGTGGGTCAGCGCCACCCGTACGTCGCAGTCCATCTCGCGCAACGCCTCGCCGAGCTGGTCGGCGATGGCGCTGGTGGTCCGGACGAAGGCCTTCATCTCCGGTTCGCCGAACTCGCTGGCGCACCTGCCGGCGAAGCCGCCGCCGAAGCCCTTCGCGCCGGCGATGCCGAGCCGCACCCCGGAGCACTCCAGCACCACGTTGGTGCCCTCCAGCACCAGGATGCCGGCGTCCTCCAGCACCCGGATCACCGCCGGCACCTCGTCGCAGTGGTGGTCGTGGTTGCCGAGCACCGCGACCACCGGTACGCCGAGGTTGCCGAACTCGGTCGCCACGCAGCGGGCCTCGGACTCGGTGCCATGCCTGGTCAGGTCACCGGCCAGCAGCAGGACGTCGGCACTGTCCGGCAACTGTTCCAGAGCCGGCCGGAACCGCCCGACCACGTCCTGGTCCAGGTGCACGTCGCCGACCGCCGCGATCCGGATCACCATGTCGTCGCCTCCCTCACCGCAGCTCCTCCACCTCGGTCGGCGCCTGGGTACGGATCAGTCCGATGTCGACCGTCACCGGCACCTCGGGGAATTGCTCCAGCACCAGGCGGAGGATCTCCTCGCGGCGCTGCGCGCTCTCCACCTCGCCGCAGAGCACCACCGAGTGGTCCCGGCGGGTCACCGTGATGCCCTGTTCGGCGATCTCGGTGCGTTCGGTGAGCAGGCGCTGGATAGCCGCCTCCAGATAGTCGTCGGGCGGCTCCGGCGACGACCCGCGCCTCGTTCTACCTGTGCCCGCCGTGCCGCGCTGGTTCATGTCGCCACCTCGCTCCGCTCGTCCATGCCGGTCATTCCCTCCTCCTCCCCGGCCGAGGAGGAGTAGCGCTTCTGCTCGCCGGCCGGGTAGCGCTTCTCCTCGCCGGCCGGCGAGTAGGGCACCACGTCCAGCCGGTCCAGCAGCACCAGGAAGGCCTCGGCGTACGGGGAGTGCGCCGTCTCCTTGCGTACCCGGTCCCAGTCGATCTGTTCCCGCAGCGAGCGGGCCAGCGGCAGTCCACGGGCGAAGTCGCAGTAGTGCTGCGAGAAGCTGAGCAGCTTGTGCACCATCAGATGGGTGGCCGACAGCACCGGCATGTGGATGGCGTCGACCGGGCGTACCACGGTGTCCCGGAAGGTCTCGTCGGTGACCGGGGTCTCGATCGGCCGGTGTATCAGATCCACCATCCGGTCGTTGTCCCAGACCTTGACCAGCCAGTCCTCCGGGGGGCGCTCGGCGGTGAAGCCGGCCTCGACGAGCGCCTCCAGGGCGCGCTCGGTGTCCTGCTCGCGGATGAGGAAGTCGACGTCGTGGTCGCTGGAGTGGCCGCCGTGCGCGTACACCGCGAAGCTGCCACCCAGCGCGAAGGGGATCTCGGACTGCTTCAGGACGGCGGCGACCCGCTTGAGGGTGGCAAGAAGGGTCTCGTCGCCGCGGTGATCCATCGGGTCTCCCGTGTCGGTGATCATTGGGCATCTGGTCAATGGGGTGGAGATTTACCGGTACCCGGCACTTCGTTCCTTCACACCTGGGCCGGGATCCGGTGGCGGTGGCCCCGAGCGGGAACCGGCACGGCCTGAGCGGAAACCGGACGTACCGGCACGGAGAGCGTGGCCAGGCCCGCGGGACGGGCCGGCCGGAACGGCTCATCCCGCACAGCCCGGACGGCGGCGGCTTTGTCGGGCCGGGGGGCTGCGCGGGCCGGGTACCGTTGCTGAGCGTGGCCCGAACTCTCCAGGAGCGGCGGAACGGGGGACGGCTGCGGGCCGTGGCCCTGGTCGGAATCGACGGCTCGGGCAAGACCACCCAGGCGCACCGGCTGGCGGACGCGTTGACCGAGGCCGGCATACCGGCGACGTACTGGCAGAACGCCGGCGGGCGGCGGTGGTTCGGCCGGCTGGCTCGCAAACTGGGCCGGCGGGACGCCCAGCGCCTGCTGGGCCGGGACGGGATGCTGCTGGCCGAGTCGGGGCTGCGTTGGCTGGCCATCGCGCGGGCGCTGCTCCGCTCCCGGCTCCGCTCCCAGGTCGCCGTGATGGACCGCTACTCGGTCTGCCAGTACGCCAGCATCCGGGCGCACGGCGGCGGGCGTCGCTGGGAGACCCTCGCCCGGCTGCTGTACCGGATCTTCCCCCCGCCCGACATCACCATCCTGCTCGCGGTGGACCCGGGTGAGGCGTACCGGCGGATCGAGGCCCGGGGCACCGACCACGAGGACATCACCTACCTGGCCGCCGGAGCGGCGGCGTACCGCTCGCTGCCGGAGTTCGCCGGGTTCGTGGTGGTGGACGCCAACCGCTCCCCGGACGAGGTGACCCGGGCGATCCAGGCCGGTGTGCGGGACTGGCTGCCGGCAGCCCGCCGACCGCCCGGGTTCGGCAGCCCGCCGCCGGTACCGTCCGGCGGATCCGGCCCCGTGCCGGGCGTCGCGGACTCCGGTCCCGGGCCGGCCCCGGAAGCGGCATCGACCGTCGGTGTCCCGGACCTCGCCGAGACCGCCCCGACCGGCTCGGCCGGCACCGGTCCACCCGACCCGACCGGCTCACCGGACCCGGCGGGCGCACTCGACCCGACCGGCTCGCGGGGTGCCCCGGATCCGCTGGGTACGCCGGATCCGGCCACCCGGTCGTCCGGACCGGACGGGGGCGAGCCGGCCGGGGCCGGGTCGGTCAGGCCCGGCCGTACACCGGTATCGTCGCACCGCTCGTCGGCGCCGACTCGTCACTGGCCAGGAAGCGGATCACCCCGGCGATCTCCGCCGGGGCCACCCAACGGGAGTGGTCCGCGCTGGGCTGCGCCGCCCGGTTGGCCGGCGTGTCGATGACACTCGGCAGCACGGTGTTGCACCGCACGCCCGACTGCCGGTATTCCACGGCTACCGCCGAGGCGAAGGCGAGTACCGCCGCCTTCGCGGTGACGTAGCCGGCGGCACCGGGGAACGGGGCGAGCGCCGCCCGGGAGGAGACGCAGACCACCGATCCGCCGCCGGCCTCCAGCAGGTACGGCAGCGCGCTCCGGGTGACCAGGTAGGTCGGGCGCAGGTTGCGGACGATCATCTGTTCGAAGTCGGCGACGGGGGTCTCGTGCACCAGGCCGCCGGCCGCGTACCCGCCGGCCAGGTTCACCACCGCCCGCAACGGCGCCCCGGCGGTACCGCCGGCCACCTCGACCGCTGCCGCGACCTGTTCCGGATCGCTGAGGTCCGCCGCTACCCGCAGCACCCCGTCACCCCCCTCGCCGGGGAGGGGCGCCGGTTCCGCCCCGCCGGCCGGCCGTACGGGTACGACCACCCGCCACCCGGACGAGACGAATGCGGCGGTGACCGCCCCGCCGAGCCCGCCCGCCCCGCCGCTGATGAACACAGTGCGATCCGCCATGCCTGCCACGCTATCGGCAGCACCGGGCGGGTCGCCGGCACACCACCCCAAGCCACGCCCGGTGACCACCCGCGGGACGGACGGTCCGATCTGGACAACCCGGATCGGCTCCACCACCCGGTGGCACCCAGGCCCGAGCCGCCCGTCCGGCCCGGACGCGCCGCCCCGTCGTACGGTGGGCGGCGCTCCCGTGCCCGTCGGGCACCGGTTTCCGCCCGGGTTTCCGGCCCGCCGCCGGGGCCACTCCGGTAGCCTATCGATGGATGACTATTCACCCGGATGCCGTCCAGCGTTGCGGGCTCGGTGACCCTGCCGAGACGAAGGTGTGGTGGGAATGGCACGCTCGGCTGGCCGGACCGGCCGCAATTTCCCACCCGTTGGGCGTACTTTCGCAGGTGTAGCGCGTCACGGTTGACGCTCCCGCCTCCGTGAAAGTAAGTTTCATCCGTGGTGAAGACTGCGAAGGTTTCTGCGAGTCACGAGACAGGTGGGCTGATTGTCCATATCAGCGGCCTGCTCCCGTCGCTGTCGCCCGCCGAGCAACGGGTCGCCAGACTCGTCGTGGCGGATCCCGCCGACGCCGCTCGCCGGACCATCACAGACCTCGCGACCGCCGCCGAGACCTCCGAGGCCACCGTCATCCGGTTCTGCCGGTCGGTCGGCATGGACGGCTACCCGCAACTGCGGATCCGGCTCGCCGCCGAGGCGGCCCGCCGGGTGGAGCCGCCGGACGCCCGGGTCGTCGGCGGCGACATCCCGCCCGGCGCCGACCTGGCACAGATCATCGCGACCATCGCCTTCAGTGACGCCCGGGCGGTCGAGGAGACCGCGGAGCAGCTCGACGCGGCGGTCTGCGAGCAGGTGGTCGAGGCGATCAGCGGTGCCGGCCGGGTCGACATCTACGGCGCTGCGGCGAGCGGTTTCGTCGCCTCCGACTTCCAGCAGAAACTGCACCGGATCGGCCGGACCGCGTTCTACTTTCCGGACGTGCACACCGCGCTGACCTCGGCGGCTCTGCTCGGCAAGGGCGACGTGGCGATGGGCATCTCGCACACCGGCACCACGCTGGACGCGATCGAGGTGCTGGAGCAGGCGCGGGCCCGGGGGGCGACCACGGTCGCGCTGACCAACTTCCCACGGTCGCCGATCACCGACGTCGCGGACTACGTGCTGACCACGGCGGCCCGGGAGACGACGTACCGGTCCGGCGCGATGGCCAGCCGGCTCGCCCAGTTGACGGTGGTCGACTGCCTCTTCGTCGGGGTCGCGGCGCGTAACCGGGCCAGAGCCAAGAGGGCACTTGAGGTCACCGCCGAAGCGGTGCTCCCGCACCGGGTCAAGGGGAGGCGGGCATGAGAAGCGGGCGGACCGGCCGGTCCGGCGTGACGGTGTCGCGACGCGGCGCCGTGCGCGGCGAGGCGACGGTATGAGGCACGGGCTCTGGCCGAGGCGAGGCGGCGGTGTGAGTCACGGACTCTGGGGTGGCCGAGGCGCTGGGGGGCGGACATGACGGCCGGACGGGTCGAGCCCGGTGCGCTACCTGCCACCACCCCGCGTCCGGATTCCGACGCGGGGTCCTCTTACCCGCCGACCGGGCCCGGCCACCGGCCGGAGGACGGCGGCGGGCGGCCCGGAGACCCCGGCCCGACGGCGGGCGTGGCCGAGGGGCGGGAGCCGCGGGCGGTGGTCCGGGTCAGTTCCCCGACCGAGCTGCGCAACCCGCGCAGTCTCGACCTGGACGTGATGTCCGTCCGGGACGTCCTGAAGGTGATCAACGAGGACGACCGGCGGGTACCGGCCGCGGTGGCGAAGGTGCTGGACGAGATCGCCGTGGCGGTCGAGTTGGCCGTGACGGCGCTCCGGTCCGGGCGCCGGGTGCACTACTTCGGCGCGGGCACCTCGGGGCGGCTCGGTGTGCTCGACGCCGCCGAGCTGGCGCCCACCTTCAACGCTCCGGACCGCTGGTTCTGCGCCCACCTGGCGGGTGGGCCGGACGCGATGTGGCGGGCCGTCGAGGATGCCGAGGACGACGAGGCCGGCGGTGCCGAGGAGGCGCGGTCCTGCGTACGCCCCGGTGACCTCGTGGTCGGCCTGGCCGCCAGCGGGCGTACCCCGTACGTGCTCGGGGCGCTGCGCGCGGCGACCGACCTGGGCGCGGACACCGCGCTCATCTGTGCCGATCCGGGCGCTGCGGCGGCCCGGTCGGTGACCGTGTTCATCGGGGTCGAGACCGGCCCGGAGGTGGTTACCGGTTCGACGCGGATGAAGGCCGCGACCGCACAGAAACTGGTGCTGAACGGGTTTTCCACCGCCGTGATGGTGCGGCTGGGGCGGGTCTACTCAAACCTGATGATCGACATGGTCGCCACCAACGCGAAACTGCGGGGACGGATGATCTCGATCCTCGTGGAGGCGACCGGCTGTGCCGAGGAGGTCGCGCAGCACGCGCTGACCGAGGCCGACGGTGACCTGAAGGCCGCTCTGGTGTCGCTGCTGTCCGGTGCCGCCCCCGCCGACGCCCGGGCCGCGCTGGATCGCTCGGCGAACCAGGTACGCGGCGCGATCGCCCTGCTCGCCGGCTGACTCCCGGGGCGTCGGCCGACGCCCCCGGAGTCCGGTTTCCGGCCGGCCCAGCCCGACCTGCGGAGGGCGGCGCCGGGAGTGTCGGGGACCCGACGTACCGGCCCGGGACTATCTCCGGGCTCCGGATTGTTGGGCAGGCGGAGGGGTAACCCTGGGGCGGCGGGATGAACCGACTGGCCGCGCCGTGCGTATATCGAAGCGTGACGAGTATCGCAGCAACCTGGTGACGTGGATCGCTGTGTGTCGTTGTGTGGCGATGATGCGATAGCCGGTGTAGAGCCGTCGCAGGCCCCGTAGCTGCGGTATCGCCGGCTCCGACATGCCCCGATCGAGACGACTGACAGCAAACGTCGATCGTGCTTTCAGCAACTACTCAGGCATTCGTGACACTTTCGACTCACCAGATGGAATCCCTAACGCGTCTCAACTGTTGTGTAGGTGTCAGCACCGCGGGGCACAGCGGAAGTTACGGGGAGGGCTGATGAACGTGGGGATGGCAGGAGCAGGAACCCGGGCCACCGGGAGTAACGACGAGGGGACCGTGGGGAACGTGGAGAAGAAGATCGTGATGCGGACCGACGAGGTCGCCGAGGAGCGCGACCTGGTCGGCGTGTACCTGCACGAGATCTCCCGCACACCGCTGCTCGACGCCGCCGCCGAGGTCGACCTCTCCAAGGCCATCGAGGCTGGCCTCTACGCTGAGCACCTGATCGACTCCGAGAAGCTCCCGGTCGGCGTCAGCCGCGCGGAGCTGGAGCGGCTGGTGGTCGAGGGGGAGCGGGCGAAGGACCTCTTCATCCGGGCCAACCTCCGGCTGGTCGTCTCCATCGCCCGCCGGTACGTCCGCTCCGGGATGCCGATGCTGGACCTGATCCAGGAGGGCAACACCGGTCTGGTCCGAGCGGTCGAGAAGTTCGACTACGAGCGGGGCTACAAGTTCTCGACGTACGCGACGTGGTGGATCCGGCAGGCGATCAGCCGAGCGATCGCTCAGCAGGAGCGCACCGTACGGCTGCCCGTGCACCTGGTCGAGGACGTCAACCGGATGCGCAACGTGGCCCGCCAGCTCACCCGTGAGCTGGGCAGCGACCCGGAGCCGGAGCAGATCGCGGCGGCGCTGGGCGTGCCGGTGGAGCGGGTGCACGAGCTGGTCCGCTGGTCGCAGGACACCGTCTCGCTGGACACTCCGGTCGGTGACGACGGGGACACCAACCTCGGTGACCTGGTCGCGGACAGCGACGCCCCGTCGCCGGAGGAGATCGTGCTCACCGGCCTGGAGCGGCAGCGCATCGAGGGCCTGTTGAACCACCTCGACGACCGGTCGGCCGGGATCATGCGGGCCCGGTACGGCCTGGAGGACGGCCGCGAGCACTCGCTGACCGAGGTCGCCTCCCGGTTCTCGCTCTCCCGGGAGCGGATCCGGCAGCTGGAGATCCAGGCACTGGGCCGGCTGCGTGAGCTGGCCCGGGCCGAGGGACTACAGGCGGCCTGAGCGAGCAGGGCTGACTCCCGGCGGCAGGCCGGCGGTCGGCAACTTCGACGAACCGGCGAGCGGCCGGCGTCCGACATCGGACGCCGGCCGCTCGTCGTCGTACCCGGGACCGGACGCCGGGTGCCTGCGGAGCGCCGTACCAACATCAACCATTAGGGTGACCGGCACCACGACAGTGAGTTCCGCTCGCGTCGGGAGGTGCGCCGCCGGCCGGACGGTGGCGTGCCCACCACCGACGGAGGAATCCGGGGAGGACTCCGTGCCGATCAGTCCGACCGCCCGGCGTCGCCGGCTCGGCATCGAGCTGCGTCGCCTGCGCGAACGGGAGCAGCTCACCCTTCTCCAGGTCGCACAGCGGATGAAGTGCTCCGATGCCAAGATCTCCCGGATCGAGGCGGGAAAGCACTCCACCCGGACCCGCGACGTCCTCGCCCTGCTCGACATCTACCGGGTGGCCGACGAGCGTACCCGCGAGGTGCTGGCGACCCTGGCCAAGCAGTCGACCCAACGCGGCTGGTGGGTCACCTACGGCGGCGCGATCCCGGACTGGTTCGAGGTGTACGTCGGACTGGAGTCCGAGGCGACCGAGATCCGTACCGTGGAGACCCATCTGGTGCCCGGGCTGTTGCAGACCGAGGCGTACGCCGCCGCGCTGATCCGGTCCACCCAGCCGCTCGCGCCGGCCGAGGAGCTGACCCGGCAGGTGGAGCTCCGGCTGGCCCGGCAACGGCGGCTGCACGAGCACGACCCGATGCGGCTGCGGGTGGTGCTCGGCGAGGCGGTACTGCGCTGCCGGGTCGGCGACGAAGCGGTCATGCGCGACCAGCTCGGCCACCTGGCGGTGCTGGCCGAACGGTCCCACGTCGAGCTGCGGGTGGTCCGGTTCAGCAGCCCGGCGTACACCGCCTTCGGCCGGCCGTTCGCGATCCTCGGCTTTCCCGAGCCCACCGATCCGGGCCTGGTCTACACCGAACATCGGACCGGCGCGCTCTACATCGACGAGCCGGCCCAGATCGCCTCCTTCGCGCTTGCCTTCGACCACCTGGTTGCGGCAGCGTTGTCGCGGAAAGAATCGGCGCGGCTGCTCAGGGAGACGGCGGCCTTCTGGACGTGAGGGAGGACCGGACGGGATGCGGCCGGACGAAAGCATGCTGACCTGGCAAAAGAGCAGCCGATCTGGCGGTGAGGGCGGCAACTGTGTCGAGGTGGCCCGGCTCGCCGCCGGCGTCGCCGTACGTGACTCCAAGGACACGGCCGGCCCGGTACTCCGGTTCGTGCCGACCGCCTGGGTGGCCTTTCTCACCGTCCTCGGCTCCGACGGCCGGGTTCCCGGCTGACCCGGTGATCACTGGCCGCGGATCACCCGGCGGCCCATTCCTCATACCAGCCCGGGCACCAGGATGCCGGCCAGCAGCGCCGCCACGACGGCGGCCAGCAGCAGCACGCTCCGGGGGTTGCCGAAGTTGAGGGTCCAGCCCACGCCGATCCGCTTCTGCACCAGGAGCGCCGGATCGTCGCGGTTGACGTAGCAGAGGCCGGCCAGCCGCCAGTGCCGGTCGTCGTCGGGGTGCGCGACGTCGGGGCGTTCGGCCGGCGGGGCCGGGACGGTGGCGATCCGGCTGCCGCCCTGGCCGGCGCGCACCGCCACGACGATCACGTAGACGGTGCCGAGCAGGGCGGAGAGCAGCATCGCGACGGTGGCCAGCGGACCGGGTGCCCGTCCCTGCCACATCGGCAGGACGGCGCAGAGGATGGTGAGGTTTCCGCAGGTGGCGAGCACCAGCAGGGCCCGGGAGAAGCGCCGGAGGAAGAGCCGGTGCTGGCTGGCCGAGCGCTTCGGAGCGGAGGGCTCCAGATCGGCCCGGCTCCGGTACGACCAGGCGAGCAGGGCGATCAGCAGGACCGTGCTGGCCAGTTCGATCGCCACTGGTACGCCGACCACCCACGGCGACTTCGCCTGCCAGGCCACCACGGTGGAACCGTTGGTGCGGGTCGGCACCCGTTCCGGCATCTCCGGGTAGCCGGCGATCCCGGCGGCGAGCGTGACCAGCGGGACCAGCAGCGCGGGCAGCATCCACGGCCAGGGCAGCCGCTCCGGCCCGGTACGCAGCGACGTGTCCACCGTGATCCGCTGAGTGACGCCGGTGTACCAGCCGTCCTCGGCCTTGACCCGCTGGATCGCCCGGCGGGCCCGCAGATAGAAGAGCGCGACCAGCAGCATCAGTGCCACCATCGGGGCCAGGCCGACCAGCGCCACGGTGTCGTCGTCGCCGTCGCCGGCCACGGTCAGCGTGAGGGCGACGCCGGCCAGCAGTCCGACCAGTCCACTCGCGGCGACCCTGCTCCGGAAGGTGCGGATCTGACCGGCGATCGCCGCGTCGCCGGCCCGCTGGGCGGGCACCCGTACCCCGAACGGTAGGGTCGGTCGCTGGACCGAGGGCATCATCCAGGCGGAACCGGCGACGGTGAGCAGCGCGATGTTGACCCAGGCGACCGTCATCATCGCGACTCCTCCTGGCTCTCGCCGAACGCCGTCAGGATGGTGCGGCAGATGTCGAGCACCTCTTCCCGGTTCAGGCCGTGCGCGGTCGCCTCGGCCAACAGGGTGGTGGCCCGGGCGGTCCAGTCGGCGACGAACTCCGGTGCCGGCGGTCCCGAGTTGCCGTCCCGGAGCACCACCGCGCCGGACTTCCGGTTGATCCGCAGCAGGCGCTGCTGGCGCAGCAGGTCGTAGCCCTTGTTGACGGTGTGGAAGTTGATGCCGAAGTCGGTGGCCAGGGCCCGGGTGGAGGGCAGCGGACTGCCCTCCCGGAGCGCGCCGCTGGCGATCGCCTCGACCACCCGGTCACGCAACTGCTGGTAGATCGGGACCTCGCTGTTCGGGTCCACCTCGATTATCACGCCGCCGCCCTTCTGTTCCACAAGTTATAGAACAGTCCAAGTCCCCCTGACAAGCTCGCCGCGCTTCGGCGGCGCCCGCCCCCGCCCCCCGGCCTCCCCGCCGTCGCGCTCGGCTGCCACTCGCCCTCGGCCCGAGGATCTGCTATACAACTTATAGAACAGATAGTCGTCCTGGCCAGAAGCGGCGCCGACGGCGGCAGCGGCTGGCGGAGGGAAACGGGCTCCGGTCGGAAGTGACCGACCACGACGAGGAAACGCGGGTGGAGCAGATGGCGACGATGAGGATCTCCGGTGACGCGGTGGCCTTCGAGTTCACCGGCCTGGACCGACTCTGGCTCGGTCGACGGGCCCTGACCGTGCCACTGCGGTCCGTACGGCGGGTGGCGTACGTCGAGCGGTCGCTCCGGCTGGCCGCCGGCGCCCGCCGAGGGCTGGTGGTCACCGGCATTGCCAAGATCGGGGTCTGGGGCCTGTTCGGCGGCCCGCGCCAGTTGGTGTACGCCCGCCGTGGCATGCCCGGCCTGCACCTGCGGCTCGATCGGAGCACGGTGGACGGAGCCCTCGACGAGGTGGTCTTCGCCACCCCGGACGCGGCCCGGCTCGCCGCCGCCGTGCAGCGGCACATCACCCGCACCCTGGACCGGGCATGAGCCGGGCGGCCGTCCCGGTCGAGGTGTCCCGGCTGACCAAGCGGTTCGGCCGGGTCACCGCCGTACGCGAGCTGAGTTTCAGCGTCCGGCCCGGGGCGATCACCGGCTTTCTCGGGCCGAACGGCGCGGGCAAGACGACGACGATGCGGATGATCCTCGGCCTGGTCAGGCCGACCTCCGGTACGGCGACGATCGGCGGCCGGCGCTACCGGGAGTTGGAGCGGCCCTCCGGTACGGTCGGCGCGGTCTTCGACGCCTCGGCCTTCCACCCCGGACACACCGCCCGGGACCACCTGCGGACGTACGCCGCGATGGGCGGGTACCCGGACGGTCGGG
Organism: Plantactinospora sp. ZYX-F-223; assembly: GCF_039649625.1. Classification (NCBI taxonomy): domain Bacteria; kingdom Bacillati; phylum Actinomycetota; class Actinomycetes; order Micromonosporales; family Micromonosporaceae; genus Plantactinospora; species Plantactinospora sp. ZYX-F-223. The sequence goes on along the minus strand of NZ_JBDJAV010000025.1, from coordinate 65,276 downwards.
TCGAGGAACTATTGCGGCTGCTCGGGCTGGCCGAGGCGGCCCACCGGCGGACCCGGACCTTCTCGACCGGCATGCGGCAGCGGCTGAACCTCGCCACCGCACTGCTCGGCGATCCGCCGGTGCTGCTGCTCGACGAGCCGGGCAACGGGCTCGACCCGGAGGGCATCGCCTGGCTGCGGGACTTCCTGCGCGAGCTGGCCCGGCAGGGCCGGACCGTGCTGATCTCCAGCCACGTACTGAGCGAGGTCCAGCAGATGGTGGACGAGGTCGTGGTGATCCGTGGCGGACGGCAGGTGGCGGCCGGCCCGCTCGTCGACCTCGTCGGCGCGTCGGGAAGCCTCGAACAACTCTTCCTCCGGCTCACCTCGACCGCGCCGGACGCCGACGGCGCCAGGACCGGTGACCGTGCCGAGGATGTGGAGGGGGTCCGATGAACCGCCTGGTCCGGGCCGAGTTCCGTCGCCTGCTGGCCACCCGGCTCTGGCTGGTGGCGCTGCTGATCGCCCTGCTCTGCGGCGCCGGTCTGATCGGCCTGCTGACCCTGCTCGGGCCGGAGAACTTCGACCCGCCGATGCCGGGGCTCGACACCGACACCGGGGTACGGACCGTCCTCGGCATGGTCGGCTACACCATGTTCGTTCCGGCGGTACTGGGCACGTGGGCGGTCAGCGCGGAGTACCGGCACCGGACCGTTGACTTCACCTTTCTGTTCGCGCCCCGGCGCTGGCAGGTGCTGGTGGCGAAGCTGGTCGCGTACGGCGTCGCCGGGCTGGCGTACGGGCTGGTGCTCACCGGCTCCGGCGCGGCGGTGTTCTTCGCCGCTGCGGCGGCCCAGGGCGTCACACCAGGACTCTCCACCGGGTCGATCCTGGAGCTGTTCGCCCGGCTGGCCGTCTCGATGGCGGTGTACACGCTGCTGGGAGTCGGGATTGGCGCGCTGGTGGGCAACCAGGTAGCGGCCCTCGCCGTGGTCGTCGGCTACTTCTACCTGCTCGAACCCCTGCTCGTGATCGTCCCCGGGGTGAGCCGGCTGTACCCGTACCTGCCGGCCGGGGCGACCGCCGCGCTCACCGGGTTCAGCCACGTCGTCGACGCGGCGGCCGAAGGGCTCGGTCTCGCACCGGTCCAGCTCATGTCACCGCTGGGCGGCGGGCTGCTGCTCGCCGGCTACGCGGCGGTGGCCGCGGTGCTCGCCGTCGCCGTACCCCTGCGGCGGGACGTCACCTGAGCCGGGCCAACGGCCGGCGAGGGGCTCAGCCGTCGAAGCGGGCGACCAGGTCGCCGATCCGCGCCGACGGTGAGGCGTCGCAGAGCTGGTCCACCGCCGTCATCACCAGCGGACTGTCCACTCCGGAAATGCCCTTGGCCAGCCCGATCTGGCGGATCGCGGCGACCCGCTCCTCGGGTGGCGCCTGCTGGTATTCCCGGCAGGTCGAGTCGGCGGTCAGCCCACCGGCGTCGGTGAGCCCGTCGAGCACCGCGCGGACGACCAGGCCGCCGACCACCAGCAACAGCACGACCGCGCCGAGGGCGATCCACGGACCGTAGCGGCGCGGCCGTCGACCACCGGCCGATCCGGGTACGGCGTCAGCCGCCGCCCCGACCGGCTCCCCGGTCTCCGGCCGCGTCGCCGCGTCGGCGGCCGTCCGATTCGCCGGGACCGGCGTGCCGGCCTCGGCCGGCAGGGCCTCGACGGCGGCGGCCAGCTCGGCGGCGTACCGGGGATCCTCGGCGGCGGCGGTGCTCAGCAGGCGCTTGACCAGTGAGTTGTTCCGGGGTTCCCGGACCAGGTCGGCCAGCGCCTCCACCTCGTCGAGGGTACGCAGCCGCTCCGCCACCAGGTCGTAGAGTCGACGGTCCGGTCCCGCCGGGTCCGGGTCACCGGCCGCGGCGACCTCGGGCAGGTGCGGGGCGAGGCGGTCGAGCACCGCAGCGGCGAGTGTGCTGGCCTCCGACGGGGTCATCCCGGCAGGTTAGCGCCTGACCGGGTGCGGTGCCGGTTCGGGCACGACCTCGGCTCGCGCACCGCTCCCGGGAGGCCGAACCGTTCCCGCACTCCGCCTTCACAAGAACCGCACAGACTCCTTCTAGTCTCACACAACGTGATCAAACTCGGCGGAGCGGGTGGCCTGGCCCCACTCGCGGAGGCGGTGGTCGACCTCGACGCGATCGCGCACAACGTCCGTACCCTGGCCGGACGGACCGGCGCGGAGCTGCTCGCGGTGGTCAAGGCGGACGGGTTCGGGCATGGCGCCCTGCCGGTGGCCCGGACGGTGCTGGCGGCCGGCGCGCGGTGGCTGGGCGTGACCTCCCGGGCCGAGGCGCTGACCCTGCGGGCCGGCCGCGTCGACGCGCCGGTGCTGTGCTGGCTGCACGCCGAGGACGAGGACTTCGCCCCGGTCGTCGCGGCCCGGATCGACCTGTCGGTGCCCTCGGTGGCACACCTGCGCGGGATCGCCGCCGGGGCGGCCCAGACCGGCGTACGGGCCGAGGTGCACCTCAAGGTCGACACCGGGCTCTCCCGCAACGGTGCGAGCGACGAGGAATGGCCCGAGCTGGTACGCCTGGCGCGCGGCTTCGAGAGCGTCGGGCGGATCCGGGTTCGTGGGCTCTGGTCCCATCTGGCCGGCGGGGAGTTTCCGGCCGACCCCAGGGACACCGCGCAGCTACGGCGGTTCGGCCGCGCCCTGGCACTGGCCCGGGGCGCCGGGCTCGCACCCGAGCTGGTGCACCTGGCGAACTCGGCCGCCCTGGTCGGCCAGCCGGAGACGCACTTCGACCTGGTCCGGGCCGGCATCGCGGTCTACGGCGTGGAGCCGCTGCCGGGGCTGCCCGTCGGACTGCGCCCGGCGATGACCCTGCGGTCCCGGGTCATCCTGACCAGGCAGGTCGCGGCAGGCACCGGCATCTCCTACGGGCACGACTACGTCACGGCCGCCCCGACGACCCTGGCGCTGGTGCCGGTCGGCTACGCGGACGGGATTCCCCGGGCCGCCGCCGGAGCGGCCCAGGTCTGGATAGCGGGCCGGCGGTGCCGGGTCGCCGGTCGGGTGACCATGGACCAGATCGTCGTGGACGTCGGGGACCTGCCGGTGCGTACCGGCGACGAGGTGCTGATCTTCGGGCCCGGTGAGCAGGGCGAGCCGACCGTCGTCGAGTGGGCCGGTTGGGCCGGTACCAACCCGCACGAGATCTTCACCGGCATCGGGTCCCGGGTCGGCCGGCGCTACCTGCCGGTGCGGGCCGAGCGGCACAGCGGACGGGAGCGGGTCAATGTCTGAGTCGACGATCAGGATCGCAGTGCTCTACGGCGGGCGCAGTGGGGAACACCGGGTCTCCCGCCAGTCGGCGGCGAGCGTACTGGAGAACCTGGACCCGGCGCGCTACCGGCCGGAACCGGTGTTGATCACCCGGACCGGGCAGTGGGTCTTCGGCACCGGAGCGCCGGTCAGCGTCTTCGAGGCGGTCGACCGGCTGCGTACGGTCGACGTGATCTTCCCGGCCCTGCACGGCCCGTACGGCGAGGACGGCACCCTCCAGTCGGTGCTGGAGCTGACCGGCGTGCCGTACGTCGGCAACGGCGTACTGGCCAGCGCCGCCGGGATGGACAAGGAGTTCACCAAGAAGCTGCTCGCCGCCGAGGGGATCCCGGTCGCCGACGCGGTGGTGTCCCGGCCGACCGACCCGGACGGGGTGCCGCCGGCGGCGGAACTGCGCCGACTCGGCCTGCCGGTCTTCGTCAAGCCCGCCCGGGCCGGCTCCAGCCTCGGCGTGACCCGGGTGACCGACTGGGCGGAGCTGCCGGCGGCCCTGGAGTGGGCCCGGTCCAGCGACCCGAAGGTGCTGATCGAGGCGGCGGTCCCCGGGCGCGAGATCGACCTGGCGGTACTCGAACGTCCCGACGGCCGGCTCGAGGTCGGTCCGCCGCTGGAGATCCGGGTCGCCGGCGGCCGGTCGTTCTTCGACTACGACGCCAAGTACGACGACCCGGGGACGGTCTTCGAGATTCCGGCCCGGCTGGACGCCGCGGTCACGGCCGAACTCTCCGACCTCGCGGTACGCGCGTTCCGGGCGCTCGGCTGCGCCGGGCTGGCCCGGATCGACTTCTTCCTCCGCGCCGGGGTGGCACCGGTGCTGAACGAGGTCAACACGTTCCCCGGCTTCACCCCGGTCTCGCAGTATCCCCGGATCTGGCAGGTCGCCGGGCTGGATTATCCGGAGTTGCTGGACGTGCTGGTCCAGAACGCGCTCGCGCGCCGGACCGCCCGGTCCGGCGCGCGAGCGACCCGGTCTGACTAGCGGACGCGTCCGTAGCCGTACGGGCTCATCATGTCGACGCTGGCGAGCTTGACGGTCTCGCCCGCCTGCGGTGCGTGGATCACCTTGCCGCTGCCCACGAAGAGCGCCACATGGCCGAGTCCACTGTAGAAGACGAGATCACCGGGTTTCAGCTCACCACGGCTGATGTGTGCCACCTTGTCCCACTGCATCGCGGCGTTGTGCGGCAGTGACTTGCCGGCGGCCCGCCAGGCGGCCAGGGTCAGCCCGGAGCAGTCGTAGCCGTTCGGGCCCTCGGCCGCCCAGACGTACGGCGTGCCGATCGCGTCGTAGGCGTACCGGACGGCGACACCAGCCTTGCCGGAGACCGCCGGGACGCTGCCGGTGTACTTGCTGCCGGACGAGGTCGCCGACCCGTACGCCTCGCGGCGCATCTCGTAGAGCTTGGCCAGCTCGCCCTCGATCCGCTTCTTGCCGGCGGCCAGCTGCTTCGCCTGCGCGGTCTGCCGGGCCAGCGTGGCGTCGAGCCGGGCCTTCTCCTCGGCGTACTGGCGCTGGGTCGCGTCGAACCCGGCGATCTGCCGGTCCCGGTCCCGGGCCAACTGCTCCAGCGCACCGAGCCGGCCCACCAGGGTGCTGGCGTCGCCCCGGTTCAGCAGCGCGCTCGCCGTGCTCAAGCCGCCGAGCTTGTACGCCCGGGTGGCGAGCTCGGCCACCTCGGCCCGGCTCTGGTCCGCCTGCTGTTGCAGCGGTCCGATCCGGGCGCTGAGCGTGGCCGCGGCGGCCTTGCTCTCCTTGATCTCCTCGTTGAGCTTGTTGTACGACTCGACGACCTTCTCCAGTTCGGCGGAGGCCTTGTTGATCCGCTGCGTGAGCTCGCTGGCCGAGGGTTCGGCCCGGGCCGCCGACATCGGGGCGAGAAGCGCCGCCGAGAGGCCGGCCGCGACGAGGGCACGCAGCAGGATCCGCACCGAAGACAACGTGTGCAGAACCCTTCTTCCTTGCGCCACCGCGAGTGCTGCCTGCGGCGGCACCGGACCGGCGCCACCCGGAGGATGACTGACGACCGGGCCAGCCGGTTCAACGTAGCCCGGGCCCGGGATTACCGACAGTGGCCGGCGGGTGAGATGCGGCAGTGGCGAGCGATAACCCGAATGTCGTGATCACGAACCGTGCTGGCGTGCGTTCCGGTAGTGATATTGGCTGGCCGCGGAGGTGTTGCCCAGCCACTCCCTGATCCTTCGCCCGATAGGTCGGTCTTGGCGGATAGCGGCTCTGGCTGAGTATGGGCAAACCACCATGCAATCGGGCAGAGCGCGACGAGTGGCCCGGCTGCCGCCTGGAAATCAGCCAGGTGGCTGTCTGCGTCCCTTCCACTTGCTGGTGTGCCCTTCGCACAATGAATGCAGGGAGCCGACAGGCTCCCCGGGGGCCCGGCGCAGCAGTACCCGGCGTAGTCGCCAGCAGGGGGGCGAGGTCGCGTGCAATGAACCAGCCATAGTTCCCGGGCCTCGCGTGCGCCCCAGATCGCTTGCAAGACGATCGGCATCCGGCTGCCACCAGATGCCGATCTCTACGAACCGTCCACACCAGCCCGCCTCAGGAGCCGTTGGAGGCAAGAATGGAGCCTACTCGCCCTCCCGTCCACCTGCCAGACGCGTCATTCGAGGTATCTGGACTGGCCCGCCCCCGTCCGGTCGACCTCTACCGGGCACCCGGCGTGCGGATCACCAACGAGGCATTCATCGTCGCCGGCCGCAAGTTCTCGATCTCCGAACTCACCCACCTGCAGACCGCCCGCGGGCCGCACGACCGACTGACGCTGCGAGCGGTGATGGTCACCGCCGCGGTACTCGTCGGCATCGGAGTCGCGCTGGGCTACACCGGTGACCTCTACCGGCTCCCCGCCACCACGTACGCCGGGCTCGGGCTCGCGGCCTTCGTGCCGGTCGGGCTCGCCCTGGTGGGCCACCGGTGGCGGCCGCCGGCGTACGAGCTGTGGGGGCGGTACAAGGGGGAGTCGGTGCTGCTGTTCAGCTCCGACCACGAGCGGCAGTTCGGTCAGGTGACCCGGGCGCTGATCCGGGCCCGGGAAGCCGCCCGGCTGGGCGGGCTGGCGTTCCCGCCAGCCTCGGACACCCCGTACGAGCCGATGCCCTAGGGAGCGCGTCCGTGGCGTGCCCGCCGGACCTTCGCCGGTCCGGCGGTGCCGCTCCGGGTTGGGCGACGACCGGCCGATCCGGACCGGTGCGCACGGCGGAGGGCCGCACGTCAGCCGGTCAGGCCGGCGGCGATCTCCGAGATCCGGCGCAGCGAGTCGGCCGGGGTCAGGGCCGCCTCGCGGAGCCCGGTGAAGGTCCGCAGGTGCGCGGTCACCGCCTCGGGGTCGTCGAGTACGTCCTCCAGGCCGGTGCTCTCCAGATAGACGACGTCGGCGTCCTCCCCGGCGGCGAAGCGTATGATCACGAACTGCCCGAGCGGGGTGTAGACGGTGGAGGTGAACGGCAGCACCTGGACGGTGATCCGGCCGGAGTCGGCGAGGCCGACCAGATGCAGGAGCTGCTCCCGGATGACGGCCGGACCGCCGGTCTGCCGGTGCAGCGCCGCCTCGTCGAATACCACGACAATGTTCGGCGGATCGGCCCGGCCGAGCATTTCCTGCTGGCGGCGCAACCGCAACGTGATGGAAGCCTGTGCCTCCTCGGGATCGTCCAGTTTGGGAATTGCCGTCTTCAGAACCGCCTGCGCGTACGCCTCTGTCTGGAGTAGTCCGGGCATGCCGACGGACTGGTAGAAATAGAGTTCCGAGGACTCCGCCTCCAGCCCGATATACGAATAATAGGCCGGACGCAGTGCGTCACGATATTGCGACCACCAGGTGCGCTGCCGGGACACCCGGGCCAGTTGCACCAGTTCGGCGACCTGTTCCGGATCGCGCACCTGATAGTAATTGAGTAACGCCTTGACGTCGTTGGTGGAAATCGAGACGTATCCCGCCTCTATCCGGATCAGCTTGGAGAGCGACCAGTCCATCGCGACGGCCGCCTGCTCCTGGGTGAACCCGGCGGCCTCGCGGGCCCGCCGGATCGCCGAGCGGAGCTTGCGGCGACCCACGGTCGGGCCGTACGCCGTAGTCATCGGGAACGCTCCCTTCAAACGGCGCCCCGGCGGCCGAGCGAGGGTCAATTCGGCTCATTCTGATCCCGGCAACCTGCCACCTGGCTACCGGCTACCTGCCAGATCGCCAGACTTTTGTGCAGGCTACACGGGCCCGCTGCGTTCCACCAGCGTCCCTGCTTGCCGCGACGACGCCATCACCGGTTGTGTCCATTGTCTACGGGTACATCATAATCGGGATATTGCGGGCTGTGCGGAATGCGGTCGTGAGGGTAGCCTCTCTCCCTGTCGCGGCACCTGCCGCAACGCTATTAGGTGCCGGGGAGGGCGCATGTCACAGACTGGTTCCGCCGAGCTCGACTGGCGGAAGAGCACCCGATGCGAATCGCAGCATTGTGTCGAGGTGGCTCAGGTCGGGGGCGGTGCCGCCGTCCGCGACTCGGTCGATCCGGAGCAGTCGCTGCTGTTCGGTGCGGGTGCCTGGCGGGCATTCGTGGACGGGCTCCGCAACGCGTGAAATCCGACCCCGGCGGCGTGATTCATTCACGTTCCGGCCTATCGGGCGCCACTGAGCATGGTGCGTGACCTCGCGTATCGCGAGACATTCAAATGAATGACCTCTTTGGTGGAACGGGGCGGCTCGCGGTCGGCGGCCGCCCCGGCGCGGCGGTTCAGCCGGCCACCGGCTCCGGCTGGCGCACCTGCCGGGTGACCGCCCGCTCGGCGAAGAACGAGACGAACGGGATCGTCCCGGCGAGCATGACCAGCACCATCCGGGTCAGTGGCCAGCGCGCCCGGCGCCCCAGGTCGAAGGTGGCCAGCAGGTACACCATGTAGAGGAAGCCGTGCGCCGGGCCGACCGTCTCGACGACCACGGGGTCGTGCCAGAGGTACTTGAGCGGCATGCCCACCACGACGAGCGCGATCAACACGACGCCGACCACGTAAGCGACCACACGGTAGCGGGTCAGGGCTGCGCCCACGGTTCATCCTTCCTGCTGCCGGCCCAGGCCGGGATAGTCGGCGGGGCGAGCGCCCGGATTGGCGTTCAGCCACCCGAGGTAGTGGTTGTATTCGGTCAGAGCCGGGTCCTCCGGGCCCTCGGCGGCCAGCCGTGGCCGGGTCGTGCGCACCGGTCGGCGTACCCCCGAAGTGGTCGCCCGGGCCGGCGGAGCGGCTGGCTCGGCGGCCGGTGGCCGGCCACCGCGCAGCGTGTAGCGCGCCTCACGCACCCAGAGGAAGACGACGAACCCGGCGAAGATCGGCCACTCGAAGGCGTACGCCCAGCTCAGGGTGTTGCCCCCCAGGGCCCGGCTGATCTGCCACCAGCCGAGGGCCAGGAAGCCGACGACCAGCGCGACGGTGAGCACGTGACGCACGATCCACGCCGGTGTGCACAGCCGTTTCATGCCCACGAGCGTACCGGGCGGGTCGGTCCCGACTCCGACGCGGCGTCGTAGTGTCGCCCGCCCGGTCGGGGTTTGGCACTACCCGGTTTGGGCAACCGTCTAGTCGTCCACCCAAACGAGTTATCGGGGGCGACGATGTCCGAATCAGTACGCCACGACGAGTTCTCCCCGGCCGACGTCGGGTCGCCGATCGACGCCAGCCCCGAACAGCGGGTCGGCCAGTGGGACGGTGACCCGGTCCGGCGCGGCGGCACGGCCAGCGACTTCGTGGCCGCCGAGGAGGAGGTCCTCGGCATCGACCCGGTCGAGCTGAGCGACGAGGACCTGTTCCGGGAGATGCACAGCCTGCACCGGACCAGGCTGGACACGCTCCGGCACGCCGCCGACACCGCGCTCGGCAACCACCTGCGGCGGACCGCCGAACTGGAGACCGAGTACCTGACCCGGCATCCGGGCCGGGAGGTCGACCCGAGCCGCCTACGGGACGGCGCGTGGTGACGGCCCGTGCCGAGCGGGGCATCTCCGCCCCACCGGAGGTGGTGTTCAGCACCGCCACCGACCCGGACCGGGTCGCGGCCTGGCTGCCCGCCCCGCTGCGCGCCGGCGGCGTGCCGGGAGCGGAACTGACCGCCGCCGACCTGCGGGCCCGGTGGCGCAGCGCCGGTCCCCCCGACTGGTCGGCCCAGTTGCAGGTGTCACCGGTCGACGCCGGTGGAGCCACCGTACGACTCGAACTGGAGGCCGATCCGCCGGAGCGGCGGCTGCACGAGATCGCAGACCAGTCACTGGCCAGCCTGGCCCGGGAGGTCGACGACAACCTCACCCCGGGGTGAGCGTGCCGGTGCCCCGGGACGGACGGCAGGCGGCTACAGCGGACGGCATGCGGCGGCGGCGGACGGCAGGCGGAATGCGGAACGAGGCGGGATGAACGTACGGAACAGGGTGGCACGACTCCGGCAGGCGTACGCGCCCGACGAGCACCGGCCGCTCGGCGGCTACCTGGCGGCGATGGGTACCTACGCCGGGGCGGCGCTGGCGCTGGCCGCCGCGGCGAAGACGACCGGGCGGCGGGCTCCGGACCGGCCGAGCACCTTCGACGTCGTACTGCTGTCGGTGGCCACCCACAAGCTCAGCCGGCTGCTCTCCAAGGACGCCGTGACCAGCCCGCTGCGCGCGCCGTTCACCCGGTACGACCGGCCGATCGGCAGCGGCGAAGTGATGGAGCAGGTACGCGACCAGGGCAGTTCGACCAAGCACGCCGTCGGCGAACTGCTCAGTTGTCCGTTCTGCCTGGCTGTCTGGGTCGCCACCGGGCTGACCGGCGGCCTGGTGCTCGCACCCCGGCTGACCCGACTGGTGGCGACGGCCCTCACCGCCGTCGCCGCCTCCGACTTCCTCCAGATGGGCTACGCCGTCGCGCAGCGCGCCGCCTCCCGGCCGTAAGCTGCGTGCGCCTCCACCCAGGCTCAGCGCTGCATGCCGGACCAGCCCCGGGGCGACTCCGGCTCCCGTTCGGTGTCGGTACCGGTGATGATCTCCTCGTCCACCGCCGTCTTGTCGTGTTCGGCGGTGAAGTCGGGGTCGTCCTGCGGCTCGGTGTCGCCGGGTGCCTGGCCGAGCGGAGCCAGGCGGGCCCGCTGCGGCCGGTCATCTTCGGTCATGATTTTCTCTCCTCGCCGTCCGGGGATCAGCCGGCCGTACCGCCGAGCAGGTCGGCGACCTCGTCGACCGCGTACTCGCCCTGCGGGAGCGCGGTGATCCTGGTCAGCAGTTCGGCAGACACCTCGGCGGCGACCGCCCGTCGCTGGATCTCCGACTGGGTGAGCCGCTCCTGACCGGCGTACAGGTCGTCGAGCAGTGCGTCGAGTTCCGGACTGGCCGAGTCGTCCCGGGTCGGTTGGTCGGTCACGGAGATCAGCTACCCGGTGCCGAATCGGCCAAACCCGCCCGAATGGCGGCCGGCCGTCCGATTCGCCGTACGCCCCCGACCGCCGCGGGGCGGTGACCCGTGCTCGGGACAGCCGGGTGACGTGCGTCACGGCAAAGGACGGAACACCGGACCCGGATCCGAGGTTGACTACGACTGTCGGTGTGTCCAGTGTCCCCGGGCCTCACCCAATTGCCTTCGCGGAATACCGTCCGGCTGGAGCCGCGTCGTGCCACTCGCCGAGAGGCGACCTGCACACCGACACCCGCGCCGCCCATGGCCTCGCCATGGGCGGCGTATCCTTTTCGCCCGCCGCCGGTGTCAGCCGCGCCGGCCGCCCGGGACGCCCCCGGAGGTACCGCCCTCGGTCGAGGTCTGACCGCCGCCGGGACCGCCCCGGCCGGGACCGTTCGCCGAGGACTGCCCGTTGCTGACCCGGAGCACCACCACACCGCCGGAAACGGTCCGGCCGTCCGGATCGGTGCCGGCGACCGTACCGTCCGGGCAGTTCGAGGCCACCCGGTTCGGGTCGACCTCCACCGTGAACCCGGCGTCGCGCAGCGCGGCGGTGGCGTCGTCGACCGAGCGGCAGGTGACCGACGGCACCGACTTCTGGTCTCCGTACACCAGCTTCTCGTCCGGCTTGGGGAAGTCCTTCTTCGGCTTCCCCTTCATCGCGTCGGCCAGCGTCTCGTAGACGGCCGGGTTCACGATGTCGTGGTCCATGTTGGTGGTGGTCTCCGGCCAGTCCGGGTTGGCCATGATGCCGGCGACCGAGAGCGTCGTGGTCATGGTCACCAGGGAGGCGGTCCGCTCGCTGTCCGTGGTACCGGTCTTGCCCGCCACCGGGTGGTCCACCACCCGGTACGCGTCCGCCTCCGTCGCGCCACGGCACCTGCCGTACGCGGACTGGTCGCCGACCGGGCACCGCGCCGCGTCGATGGCCGCCCGGGCCACCCCGGGGTCCACCGCCTGGTCACAGCGCGGCGAGGCGATGTCGAGCGCCTTGCCGGCGCGGTCCTTGACCTCCTGCACCGGGATCGGCTCGCAGTGCTTGCCGTCGGCGGCCAGCGTGGCGTACGAGTTGGCCAGGTCCAGCGGGGTGGTCGCCGAGACACCGAGGGTGAACGATCCCCAGCCGTCGGCCTGGGCCGGGTCGTTGGCCACCGCCGCCTCGCCCGGCTGCCGGAACCGGATCCCCATCCGCTGCGCCGCGTCGACGACCTTGGCCGCCCCGACCCGCTCCTCCAGCGGTACGAAGTAGGTGTTGACGGAGCGGCCGAACGCGCTCCACATGTCGTGCATGCCGGCCATGCTCTCGTTGTCGTTGCCCGGGCACCACCGCTCGGTGCCGGCGCAGGCCGAGTCGGTGCCGCGCTCCGCGGAGTACTTCGACGGGTAGCGCTGCGGCGCGTTGTAGGTGTGGCTGAGCGGGTAGCCCTGCTCCAGCGCGGCCACCATGGTGAACATCTTGAACGTCGATCCGGCCTGGTACCCGGCGACGTCACCGCCACCGGTCAGCAGCGGGTTGGTGGTACGCGGATAGGTGGCCCGCATCCCGGCGTCCGCCTGCTTCGGGTTGCTGGAGACCGGGTTCTTCGGCTTCGCCGGGTCGTCCAGCCCGAACGTCCGGTTGGTGGCCAGCGCGCGCACCCGGCCGGTGCCCGGCTCGACGGCCGCCACCATCAGGGCGTCCTTCCGTCCCGTGGGCAGGTACTGCTGCACGTTGGCGTAGGCGGCCTTCTGCACGGCCGGGTCGAGGGTGGTGACGATCCGGTAACCGCCGCCCTTGAGCCGCCGCTCCCGGTCGTACGAGGTGCGGCCGAACGCCTCCTGATCCATCCACCACCGGTAGAAAGAGTCGCAGAAGAAGCCCCAGTCGTTGTGTACCGAGCTGGTGCAGCCGTTGGCCGGCCGCTGCCCCTTGACCTTGAGCGGGGTGGCCAGCGCCGCCGCCTTCTCCTGCTCGGTGATCGCGCCGATCTCCTTCATCTGCCCGATCACCCAGTCGCGGCGGTCCACCGTCCGGTCGTGGCCGGGCCCCGCGCTGTCCAGCGCGTCGTAGTAGCTCGGCGACTTGACCAGGCCGGCGATCATCGCCGCCTCCGGCACGGTCAGGTTCTTCGGCTCCTTGCCGAAGTAGAACCGGCTCGCCGCCGCCACCCCGTACGTCCCGTGGCCGAACGGCGCCATGTTCAGGTAGCGCTCCAGGATCTGGTCCTTGGTCAGCTTGTTCTCCAGCGCCGCCGCCTGGCGCATCTCGCGTACCTTCCGGACGTTGGTGTCCTCGCTGGCCGCCACCACGTCGTTCGGGTCGGTCGCACCGTAGGTGATCGACATCCGGACGAGCTGCATGGTCAGCGTCGAGGCGCCCTGCCGGGAGTTGCCGGTGAAGTTCGAGATCAGGGCCCGCATGAAGCCCTTCACGTCGACCCCGTTGTGCCGGTAGAACGCGTGGTCCTCGGCGGCGATCATCGCGTCCCGCATCGCCGGGGAGATCTCGGCCAACGGGACGTCCTGGCGGTTCTCGTCGTAGAAGGTCGCCATCAGCGTCTTGTTGTCGGCGGCGAAGACCTGGCTCGCCTCCGGCACCTGCGGCACGGTCAGCTCGGTGGGCAGGTCCTGGAACGAGTCGGCGCCGGCCTTCGCCGCGAGCCCGGACATGGCCACCGCCGGGAACGCCGCACCGGCGACCACCACCCCGGCGAGCAGGGCGCAGATGAGCAGCGTGGCAGCCTTCGTCAGGCTACGTCGGCGGAGTTTCGGCATGATCGCGTGAACCTCTGGGTCTGGCGGGCAGGTCGCGGGCGGGCGGCCGGCGCGAGCACAACCGTACGCGCGCTTTTCGCCCTATTGATCCAGACGCCGCACCGAACCGCACGGTTGCGTCGCGGTGGATCTCCCAACTGACTGCTACGTCACACCCGCCAGTCTCGGCGGCGGCCCCGACCGGCCGCCGCCGATCCGGACAGGTCAGCCCAGCGTGGTACCCGCCGGTGCCGCCACCCGCCGGGCCCGGACCGCCGTCGCCAGCTCCGCCAGCACCTCCTCGGTCTCCGGCCAGCCGAGGCAGGCGTCGGTGATCGACTGCCCGTACTCCAGTGGCCGGGTCGGGTCCAGGTCCTGCCGGCCGGGTACCAGGAACGACTCCAGCATCACCCCGACGATGCCGCGCTCGCCGTCGGCCATCTGCCGGGCCACGTCGGCGGCGACCACCGGCTGCCGGCGGTGGTCCTTGCCGCTGTTGTCGTGGCTCGCGTCGATCACCAGCCGCTCGGGCAGCCCGGCCGCCCGGAGCAGCGAGAGCGACGCCGCCACCGACTCGGCGTCGTAGTTGGGCTCGCCCCGGCCGCCGCGCAGCACCAGGTGGCAGTCCGCGTTCCCCCGGGTGTGCATGATCGCCGGGGCCCCGGAGACGTCGATGCCGGGGAAGACGTGCGGCACCCCGGCGGCCCGGATCGCGTCGACCGCCGTACCGACGCTGCCGTCCGGGCGGTTCTTCATCCCGATCGGCATGGAGAGGCCGGACGAGAGCTGGCGGTGCACCTGGCTCTCGACCGTACGGGCTCCGATGGCGCCCCAGGCCACCGTGTCGGCGATGTACTGCGGAGTGATCGGGTCCAGGAACTCGCAGCCGACCGGCAGCCCCAGCCGGAGTACGTCCAGCAGCAGCGCGCGGGCGGCCCGCAGCCCGGCGTTCACGTCGCCGGAACCGTCCAGCCCGGGGTCGTTGATCAGGCCCTTCCAGCCGACGGTGGAGCGGGGTTTCTCGAAGTAGACCCGCATCACCACCAGCAGGTCGTCGGCGTGCTCGGCCGCCGCCACCCGTAGCCGTTGCGCGTAGTCCAGGGCCGCCGCGGGATCGTGCACCGAGCACGGGCCGACGACGACCAGTAGCCGATCGTCCTCCCGGTCGAGCACCCGGGCGACCGATCGTCGGCCGTCGAGTACGGCGCTGGCCAACGGCTCGTCCAGGGGCAGTTCGTGGTGCAGCAGCGCCGGGGTGGTCAGCGGCACGATCCGGTCGATGCGCTGGTCGCTGACCCGACCCATCCCAGTGGTGGTCATCGTCGAGGCTCCCTCTCTGCCGACCGCCACCCCGGGGCCGGCGCCCGGGAGCCGAGCCGGCTGTTTCCACGAAAAAAGCAGGGACGATGTCCCTGCTTCAGCCGGCTCTTGCTGGATGGTGACGTCAGGTCATGGCTGAGTCACCGGCTCCGGAGCCGGCTGACTAAACCATCGATAGGAACGCGCCACGGAGAGAACCATACCCGACGACGGTCCGCGCCGGACCGGGTGTCCAACTCCTGGTACGCGCGGAATTACTGGGTGGCGTGCTGAAGCGGACAGGCAGGGGCAAGACGGTCAGTGAGGGCTTTGCCGGAGTCAGGCGGTCGGTGCCTGCTTCGCGAAGTCGACGAAGGCTCGCCAGGGGGCGGGAGCGAACGTCAGCGTGCCGCCTTCGCGGTCCTTGGTGTCACGGACGAGGACTACGCCGGACAGATTGTCGGCGACCTCCACACACGCGCCACCCGACCCGTTGCTGCGGCTTGACTTGCGCCACTCGGCAGCGGTCTGGTCACTCATCGCGCATCTCCTTGGCGATCATCGCTATCAGGTCGGTCGACCGGGACAGATCGAGTGCCACCTCTTCGAGCGACCTCCATGCCTTAGCGTACGCCGCAACCTCTGTCGGTTTGTCGAGGTAGAGGGCGCCCGTCAGTAGCTCGCTGTAGACCGTGGTGGGCTCGGGAGTCCTGATCCCGAGCGGGGGAAATTCCAGGATGATGAACTGCCCGCCGGTCAGGGCAAAGGTCGGTGCTGCGGATCGCGGCACGACCTGAATGCTCGCCACTCCGTTCGTCACCTGGTTGTGGAGGTGAGCGAGCTGCCGACCCATGCCTGGAGCCTCTCGGCGTAGCACCCCCTCGTCCACGATTACCTCCAGGCGTGGTGGCTCCGGCTTCTTGCGCGTCAGGACTTTCTGGCGCTCCATCCGGACCTCGACCAGCCGTCCGACCTCGCGCGGTGGAAGGTCTGGATGCGACCGCAGCAGGTGTTCGGCGTACTCACGGGTCTGGAGCAGGCCGGGCAGTACGGCGGGTTCCCAGTGCCGGAGGCGGGAGGCTGCGGCTTCCAGGCCGACGTACAGCTCGAACCAGGCCGGCAGGGTGTCGCCATAGGCGTGCCACCATCCCTTCGCCTTGGTCTGGGCGGCGAGCTTCTTCAGCGCCTCGGTCATCTCGCCGGAGATGCCGTAGAGCCGGCACATCGCCTCGACATCACGTGCCTTGACGGCGGCCTGGCCGCCCTCGATCCGGTACATCGTGGAGCGCGACCATTCGAGGTCGGCGCCGGCGGCCTCCAGGGACAGCCCGGCCTGTTCGCGAGCCTGCCTCAGGAACCGGCCCAGTTGCCTGCGCGGTATGGACGATCCCACGTCCGTCATCGCCGGACCCCCTGTCTCAGATTGAAGCAATCAGTCGATCGATTCTGGGACTGTTTCCGGTGGATTGTGAAGAAGGAACGACTAGCGAGCGATGCGTCAGCTTAGACCGTTGCATGTCCCTTGTGGGGGCACCGAGAGTGGCAGCAGCAGGACCGCTCGGTGACCGCAAAGCGCCCGGGTGGAACTCGCACCGGGAGCCGGTCTCAGCTCTCCCACTGAGATCGGCTCCCGCCGACTCCCCGAGGAGGTACGTGATGAGGAAACTCCACCGGTTGCTGACCGACGTCCTGGTCGGCCCTCGGTTGCGGCATCGGCGGGACTGGCGTCGCCTCTGGCGCTACTGCCGGTGCGGCTTCCGCTGGCGGTGCCCGGACTCGATCGGATCGGTCCCGATGCCGTACGCGCCGAAGGTGCCGCCGCTCACTCCGGCCCCGTACCGGGCGGCCGTCCGGGCGGCGGCACCCATGGCCGTCGCGGCGGACAGCCGGTCGGCGTCCGTTCGGCCTCGGACCCGGAATGTCCGCGATTCACACTGGAACTCGCCGTCGAGGGAGCACGAGGGCGGCCGGGTTGGTGCGCTGACGCCCGGACAGGCCAGGCGGGCGCGCCGAGCCGAGGAAGTCCGACCGGCGGCGCCATGATCGGCCGCGAGGAGCGTTGGCGGCGGCACGTGCCGGTGCATCCCTCCTATCGGTGCCGAGCCTGCGGCGCCGACTGGCCGTGTCAGGACGCGCGGCTGGCGCTGCTGATCGGCTTCCGGGGTAACCGGGTGGGCCTGATGGTGTATCTCGGTAGCCACCTCGCCCGCGCACTGCGGGAACTGCCCGACGTACACCCCGCGCCGCTCGCCGACCGGTTCCTCCACTGGGTACCGCGCCGCCGCTGACCGACCCTGGCGTACGCCCGGCCCTGCCGTGGCAGACGCCGTGCCTCGACCTGGACAACAGAGGCGCTACAACTCTCCGGTAGCGCATCTGTTGTCCAGGTCAGTGCTCAGCGGTCTCGCGACGACCGGCCGGCGACACCGCCCTACCGCAGGTAGGCGATGAGTTCCTCACGCCACTGCGCAAATCGTTCGCGCATCCCATGGATGTGAGCGGAGTCGGCGCCGTAGGCGGCGAAACGCCGGTCCGGATAGCGTTCCAACATTCCGAACAGGTCCGCCAGGACGCGTCGGTCGAACCCTGCGTCGGACTGTTCGGCCAACTCGCACAGCCGCATCCGGCTGTAGCGCCCGGTGGTGACGGCCGCGTCGATGTCCAGAAAGTCCCGAGGTTCGGCCCGTGTGTACAGGGCGGACATCTTGCCCGCGACGACATCGTCGGCGTGCAGGACTGGCCCTACATCCATCATCACCGGCGGCAACGCACGCCAGTTGGCTGCCAGTTCGACCTTGTACGGCTGCTCCGGGTGAGCGGGATGCGTTACTGCGAGCCGGGCGAACGTGTCGAACCGCTGCGTCACCTCGACTGAATACCCGCCGTCGCGATAACCGTCGATGACGGCGTCCACGGCAGCGGCGAATTCATCCCGTCGCTCCCACGCCGTGAACAGGTCGATGTCTTCGCTGGGGCGGTCCAGGATGCCGTGGGCTTGTACGGCGAATCCGCCGGCCAACGCAAATCCGTAACGGGCAGCGACCCGCAGCCCGATCTCCGCCAGTCGGAGTTGTGCAGGGTCCACCCCTACCCGGCCATCGACTGGGGCGGCGTGGTCAGTTCGGGAAAGCGTGCCTGCCACAGCGCTCGCAGTCGAGCAGGGAGCCAGAGGCTCGGCCACAGCCGCCGCAACGTCGGACCGTCCAGCCACCGGCACAGGTCCGTGACGGAATTGGCCTGGTTCAGCACCGTCTGGTACATCAGTTGGAGGTCGCCGGGGTCGTCCAGGTCGTACGTGCGGTCGCCAGACCAGTCGAGCGACCGGTCGAGGGTCACCACCGAGCCGACGGGACCGCGCAGGTCGGTGAGGTTCGTGGCGACGACGAAGTGCCGCTGGTCCACGTACCGCGACCCCGGCGGCGCACCATCACCTCGGGCCATTCCTCCACCTCCTGACCTCGATCGTACGTCTGAACCGACGCTGTCATCGACGGACAGGGTTTGCCGCGCCGCGGACGAGGCACGGGTGTGTGCGGGGCCCTTCCTATCCAGAAGATCCGATAGGAAGGGCCCCGCACACCTCGTCAGAGGACCAGCAGCGCCCCGCTGGTCAGGTTGATCTCCTGGGTGGCCAGGCCGGTCCAGTCGGAGGAGAGGAGCAGCCGGTCGCCCTCGGTCAGGGTGACCGCGACGCTGTCCCTACCGCCGAGCGGGCCACGGTCGGTGCCGGTGAGCCGGAGGGTGAGTCCGGTGGCCACCGTGACCGGGCGGCGGGAGTCGGTGACGTCGTACAGGCCGGCTCGGGTGCGCAGGTCGAGGCGGTCGGTACCGCCGCTGGACCGTACGCCGAACGAGTCGAGCCCGACGCCCCGGATCTCGTATTTCCGACCCTCGGAGCGGAAGGAGACGATGGTCGTACCGGTGCCGCCGAGCCGGGTCTGCGCGACCAGGACGGTGAGGTCGACCCGGGACTTCGGATCCACCGGGTACGCCCCGGCCGACCTGGACGGGGTCACCGAGCCGCCGCCGAGCACCACCCGGGTGTCGGACCGGGCCACCTCGACCCGCCCCTTCGTGCTGCCCGCGTAGTTGCCGCCGAGCGTGACGGTCACCTCGTGACCGCCGGTCGGCAGGCTCGCCCGGCAACTCGCCACCGAGCCGAAGCCGTCGGTGCCGAGCGGTGCCGGTACGTCCGCGCAGAGCGTCCGGCCACCGGCGGCGAAGGTCACCGTGGCAGTTGAGACGTCACCCGGCCACGGCTCGGCCCCGGGGTACGGCGAGATCTCCCGCAGGGTGGCCTGGAGCAGCACCTCCGCGTTCGGACCCGAGCCGGACACCAGGGTGTCCCCGGTGTACGCCAGCTCCGCCGACTCCGGCAGCACCCGGATCAGGAACGAGACGGTCCCGGTCAGCCCGTGCTGGTCGGTGACGGTCACCGTCACCGGGTAGTCGCCCGGGGCCGCCCGGTTGTTGCCGACGACGCCCCAGACGGCGGGCTCGCCGTTGCCGTCCGGTTCCTCCGGCGTCTTGGCGCCGAGCAGCAGGCCGGCGGGGAGCCCGGTGGCGGTCGCGGTGAGCTGCCCCGGACCGCCGTCCGGGTCGGTGGCGGTGACCCGCACCTCCGGCAGGATCGGGTCGCTGTACTGGACCGTCACCACCTCACCCGGCCCGCTGAGGGTCACCTTCGGGGTGGCCCGGAGCGCGAAGTCGGCGTCGTTCAGGTCGAAGAAGACGTTGCCGACCGCCTCGATCCTGATCCGGGCCGCCTTGGCGCCGACGTTCGGCAGGGTCACCGTCTCGGCGCCATCGTTGGCGGTCCGCTCCGCGAGGACGTACCCGAAGGTCCTGCCGCCGTCGACGGAGAGCGAGATCTTCACCTCGCTGACCCCGATCGGCGCGGCGTCGGTGCCGGCCACGTCCCAACTCACCGGCAGGGCCGTGCCGCCGGCCAGGGTGTCGGCGGTGGCCTGCGAGGTGACCAGGAACGGCCCGGCGGCCGGGGCCAGGGTCAGCGCGGTGTCGGCGCTGCCGATCCCGCCCGCCCCCGGGTGCCCGTCCCGGGCGGTGAGCCGGAAGTGCAGGGTGCGGTCACCGGTGAAGCCGACCCAGTCGGCGGTGGGCAGGAACTCCGAGTAGCAGTCGACGATCTCCGGCGGCACGTTGCTCGCCCCGCCGCTGACCGGTGGCGGCGGCGCGGCCGGGCAGGTGCCGGTCCTGGCGTTGGTGTTGTTCGCGGCGATCTGCGCCAGGTCCGGGAAGACCCGGGTCGGGTCGGTGGTGACGGCGTTCAGCCCGGGGGAGTGGTATTCCAGGGTGTCGGTCGGGCTGACGATCGCCGCCGTGCCGAACTGCCGGAACAGCGGACCGTTGGTCTTGGTGTTGCTGACCAGCGCGGTCCCGGCGGTGCTGCCGCCGCTGACGCCGCCCCGGTCGTTCTGCTCCCAGAGGTACGTCACCGTGTCGCCGTCCGCGTCGGTGGCGCTGCCGGTCAGCGCGAACGGGGTACGGACCGGAATCGTGTACGCGGCCGGCGCGGTGACCACCGGGGCGGAGTTGCCGGTCTGCTCCACCTGCCAGCCGCCGTTGTCGATCGGGCCACCCTTGACCGTCTCGCCGACGAACCCCTCCGCGCCGGTGGCGTTGGTGACGGCGAGCGCACCGACGTTGACGGCCGCCACCGGGCCACCGGCGAAGGTGACCTGGAACCCGCTGTCGTCCAGCAGGCCGGTGCCGCCGAACGGTGCGACGGCGACGATCGCGCCGGCCGGCCAGCCGGGGATCGCCTCGATCGCCGCCTTGATCCCGGCCGCGCTGTAGTTGCCGCCCCGGACGATCGGCGCCGACTCGGCACCGCCGTAGCGCAGCGTGAACGAGTCGCCGTCGGTGTCGAACTCGCGCAGCGAGACGTTCTGCACCTCGTTGACGGCCGGGCGGGCCGAGCTGACGTACGTGGTGATCTCGGTGTAGCTGCGCTGCGACCAGTACGGGTCGCTGTGCGGTTGCAGGTTGTCCTGCTGGCAGATGCCGGCGTACGCCATGATCGACGAACCGCTGCCCGGCTCGTACGAGTTGGCCGCGCTGCGGTTGCCGCCGGAGCAGTTCCACTGGGTGCCGTTGAAGGTGTGGTTGCCGGCGAACTGGTGGCCGATCTCGTGCGCGACGTAGTCGACCGCGAAGTAGTCGCCGACCGGGGTCGGCAGGCCGGTGCAGCCGCGCGCCTTGTTCGCCCCGCCGACCACGCCCAGGCCGGCGACGCCGCCGCCGTTCACGCCCAGCCCGATGTGCCCGACGTCGTAGTTGGACGCCCCGACGAGCTGGCCGAGCACGATGGTGTTGCGGCTCAGCGTGCCACTGCCGCAGGAGGAGAGCTGTGCCGCCGTGTAACAGGGCGCCGCCCCGCACGGCCCGTTCGGCCCGGTCGCCTCGGCCGGTGTGTTCAGGTTGGTCTTGTCGGTCTCGTCGACCAGCACCAGCCGGATCGCGGTCTCGTCGGAGTAGATCTGGGTCACCCGGTTCACCAGCGTCACCTTGGCGGCCGTCACGTTCGCGGCACCGAAGTAGCTGGCGTAGGACGGGTCGGTGACCAGGGCCAGCCGGTACGTCCGCAGTGTCACGTCGCCGCCGGCCGCGCCCGGGGCCGCCCCGACGTCGTCGGCGAGCGCCTCGGCGGCGTGCGCCACGTCCTCCCGCTCGACGAACGGCCCGTCGGGGTTCGTGGCGTCCTGCACGTAGTAGCTGGCGTACCGGCCCTGGTCCTGCCGGCTGTACGGGTCGACGTACCAGACGCCGCGCTCGGACCGGACGGAGGCGTGGAAGCCCAGCGGGGTGAGGTCGGCCCGGACGGTCGCGGTCGGATCGTCCAGCCCTCTGCCGGCGTACGTGCGGATCTCCGGGTGCCGGGCGGCCAGGCCGGGCGCCATCACCGGCGAGTCGACCAGCGCGAACCGCTGGAACGTGCCGTCCGGCGCGGGCAGCGTCACCACCAGGGACCGGGCCGGGGCGGTGCCGCCGCGCTCCTCGGGCGCCCGGTCCAGTGTGGCCGCGAGGCTCGCCCGGTCCAGGGCGTACCCGGTGAACCGGCTGGCCCGGATGTCGGTGGGCCCGGCGGCCCGGGCGGCGCTGGAGCCGTCGGCGAGCCGGGTCCACGGGTTGGCCGGCTGGTCCGGCGCGGAGCTGGCCGGGGTGGGGGTGGCCAGCATCGGCAGTACCCCGGCGGCGAGGGCGGCCACCGTGAGGGTGGCCAGGCGTCGACGGGGTGCCGCCCGGCCGCGGGTGGCGGTGGGTAACGAGGAGGTCGTCAACTCTGTCTCCTTGGGACTACTCCGGGCGCCGGTCGGTCGCGCGGGCGTTCCTGCCACCCGGCCAGGTCCATCGACCAGTTGCGGGTGATCGCACGATAGGCGCCCGGACCGGCGGTGAACAGCCTCCGGCGGGGTTGTCCGCGCCGGGGCGGGTCGATCGGATAGCGTCGTGCCATGCCCGAGACCGGTTATCCCTGGCCGATCGAGACCACCCGGCTGGACAACGGCCTGCGCGTGGTGGTCAGCGAGGATCGCAGCGCGCCTGTCGTCGCGGTCAACCTCTGGTACGACGTCGGCTCACGGCACGAGCCCGACGGCCAGACCGGCTTCGCCCACCTGTTCGAACACCTGATGTTCGAGGGCTCGGTCAACGTGGCCAAGACCGAGCACATGCAGTTGGTGCAGGGCTCCGGCGGCTCGCTGAACGCGACCACCAACCCGGACCGGACCAACTATTTCGAGACGCTCCCCTCCGAGCACCTGGAACTCGCGCTCTGGCTGGAGGCGGACCGGATGGGCGGCCTGGTGCCGGCGTTGACCCAGGAGACCCTGGACAACCAGCGTGAGGTGGTGAAGAACGAGCGGCGGCAGCGCTACGAGAACGTCCCGTACGGCGACGCCTGGCTGCGCCTGCTGCCGCTGCTCTATCCGCCCGGCCACCCGTACCACCACGCCACCATCGGCTCGATGGCCGACCTGAACGCCGCCGACCTGGCCACCTTCCAGGCGTTCCACACCACCTACTACGCACCGAACAACGCGGTGCTCACGGTGGCCGGGGACGCCTCGGCCGCGGAGGTCTTCGCGCTGGCCGAGCGCTACTTCGGCAAGCTGGTGCCGCAGTCGGACATCCCGCCGGCCCCGGACGGCAGCGTGGTGCCGACCACCGGAGTCCCGGCCCGGGAGACCGTCACCGCGGACGTGCCCGCGCCGCGGGTCTATCTGGCGCACCGGACCCACCCGTTCGGCGGCCCCGGCTACGACACGGTGACCGTGCTGGCCACGCTGCTCGGCAGCGGCCGGGGCAGCCGGCTCTACCAGCGGCTCGCCGACGGGGCCCGGCTCGCCCAGCCGGACAGCGTCGGCGCGTTCGGCGTCGACCTGGCGTACGCGCCGGCTCCGCTGCTCGTCACCGCCACCGCCCGGGACGGGGTGACCGCCGAGGAGTTGGAGGCCGGGCTCGTCGAGGTGCTGGACGGGCTGGCCGACGGGGTGACCGGGGCCGAACTCGACCGGGCCAAGGCGCTGCTCACCACCGGCTGGTGGCGGCAGCTCGCCAGCGTGGACGGCCGGGCCGACATCCTCGGCCGGCATGCCACCCAGCTCGGCGACCCGGCCCGGGCGGCCGACCGGCTGCCGGGCTGGCTCTCGGTCACCGCGGAGCAGGTGAGCGGGCTCGCCGCCGAGCTGCTCCGGCCCGAGGACCGGGCGACCCTGACCTACCTGCCGGAGACCCAGGAAGAGGCGTGATGACCGAGCCGGGACCGATCCTGATCACCGAACGGCCGCCGACCGGCGCCGCCCGGCCGTACGCCTTTCCCCGGGTGGTCCGCAAGGCGGTGGCTGGCGGCAAGGTCGTCGCCGCCCACCTGCCGGGGCACCACCTCGCCGTCGCGGTGCTGCTGCTCGACGGCGGCGCCGGGCGCGAGCCGCTCGGCCGGGAGGGGCTCTCCGGAGTACTCGCGAAGGCGCTGGAGGAGGGGACCACCCGGCGCGACTCCACGGCGTACGCGCTCGCGCTGGAGGGGCTCGGCACCGAGCTGACGATCAGCACCGACTGGGACGCGTTCCAGGTCAGCGTGCAGGTCCCGGTCGAGCGGCTGCCGGCCGCGGTGGAGCTGCTGGCCGAGGCCGTCCGGACGCCGCGGCTCGACCCGGCGGACATCACCCGGGTACGCGACGACGAGGTCACCGCGCTGCGGATGTACTGGGCGAACCCGGGGCCACGGGCCGACGCCGCGCTCCGCGCCGACCTGTTCGGGGCCGACCAGCGGCCCGGCCGCCCGATGGACGGTGACCCCGACTCGGTCGCCGCGGTCACCGTCGACGACGTCACGTCGTTCCACGCCGCCTGGCTGACCCGGTTCGGCACCCTGCTGGTCGTCGGCGACCTCGACCGGATCGACCTCGACGTGCTCGGCACCACCGCGTTCGCCGGTGCGGACGGTGCGGTGCAGCCGGCCGGCCCGCCGCTGGAGGTGCCGGTACGCGACGAGCGGCGGATCATCCTGGTCGACCGGCCCGGCTCGGTCCAGTCCACGCTGCGGCTCGGGCACCCCGCACCGCACCGGGCACACCCGGACTACGTGCCGATGACGCTGGCCGCCACGGTGCTCGGCGGTGCGTTCACCTCCCGGCTGAACCACCTGATCCGGGAGGTACGCGGCTACACGTACGGGATCCGGGCCGAGTTCGGCCACTCGCGGCGGTTCGGGCGGTTCGTGGTCAGCTCCGGGGTGCAGACCGCGGTGACCGGTCCGGCCCTGGTGGACGCGGTGGGCGAGATCACCCGTACCCGGGACTCCGGGGTGACCGAGCCGGAGCTGGCGGTCGCCCGGGCCTGGCGGGCCGGACAGCTCTCGGTGGAGTTGCAGACTCCCCGGGCCATCGCCAGCGCGCTCGCCACCCTGGTCGTGCACGGCCTGCCGGACGACTACCACGCGACGCTGCGCGAGCAGTTGCTGTCGACCGCCGAGCCGGCGGTGTCGGCGGCGGCCGCGACGCACCTGCACCCGCAGGGGCTGACCCTGGTGATCGAGGGTGACGCGGCGCTGATCCGGGACGAGCTGGTCGCCAGCGGGCTCGGCGAGGTGGTCGACGCCGCCGGCTGACGCCCTGTGCCGGACCGCCCTGTGCCGGACCGCCCTGTGCCGGGCGGCTTACGTCACCCGCCGCTGGTGACTCGCCGATGCCCTACCGGCTGGTCGGCCGCACCCGGCCGACCGGATGCTGGGCGGTGCGGTAATCGGCTTGCCGGGCCACCCGAGCGGCTGGGTAGCCTCGCGGTATGAGGATCGGCATTGTGGGGGCCACCGGGCAGGTCGGTGGCGTGATGCGGCGGATACTCGCCGACCGCCAGTTTCCGGTGGACGAGCTGCGGCTGTTCGCCTCGGCCCGGTCGGCGGGGCGCAGCCTGCCCTGGCGGGACGGTGAGGTCACCGTCGAGGACGCGGAGACCGCTGACTACGCGGGGCTGGACATCGCGCTCTTTTCGGCCGGAAAGGGTACGAGCAAGGCGCTCGCCCCCCGGGTCGCCGAGGCCGGCGCGGTGGTGATCGACAACTCGTCGGCCTGGCGGATGGATCCCGAAGTGCCGCTGGTGGTCGCCGAGGTCAACCCGCACGCCGTCGCCGTACGCCCCCGGGGCATCATCGCCAACCCCAACTGCACCACCATGGCGGCGATGCCGGTGCTGCGCCCCCTGCACGCCGAGGCCGGACTGCTCAGCCTGGTGGTGGCGACCTACCAGGCGGTCTCCGGCTCCGGGCTGGCCGGGGTCGCCGAGCTGGACGAGCAGGTCCGCAAGGTCGCCGACGGCGCCGCCGCGCTCGCCTTCGACGGCCGGGCCGTCGAGTTCCCGGCCCCCCGGCAGTACGCCCAGCCGATCGCCTTCAACGTGCTGCCGCTGGCCGGCTCGATCGTCGACGACGGGTCGGCGGAGACCGACGAGGAGCAGAAGCTCCGCAACGAGAGCCGCAAGATCCTGGAAATCCCCGAGCTGAAGGTCTCCGGCACCTGCGTCCGGGTGCCGGTCTTCACCGGGCACTCGTTGCAGGTCAACGCCAGGTTCGCCCGGCCGCTCCGCCCAGAGCGGGCCCGCGAGCTGCTGGCCGGGGCGCCCGGGGTGGCGCTGGCGGACGTACCCACTCCGCTGCTGGCGGCCGGGCAGGACCCGACGTACGTCGGCCGGTTCCGGGTCGACGAGACTGTCGAGCACGGGCTGTCGTTCTTCTGCTCCAACGACAACCTGCGCAAGGGTGCGGCGCTGAACGCCGTACAGATCGCCGAACTGGTGGCCGGCGAGTCACGGTGACGTCCGGCTCCGCCGGCCGAGTAGGGTTGGAGCGATCTTGCTCGGGAGGTGGGCGTGATGGACGGCCGGACGGAACAGGCGCTGCTCGGCATCATCCGGGACGGGTCGCTCGGCGTGCTGGCGACGCTCAAGCGGGACGGCCGGCCGCAACTGTCCAACGTCAACTACACCTTCGACCCGGAACGCCGGCTGATCCGGGTCTCCGTCACCGACGACCGGGCCAAGACCGCCAACCTGCGGCGTGATCCCCGGGCGAGCTTCCAGGTCAGCACCCCGGACGGCTGGGCGTACGCGGTCGCCGAGGGCACCGCCGTGCTGACCCCGGTGGCGGCCGAGCCAACCGACCCGACGGTCGAGGAACTCGTCGACGTCTACCGGGCGGTCCAGGGCGAGCACCCGGACTGGGACGACTACCGCCGGGCGATGGTCGCGGACCGCCGACTGGTGTTGCGACTCCCGGTCGAGCGCGTGTACGGCGCACCGCCGCGCGGCTAGCCGAGCCTGTCCGGCACCGGCCCCGGCACGGCACCGGCGCCCGGGGTCGGCGCTGTCGTCGATCGCACGCTGAGGTCCGGGCCCGGCACGTCGAGGGGAAGTTCGATGAGAGTCTGCGTCACCGGAGCCAGTGGCAAGGCCGGTCGGGCCACCGTGGCACACCTGCTGGCGTACGGCCACCAGGTGGTCGCCACCGACGTCGAGCCGGCGCCGGCCGACCTCGGGGTGCCGCTGCTCCGGGCCGACCTGACCGCCTACGGGCAGGCGGTCGAGGTGCTGCACGGCACCGAGGCGGTGGTGCACCTGGCGAACATCCCCGCCCCGGGGCTGCGGACTCCGGCGCTGACGCTGAGCGCCAACACCACGATGAACTCAAACGTCTTTCTCGGCGCGGCCCAGCTCGGCCTCACCCGGGTGGTCTGGGCGTCCAGCGAGACCACGCTCGGGCTGCCGTTCGACACCCCGCCCCGGTACGCGCCGGTGGACGAGGCGCACTTCCCGGTGCCGACCACGACGTACGCGCTCTCCAAGGTGGTCAGCGAGAGCCTGGCCGAGCACATCGCCGCCTGGTCCGGCATCCCGTTCGTCGGGCTGCGGCTCTCCAACATCTTCCTGCCGGAGGACTACCGGCGGGTGCCGTCGTTCTGGGCCGACCCGCACAGCCGGAAGTGGAACCTCTGGGGCTACATCGACGTACGCGACGTAGCCGAGGCGTGCCGGCTCGGCCTCGAAGCGCCGGTCGCCGGGGCCCGGAACGTGATCATCGCAGCGGCCGACACCATCATGGACCGGCCCTCGGTCGAGCTGCTCGCCGAAGTCTTCCCGGAGGTGCGGCTGAGCCGGGAGGTCGGCGAGTTCGAAACCCTGCTCGCCATCGACGGGGCCCGGGACCTGCTCGGCTTCGCACCGCAGTACTCGTGGCGCGACCACGTCACCGGAGCCGACCGAGCCTGACCGGCATTGCCTCGGTACGGACAAATCGCCTAGACGCGTATCAGGGTCATCCGCCGTACCGATCGGTGTCGGAG
This sequence comes from Plantactinospora sp. ZYX-F-223, assembly GCF_039649625.1. Taxonomy (NCBI): domain Bacteria; kingdom Bacillati; phylum Actinomycetota; class Actinomycetes; order Micromonosporales; family Micromonosporaceae; genus Plantactinospora; species Plantactinospora sp. ZYX-F-223. The sequence continues at coordinate 37,641 of NZ_JBDJAV010000025.1, read as the reverse complement.
ATACCTGCCAGGTCCCCCTCTGCGGTGTTACGTCGAGGTCTGCCCGGGTAGACCGGGGCGGCCGACATTGAGAGGGGAGCAGGATGACGACCGTCGGAGAGTTCATGACGACCCGCTTGGTGACCATGGACGGCGGCGACACGCTCACCGCTGCCGCTCAGGAGATGCGGGACAGCGCCATCGGCGACGTGATCGTGACCAACGGGGACAACGTGATAGGTATCGTCACCGACCGCGACATCACGGTGCGTGGGGTGGCCGAACAGTTGAACCCGTCGAGCGCCACGCTGAGCCAGATCCTTACCCAGGACGTGGTGACCGTGACGCAGTACGACGACGCGGTCGCCGCCGCCGACCTGATGCGGACGTACGGCGTACGGCGATTGCCGGTGGTCGAGGACGGCCGACTGATCGGCTTGGTCTCCCTCGGCGACCTCGCGGTCGAGCGGGAGCCGCAGTCCGTGCTCGCCGACATCAGCGCCGATGAACCGAACAACTGAGACTGGCCCGACGGGCCCGGGCGACAACGGCGTCCCCGGGCTCGTCGGGCTACGCCACGCTGTCGAACCGTACCCGGACGGCGCCGGGCCCGGGTGACGGCGCCGGCTACGGCAGCCGATCGGGCCACCGGAAGGCGTCGGACGGGCAGGCGAGGAAGGGCAGGGCGATGGATCCGACCACGGAGTTCTTCGAAGGGCTCAACCACCGGCCCCCGGACCCGTTGTTGGGCCGGATCCGGGGAACCGTCCGCTTCGAGCTCGAGTCGGGCGCGGAGGTCGACACCTGGCTGCTGGTGCTCAGCGCCGGCAGCGTGAGTGCCACCCAGACGGACCGTACGGCGGACTGCACGGTCCGGACCGACCGGGAGTTCTTCAACCGGATCGCCGCCGGCGAGGCGAACCCGCTCGCCGCGCTGCTGCGTAACCGGGTCACCGTGGAGGGGAAGCTGGCCCTGTACGGCTACCTGAACCACCTGGTGCCCGGGCCGCCGGGCGCGCACGAACCTCAGGAATGGGTACGGCAGCGGGGGCAGCGGCGATGAAACCACTGGTCAGCATCCTCGACGGGAACACCTTCGTGGTCAGCGACAACCGGGGCGACATCGACCCGTCGCCGAGCTTTCCCACCGGACTGTTCTCGTTCGACACCCGGTTCCTGTCGAAGTGGGAGTTGACCGTCGACGGAAACCGGCTCAACGTGCTCTCCGTCGACGACCTCCAGTACTTCGAGTCGCAGTTCTTCCTGGTCCCGGGCGAGCCGACGCACTACGTGGACGCCAATTTGTCGATCATTCGGCATCGGACGATCGGCGGCAGCTTCGTCGAGGAGCTGACCGTGCTCAACCACCAGGACCAGGCGGTCGAACTGACGGTCCGGATCAACGTGGCGAGCGACTTCGCCGACCTGTTCGAGATCAAGGACGTCAGGGAGAAGGTCGGCGGCACCACCGTGCTGGTGGAGCAGGACCGGCTGCGACTCTGCTACCAGCGAGAGACGTTCCGGCGCGAGGCGGTCATCACCTCGACCGCGCCGGCCGAGTTCGACCACGACGGGCTGACCTTCGCGCTGCGGATCGGGGCGCACCAGCAGTGGCAGACCCGGTTGCGGGTGGAGACCCTGGTGGAGGGGGCCGGCGGCCGGGACATCCGGCTCAGCATCCAGCGGCACCACAGCCGCTCCCCGCAGGAGCTGCGCCAGGACCTGGACGCCTGGTTGGACCGGGCGCCGAAGCTCACCAGCGACAGCGAGGCGCTGACCGAGACGTACCGGCGCAGCCTGGTCGACCTGGCCGCGCTGCGGTACACGCCACTGGTCGCCGGGCCGCCGTTGCCGGCCGCCGGCCTGCCCTGGTTCATGACCATGTTCGGCCGGGACAGTCTGATCACCTGCCTCCAGTCCCTGCCGTTCACCCCGGAACTCACCGCACCGACGCTGCGCTACCTGGCACTGTCCCAGGGGGTCAGCCTGGACGACTTCCGGGAGCGCGAGCCCGGGAAGATGCTGCACGAGATCCGGTACGGCGAGTCGACGGCGTTCGAGGAGCAGCCGCACTCGCCCTACTACGGCTCGGCCGACTCGACCCCGCTCTTCGTGATCCTGCTGGACGAGTACGAGCGGTGGACCGGGGACACCGAGCTGGTCGAGACGCTGGAGCACGAGGCCCGGGCGGCGCTGAACTGGATCGACCGGTACGGCGACCTGATGGGCAACGGCTACATCTGGTTCGAGCGGCGCAACCTGCGCAACGGGCTGGAGAACCAGTGCTGGAAGGACTCCTGGGACGCCATCTCGTACTCCGACGGGCGGCTGCCGGCGTATCCGCGGGCCACCTGCGAGCTACAGGGCTACGCGTACGACGCCAAGATGCGCGGCGCCCGGCTCGCCCGGCTCTGCTGGCGCGACCCGGTCTACGCCGACCAGTTGGAGCGGGAGGCGGCGGAGCTGAAGCAGCGGTTCAACCGGGACTTCTGGGTCTCCGACGGCGAATACTACGCGTTGGCCCTGGACACCGAGGGCGGCCAGGTGGACGCGCTCTCGTCGAACATGGGGCATCTGCTGTGGAGCGGGATCGTCGACGACGACCGGGCCGCAAAGGTGGCCGAGCATCTGCTCGGGCCCCGGCTCTTCTCCGGGTGGGGGGTGCGGACCCTGGCCGAGGGGGAGGGCCGGTACAACCCGATCGGCTACCACGTCGGCACGGTCTGGCCGTTCGACAACTCGCTGATCGCCTGGGGTCTGCGCAGGTACGGCTTTCGGCACGAGGCGGGCCAGATCGCCGAGGCGATGATCGACGCGGGGCGGTACTTCGACGGCCGCCTCCCGGAGGCGTTCGCCGGCTACGACCGGGCGCTGACGAAGTATCCGGTGCAGTACCCGACGGCGTGTAGCCCGCAGGCCTGGTCGACCGGTACGCCGATGCTGCTGATCCGGACCCTGCTGGGCCTGGATCCGCACGGCGAGCACCTGGTCGTCGACCCGGCCCTGCCGGCGGGGATGGGCCGGATGGAGCTGCTGGACATCCCGGGCCGATGGGGCCTGATCGACGCTTTCGGCCGGGGCCGGGCGGAGCACAGCCGGACACCACCGGGGCTGATGGAGTGACCGGGATGCCCACGGCAGTGTGGGATGCCGGACGAGTCCGGGAGGGAGGCGTCATCCGATGGCGGATCCGACCGCCGAGTTCTTCAGCCGGATCGAGGAGCGCGGGCCGGACCTGCTGCCGGCCAAGGCCAGGGGAACGCTCCGGTTCGACCTCGACCGGGACGGCCAGGTCGGTCACTGGTTCGTCGCGATCAACCGGGGCAACGTGCTGGTGTCGCACGAGGAGCGGGAGGCGGACTGTGTGGTCGCCACCGACAAGGAGTTGTTCGACAAGCTCGCCACCGGTGAGGTGCAGGTGCTCGCCGCGTACAACCGGAACGACCTGACGGTGCGGGGTAGCCTGCCGCTGCTGCTGGTCTTCCGCCGTGCCTTTCCCTCGCCGCCGGGCACCCGGGACCCCCGGGAGCGGATCCGGGAGCGGTTCGCCGGCCGCGCCGGCGCCGGCCACCGGGAGCGCCGACCGTGAAGGACCTGGTCAGCATCCTGGACGGCAACACGTTCATGCTCAGCGACTCCCGGGGCGACGTCGACCCGTCCCCGGAGGTTCCGTCCGGGCTCTTCGCCTGGGACACCCGCTTCCTCTCCAAGTGGGTGCTCACCCTCGACGGCGAGCGGCTGCACGAACTCTCCATCGACGACCTCCAGTACTTCGAGTGCCGGTTCTTTCTGGTGCCGGGCGAGCCGACCCACTACGTGGACGCGAAGACCTCGGTGATCCGGCAGCGGTCGCTCGGCGGGGCGTTCGAGGAACAGTTGACCGTGCTCAACCACCGGGACGAGGCGGTGGTGCTGACGCTGCGAATGGAGATCGACTCCGACTTCGCCGACGTCTTCGACGCCCGGGAGGCCCGGTCCCTGCTCGGCCGGTCGGCGAAGGTGGTCGAGCAGGACCGGTTACGGCTGCACCACCAGCGGGACCGGCACGTCGCCGAGACGATCGTCACCAGCAGCGAGCCGGCCGAGATCGACACCGAGGGCCTGACCTTCCGGATCGAACTCGACGCGCACGGGCAGTGGTCCACGACCATTCGGGCGATCGGCACCATCCGGGGTGCGGGCGGCCGGGACGTCCGGGAGAACCTGCGCGGTTACCAGCAGGTCCGGCCGGAGAAGCGGCGCGAGCTGCGGGAGTGGCTGGACCAGGCGCCGAAGCTCACCTGTGACTCCGAGACGCTGGAGGACGCGTACCAGCGGAGCCTGATCGACCTTGCCGCGTTGCAGTACACCGGGCTGACCGGCCAGATGAAGCTGATGGCGACCGGGCTGCCCTGGTACATGTCGCTGTTCGGCCGGCACAGCCTGATCACCGGCTTCCAGACGCTGCCGTTCAAACCGCAGATCGCCCGCAGCGCGCTGTGGGTGCTCGGCCTGCTCCAGGGCGGCCGGGTGGACGACTTCCGGGACGAGGAACCGGGCAAGATCATGCACGAGATCCGGTACGGCGAGCCGGGCGGCTTCGAGGACAGCCCGTACACCACCTACTACGGCTCGGCGGACTGCACGCCGCTGTTCGTGGTCCTGCTCGACGAGTACGAGCGGTGGACCGGGGATGCCGAGACGGTGCGGCTGCTGGAGTACGAGGCCCGCTCGGCGCTCGCCTGGATCGACACGTACGGCGACCTGATGGAGGACGGCTACGTCTGGTACGAGTGCCGCAGTCCCGGCGGGCTGGAGAACCAGAGCTGGAAGGACTCCCGGAACTCCATCATGTACGCCGACGGTCGGCTGCCCGGCAGCCCCCGGGCGACCTGTGAGCTACAGGGCTACGCGTACGACGCCAAGGTCCGGGGCGCCCGGCTGGCCCGCACCTTCTGGAACGACCCGGCGTACGCGGACCGGCTGGAGCGGGAGGCGGCCGACCTGCGCAGCCGGTTCAACCGGGACTTCTGGATCGCCGACCGGGGCTACTACGCGCTCGCCCTCGACGCCGAGGGCGGCCAGGTCGACGCCCTCGCCTCGAACATGGGCCACCTGCTCTGGAGCGGCATCGTGGACGACTCCCGGGCCGAGCAGGTGGCCGAGCAACTGCTCAGCCGGCCGCTCTTCTCCGGCTGGGGGGTCCGGACGCTCGCCTACGACCAGGCCGGGTACAACCCGGTCGGCTACCACACCGGCGCGGTCTGGCCGTCGGACAACTCGCTGATCGCGCTGGGGCTGCGCCGGTACGGCTTCGCCAACCAGGCGGCCCGGCTGGCGGTGACGATGGTCGAGGCGTCCCGGTATTTCGGCGGCCGGATGCCGGAGGCGTTCGCCGGTTACGACCGCCGGCTCACCAGGTATCCGGTGCAGTACCCCCGGGCGTGCAGCCCGCACAGTTCGTCGGCGGGCACGATACTGGTGCTGTTGCGTACCCTGCTCGGCCTGCGGCCGCACCAGGAACACCTGACGATCGACCCGGCGATTCCGGAGCGGCTCGGCCGGATCGAGCTGATCGGCATTCCGGGGCGGTGGGGCCGGACCGACGCGTTCGGCCGGGGCCGGGTGCGGTTGGCACCCGAGTAACCTTTTTTCAACCTCCCTTGCGGTCCGCCATGGGCGCAAGTGACGTCGGGGCGTACGCGTCGCGCTGTTCAGGTTGAAAAAGGTTCAGTGGCTGGCGACCGGCGGAATGGGCATGCGGGTGGTGGAAGGCGATCCGCCGTGATAGCGATATGCGATGGCGGATCCTGACACGGTGGAGGGGGCCGCGCTGGCCCGGGTGCTGCGCCAGGCCGGCGGCGCCGAGATTCTGAACACTCTGGGCGTACGGCTGTCCGGCTCGGATCTGGTCACCCTGCTGCTGGCCGCGTTCCGGACCCGGGCAGGCTTCCTGACCCCGGCCGACGTACTGCGCCGGTACACCGAGGACCGCTTCGTCGCACCGGCGCAGGCCGGGTTCCGCAGGCTGCGCCAAGCCGAGGACCTGCTGCTCTCCGCCGTCCCGGACCGGTACGAGCTGCTCACCCTCGCCCCGGTGGCACCGCTGGGCACCCATTCCGTGGTCGCCGGGGTCAACCAGAACAACGTGCTCGCCACGGTCCGGGGCAGTGAGGTGGCGGCCGACCCGACCAACGGGCTGGCGCTGGAGGCGGCGGTCCGGCGCCGGGAACTGCTCGCCCGGGACGGCCGGTCGGCCCCGGCGGTGCGGCTGGCGACCCTGCAACGGGTGATCCGGGCCCAGCGGTTCGCCGGGGCCGGCCGGTTTGCCCACTTCAGCCTCCTCGCCCTGGTCACCGCCGGTCGGGACACCGGCAGCCTGGCGTTCGAGCGGCGTAGCTGCGGTGAGCAGTTGCGGATCCTCTGCGCGGCGCTGGAGGCGGCCGGGGTGGAGACGATCGAGATCGCCCTCACCGTGCTCGACCCGGCGGCGGCGCCGATCGCGGAGGCGGCCCGGGCCGCCCTGGCCGACCACCCCACGATCCTGGTACGCGACGACCCGGACCGCTCCGGTGGCCGGCGCTACTACAGCGGTTGGTGCTTCAAGATCGGAGCGGTGCTCGACGGTGAGCGGGTCGAACTCGGCGACGGCGGTTTCGTCGACTGGACCCGCCGGTTGCTCGGCAACCACAAGGAGCGGCTGCTGATCAGCGCGGTCAGCGTCGACCGGCTGGCCCTGTTCCTCGACCCGCCCGCCCCGCGCTCCGAGGACTGAGCGGTCGGCGCCGCGCCTCAGGGGTTCGGAACGGCGCCCCGCTCACGTTCCGGCGCCGGGCGGCCCGGCTCACGCCCCGGCCGGAGTGGCCGCCGGTCGTCGGGCGGTCAGGGCGAGGACCAGCCAGGCGAGTCCGATCGTCAGCGGGGCGATGGCGAATCCGGCGGTGGCACTGCCGGTGCCGTCCAGCAGCGGACCGGTCACCGCCGCGCCGAGCGCGCTGCCCACCGAGAAGGCGGTGGCGGCCCAGGCGAACGCCTCGGCGGCGGTGCCGGCCGGCGCGATCCCGTCGATCCCGACGAAGGTGATGGTGAGCAGCGGCGGCAGGGCCAGCCCGCTGACCGCCATCAGCGCCAGCATGGCCGGCGGGTCGGGGGTGAGCAGTAGCGGCAGGTAGCCGAGCGCCAGCGCCGCCGCCGCGCGGGGCAGCGTGCCGTACCGGCGGGCGGTGCCGGACCGGACGTAGAGCAGACCGCCGGTCAGCGCCCCGAGCGCCTGGGCGGCGAGCAGCCAGCCGGCCCAGGACCGTCCCCCGGACGCCTCGGCGTAACCGGTCGCCGCCACCGCCACACTGCCGACGCCGGCACCGATCAGCACCAGCGCGCCGAGGATCACCCGCAGCGGGCCGGAGCGGAGCGGGCCGGCCCAGTGCCGTACCGCCGGTACCCCCCGCCAGCGGCGGACCGCCGGGGCGGTGCCGAACCAGACGGTGCCGGCGGCCTGGCAGAGCGCGGCGGTGGCCAATCCGCCGGCCGGGCCGAACGCGGCGACCGCGCCGAGGGTGAGCACCGGCCCGACCACGAAGATCAGCTCCTGGGTCGCGGTGTCCAGGGTGTACGCGGTGTGGATCCGCTCCTGCGGCAGCAGGTCCCGCCACAGCACCCGCAGGCACGCCTCGAACGGCGGCGCCCCGAGCCCGGCCAGCACGGCGGCGCCGACCGTGAGCGGACCGGCCAGCGGCGCCGCGACCAGCGCGAAGCCGGCGGTGGAGACGGCGACCGCCAGCCAGAGCACCGGCGGCTGCCGCCAGCGGTCGGCGAGCCGGGCCAGCATCGGCTGCCCGACCGCCATCCCGGCGGTGTACGCCCCGACCAGCAACCCGGCCAGGGTCAGCGTCATCGTCTCCCGGGCGAAGACCAGCAGGGCCAGCGGTGCCGCGCCGAGCGGGATCCGGCCGAGCAGGCTGGCCGCGAGTACCCGGGCGGTCTGCGGGGTTCTCAGGACGGTGAGTGCGGAGGTGTCGACGGTCGAGGACACGATGGATCGCTCCCGGAGGGGGTGGAGGTGACGGGCCGGTGGACGGGGCGGAACCGGCCGGTCAGGGAGCGAAGTCGGCGCGCTCGTGGTCGTTGCCGTAGAGCGGCAGGTCAGGAGTGATCCAGGTCGCGTACGCGGCAGCGGCCGCCTCCAGCGGGATCACCCGGACAACTCTACGGGGCCAGCGGGCTCATTCGAACCTCAGGTGCCGGCGCTGGCGCAGCCGGATTCCGGAGGCGGTCGCCACCACGGCGGTGAGCGCCAGGGTCAGGGCCACGCCGTGCACCAGGCCGCGGGCCAGGTAGCCGCTGTCGGTGTGGTCGATCGCGTACGTGCCGATCTCGCGGCTGAACCAGAACGGCAGCGCCCGGGCGGCGGTGTCGGCCGGGTCCATCACCATCTGGAGCCCGACCACGATCAGCAGTACCAGGGTGCCCTCCAGCTCGCGGGGGAGGACCGCGCTCAGCGCCAGCCCGAAGGGGACGGCGGTGGCCACCGTCAACGCCATGATCAGCGCGATGGCGCCGTACCGGACGTCGTCCTGGTCGAAGCGGACCAGCAGGAAGTACGGCACCGACAGCACGGCGCCGACCGTCCAGAGCGCCAGCAGCCGGCCCAGGTGCAGGTGGTGCGCCCGATAGCCGGAGAGTCGCAGCCGGGGCTCGATGCCCCGGGCCGCGCTGCCGGCGAAGAGCGCGGCGGTGCTCAGCGCCCAGCTCAGCCCGAGGCAGACGAACCGGATCGACTGGCCGGCGTGGTCGTCCCGGCGGCTCAGGTAGAAGGCCAGCGGAAACACCAGCAGGATCAGCAGTACGCCCCGGCGGCGGACCACCTCGCGCAGGGCCAGCTCCGCCACCGTCCAGATCTTGGTCATTTCGACATCTCCCGCGCCGGGGTCAGGTCGAGCACGGTGTCGACCCGGTCGAGTTGGTTGAGCAGGTGGGTCACCACGACGATGGCCCGGCCGTCCGCGCGCCAGCGCCAGAGCTGCTGCCAGAAGTCCAGATAGGTGCCGCGGTCGAAGCCCTGGTAGGGCTCGTCGAGCAGCAGCACGTCCGGCTCGCCGAGCGCGGCCATCACCAGGTTGAGCTTCTGCCGGGTACCGCCGGAGAGGTGCCGGGCCTGGGTCTGGCCGGCCGGCTCCCAGTCCAGCGCGGCGGCGTGCGCCCGACCGGCCGCCCGCGCCTCGGCCCGGCGCAGCCCGCGCCCGGCACCGACCAGCACGAAGTGCTCCTCCGGATGGAGGAAGTCGGCGGTACCGCCGGACTGCGGGCAGAAGCCGAGGGTGCCGTGCACCCGGACCTGGCCGGAGTCGGGGCTGAGCAGGCCGGCGCAGATCCGCAGGAAGGTGCTCTTGCCGGCGCCGTTCGCCCCCACCACGGCGGCGATCTCGCCGGCCCGTACGGTCAGGTCCACGCCGGTCAGCACCGGGCGCCGGCGGTAGCGCTTGGTGATGCCGCGTACCTCCAACCGGACCGGTCCGGGAGCCTGCGGGGGCCGGCCCGGCGTGCCCACCCGGGCCACCCCGACGCCGCCGGTGGGCCGCGGTGCGCCGACGCTCTCCGCGACGGCCGTCGCGTACGTCGCGGGCGGGCCGAAGACCTGCAACGGCGGCTCGCCGCTGTCCCGCAGGTGCGTGGCGGCCTCGGCGACGACGTGCCGGGCGAGGTCCGGGTCGAGGCCGTGCCGATGCAGCTCACCGGCGAGCGCCTGAAGCCATCCGTCGGAGTTCACCGTGTCTGCACCTCCCGCAGGACCGTCCCCACCCCGCGGGCGAAGGCGTCCCAGTCGACGGCGGTCCGGCGTAGCGTGTCGGCGCCGGCCGGAGTGATCCGGTAGTACTTGCGGGCCGGGCCGGCGGCGCCCTCCCGCCACTGCGCGCTCACCAGGCCGGTCCGTTGCAGCCGGAGCAGCACCGGATAGAGGGTGCCGCCCTGGATCGGGCCGATGCCGCTCGCGTCCAGCGACTGGGCCAACTCGTATCCGTAGGACTCCCGACGGTGCAGCAGGGCGAGAACACACAGGTCGAGCACCCCGCGCAGCCACTGGCCACGGCGCTCCTGATCCACGGCGAAGAAGGTAGCACAGTCAGCTAGCTGGCACAGCAACCTAGTGCCCGACGGTACGCTGCCCGAGGTTCACGGGTGCGGGAAACGGGGGGAAAAGATGATCCTGCGGACCGAGGAACTGGACGTCGGGTACCGCGACCGGGTGCTGCTCCGGGGACTGCGGCTCGGCGTCGACGCCGGAGACGTGCTCGCGGTCACCGGACCGAACGGCGCCGGCAAGTCCACCCTGCTGCGCTGCCTCGCCGGGCTGCTCCGCCCGCTCGCCGGTCGGGTGCTGGTCGAGGGCGCACCGGCCGATGAACGTTCCCCGGCGTTCCGGCGTACCGTGGCGAGCCTGCTGGAGAACGTCGCCTGGTATCCGAACCTGACCGCCGGCGAGCACCTCGAACTGGTCCGGCTCGCCAACCGGCCGGTACCGCCCGGCTGGTTTCCGGCCGACGAACTCGCCGCCCGGCTCGGCGTCACCCGCTTCGCCTCGGTGCTGCCGGGACGGCTCTCCACCGGCCAGCGCCAACGGCTGGCCCTCGCCCTGGTGCTGGCCCGACCCAGCCGACTGCTCCTGCTCGACGAGCCCGAACGGCACCTCGACGAGGCGGGCCGGACGGCCCTCGGCGGCCTGCTGCGGGAGTACGCCCGCCGGGCCGGAGCCGTCGTGCTGGCCAGCCACGACCCGGTGCTGATCGCGGCGGCCGGAGCCGAGCCGCTGACCGTACCGGCCCGGCATGCCTGACCCGGTGACCGCGCTCCCCGCCGCCCCGGTCCGGGCCTGGCTGCGCGCCCGGGCCCGGGCCGGGACGCGTCCCGGCGGGTACGCCGAGCGGGCGTACCTCTGGCTGCTCGCCGTGCTGATCGGCGGCGCCGTACTGGCCGGCAACGCACCCCGGCTCGTCGCCCTGCTCACCCAGGGCCGGCCGGTCACCCCGGCGCCGGGCATCCTGCTCGCCGTCGGCCTGCTCTGGTACGCCGCCGTCCTGCTCGGGGCGGCCCGGCTCGGACCGCTGGCCGCCGCACCGGCCCGACTCGGCTGGCTGCTGCCCAGCCCGACCAGCCGGCGCGGCCTGCTCCGGCCGACCGCGTTCGCGGTGCTCGCCCTGGCCACCGTCGCCGGGCTGCTGCACGGCGGGTTCGTGGCCTGGGCGTCGGTGACCCCGACGGAGTTGCCGGTGCTGCTGGCCGGCGGGATCGCCGGCCTGGCCCTCGGCGGGCTCGCCATCCTCGCCCAGACCTTCACCGACGGGGCGTCCGTGCTGCTGGAACGCTCCGCACTGGTGCTCGGCGCCGTCGCGGCCGCGCTGACCGTGCTCGCCCCGTCGGGGCGGTTCACCGCCGCCGCGGCCCTCGGCCCGTGGGCCTGGCCGCAGGCGGCGGCCGACGGCATGTCACCCGGCGCGCTGGCCGCCGTCGGCGTCGCGGCCGTCGGCGTCGCCGCCCTCGCGCTGCTCCGCCTCGATCGGGTACGCCTGGCCAGTCTCGCCGCCGGTGGCACCCTCGCGCAGACCGTCTCCACCGGTGTCGTCACGCTCGACCTCGGTACCGCCGCCCGGGCCGTCGAGGAGCGCCGATGGGCCGGCCGGTCGCCCCGGCGTACCGGCCTGCCCCGGTTGCCGGGCCGGTTCGCCGTACTCGCGCACGACGTCACGGCACTGCGCAGATCGCCGGGGCGGCTGGCGCTGGCCGCCGCCGCGCTGCTGCCGCCGGCACTGCTCGCCGGGATCGCCGGCCCCGGTCCGGTACTCGCCGGCACCTGGCTGCTCTGCGGGTTCGTCGCGCTCGGCACGGTGACCGGCAACGCCCGCCGCGACCGGGACCTGCCCGCCCTGGGCCGGCTGCTCGGCCTCTCCGGCCGGGCGCTGCTGACCGGCCGGCTGGTGCTGCCGGTCGCCGTCGGCGCGGGCTGGGCCGCCGGGTCGCTGGCGCTGCTCGCCGGGGACCTGCCCGGTGCCGGTCCGGCCTGGCTGCTGCTCGGTGCGGTGGCCGGTCCCGGGCTCGCCGTCGGCGCGCTCCGGGCCGCCCGCCGTGGCGCGGTCCGGCACGACCTGCCGCCACTGGTCACCCCGATGGGCATGGTGCCGACCGGCCCGCTGCACCGGCTGGTCACCGGGGTCGACCTCGGGCTGCTGTGCACCCTGCCCGTGCTGCTGGCCCTCGGCACCGGCGATCCGGCCGGTGCTCTGCCGGCGCAGGCGCTCGCCTCGCTGCTCGGCGTCGCCGGCTTCGGCACGGTGGCCGGTGCGGAACGGCGGCGCGGCGCTCGCTGACGATTGTCAACTCTCCACCTGGACGGCGCGGCGGCGCTCCGGTTCCACCTGGTGACGGCGGACCGGGTGGGGAGGTTGAGGAGGGTTCACTAGGCTGACGGCATGCGGGTGCTCTTCGCGTCGGCGCCGTTGCTCGGACATGTGTTCCCGATGGTGCCGCTCGCCGAGGCGTTCCGGGACGCCGGGCACGAGGTGCTGCTCGCCACCGGTGGTGACGGGCTCGCCGTACGCCGGACCGGGCTGCCGGTCGAGGACATCGCCCCCGGGTTTCGGTTCGACCGGATCGCCCGGCACACCATGCTGCGCCATCCGTTGGTCGCGCGCGCCGAGCTCGCCGGCCGGGCCGGCACCCGGGGTGTGGGGCTGCTCTTCGGCGCGGCCAACGAGCAGATGGTCGACGGCCTGGTCACCCTGGCCGATCGCTGGCAGCCGGATCTCGTCGTGCACGAACCGCTGGCCGTGGCCGGGGCGCTCGCCGCCGCCCGCCGGGCGGTGCCGGCGGTACTGCACGAGAACTCGCTCTTCGACGGCGCCGAGCTGGTCCGGGTGACCGCCGCCCGGCTGGTCCGGGCCCAGCAGCGCAGCGGCATCGGCAGCCTGCGTCCGAGCGCCGCCACCCTGACCATCGCCCCGCCCAGCGTGGTCGGCGAACGGGCCGGCTGGGCGCTGCGCGGCGTACCCGCCACCGGGGTCGGCGAGCTGCCGGAGTGGCTCCGGGAGCCGGGTGGGCGGCCGAGGATCCTGGTCAGCCGCAGCACGGTGGCCGGCCCGGGTGGGGGAGCGCTGATGACCGCCGTGGTCCGGGCCGCTGCCGGGGTGGACGCGGAGTTCGTGCTGGTCCGCCCGGACCGGCGGGTGCTGCGGCACGGGCCACTGCCGGACAACGTCCGTACCGTCGACTGGATCCCGATCAACGCGGCGCTGCCGCACTGCGCCGGGGCGGTGCACCACGGCGGGGCGGGTTCGGTGCTCGGCGCGTTCGCCGCGGGCGTACCGCAGCTCGTGGTGCCCGGCCCGGGCGACCGCCGGCACAACGCCGAGCTGGTGGCGGCCCGGGGTGCCGGACTGGCCGTACCCGAACGGGCGATCACCGGAGCCGAGCTGGCCCGACTGGTCGGCGACCCGCGGCTCGGCTCGGCCGCCGACGAGGTACGCCGGGAGATGGCCGCGATGCCGGCACCGGCGGAACTGGTACCCCGGCTCGAAGCCCTGCTCGGCTGAGCGCCGGCCCCGGCCCGGCAGCGCCGCGCCCGTTGCCGGGTCGGACGGTCAGCCGGGCAGGTTGGCGTCGAGGAAGGCCGCGATCACGGCGCGGATGTCGGGCCGGTCGAGCGGCAGCGCGTGTCCGCCGTGCGTGACCAGCGAGTGCACCGGGTGGCCGGCCTGGAGCAGTGCCGAGGTCAGCGCGACCGCCTGGCCGACCGGTACGGAGGCGTCCGCGACACCGTGCGCCAGCAGCACCGGTACCCGGTTGCCGACGTGGCTGCGCGGAATCGCGTCCACGGTCGCCGGGTCGCCGGCCGTGGGCTGGTGGCCCAGCAGCGCCTCCCACGGGTTGTCCCCGCGACGTGCCTGGAGGAACTCCTCGTCCAGCGGATCGATCGGTGCCCAGAAGGCGAGTACGCCGTCGACGTCGTCCGGCTCGGCCATGCCCCGCAACCCGAGGTGCAGTGCGAGGTGGCCACCGGCCGAGTCGCCGGCCACCAGGAACGGCAGCCCGGCCGCCCGGGCCCGGGCCAGCGGCTCCCGCGCCGCCGCCCGTACGTCGGCGAGCTGGGCCGGCCACCTGGCCTCGGAACTCAACCGGTAGCGGCCCTGCACCACCGTCAGCCCGTGCCCGGCCAGCGCCGCGCCGTCCTCGTCCGACCAGCCGCGCCAGCCGCCGCCCGGCAGCCACAACACGACGCCCCGCTCCGTCATCGGCCAAGCATGGTCGCCGACGCCCCGGTCGGGCCAGCCGAAGATGCCGACTCCGCTGACGGCGTAACGCCGTCGGCCCCAGTCCCCGGCCGCCAGCGGCCTGGACAGCGGGAAGCCGGCGTGACCAGGGCCGCTCCGGCTCGGCGAGCGGTTCCGGGCGACCCGAGGTAGTTTGGGGTTCGTGCTATCCGTCGCGCTGGTCCGCCCCGTGTGGTGGATTGCGTGCCGGTCGGTGCGGTTCGTGACCGCCCTGGTGTTGATGGGCCTGTTACTGGGTGCCGGTGGCACCCGGACCGGGCTTTCCGACCCCGCCTACTCGGCGGGCGGGGCACGACCCGCCGCAGAGTCGACTGTGGAGGATGTCCGGGCCACCGGGGCCGAGGCACCGGTGACCGCCCCGGCCGTGTGGATCGGGCAACATCCCGAGGCCGACGGCGGGCAACGTGCCGAGGCCGACGGGGCGTCCGGTGCCGCCGACGAGCCGCCCGTCGCGGTGGCCGAGCAGCCCTCGGAGACGCTCAAGGCTGCCGTGGCGGCCGACGAGCGGTCCGTCGCGACCGGCTCGGTGGTGTCGACGGTACTGGTCCGGGCCGACGTGCTCGGTGGGCAGCCCGACCGGCCGGTGGTCGGTCCGGCGGCCGGGGTGTGGCCGGCCGGCAACGCGTACGCCCGGGTGGTCGGGCCGCGCGCACCGCCGCTCGACTGAGGACCGGTCGCGCCCGACCGCTTCCGGTCCGGTCCCGTCGACTCCTCGTCCGCATCGTCCACCCCGTGAGGTGCCGTAATGGAAAATTTGCTGTTCGACTTCCTGATCGAGGTGACCCGGTCCACCACCCTCTGGCTCGTCCTGCTCGGGCTCGCGCTCGCCGCTGGCATCTGGCTGGTCGTGCGTCCGCAGGCGGCCACGACCGACCGACGGGACGAATCCGGCTACGACGTGGCGGTCCGGGACGCCGAGGGACGCCGGCAACGGTTGGTGGCCCGGGCGACGGAGCTGCACCGGTACGCCGAGGAGGTGGCGGTCGCCGCCGAGCGGTCGGCCGTGACCGCCCAGCGGCGCCGGGACGAGTGGCTGGCGGCGCAGGAGGCGGTCGAGGCGGCCTGGCAGGCGTACGAGGCGGCGGACGCCGCAGCCCGCCGGGTCACGGCCGCCGCCGTACTGCCCGAGCCGCGCACCCCGCGCACCCCGGCCGAGTACGCCGACCGGGAGCGCTTCCTGCACCGTGCCGCGATGGCGGCCTGCACCCGGCAGGAGCTGACGGTACTGCAGCTGAGCGACGCGCTGGCCAACCGGAACGGCTGGGACCCGCGCCGGCATCCGGTTGAGCAGGAGATCGTGCTCCGGCGGGCGGCCCGGGACAGCCTGCTCGCCGCGCACCGGGCGGCGGAGGAACGGGAACGGGCCGCCTGGCGGGACGCCGAGGTCGCCGCCGCGGCGGCCCGCAGCCTCCGCGAGGAGGCGTTCGCCGCCGCCAGCCGTGCGGCTCAGCTCCGGCGCTGGTTGCCGTCGCCGGCCGGGCAGCCGCGCGGGTCGGCGAGCGAGCGGGCCCGGCAGCAGGGAACGGCCCGGCGGTGGCGCGCGGCCCGGGCCGGCTGACCTCCGGCGGGCGGCCGGAGGGTCGGCCCGGGATCAGGCCCGGACTGACGTCGAAGGAGCCCCCGGTGACCACATTGGAGCCTGTCGCCGTCGGGATCGGACGGTCGCCCGCCGTGCTTCGGGCGGTCGGGTACGGCATCGTTCCACCGCACCGGCCGCCGCACTCGCCGGCTGCAAGGTTTGCCCGTAGAAACCATCGGCCGTCGTCATGGCCGGGCTTTGATCACCCCGGTTAGGGTGACGGTATGCCGTTGGTGCCGCGGGGATATGTGCCCGGCCGGAGCGCGCTCATCTGGTCAGGCACCGATCACGGGTGGCGCCAGCCGAACCTGTCCTCCAACAGATTCGGCCGGCTGGTACTGCGCGTTCTGGCGGCGCCGCTACTGCTTGCCGGGACACTCGGCGAACTGATCTCAGGTCCGATGTCGGACCTGACACCGATCCGACATCGGACCTGAGACTCCGGCACGGGCCATGAGCCCCCCACAGGTGGCCACGGGGGAGTCGGCCGTCAGGTGGACGGCTTGGTCGGCGCGACGTTGCGGAACCGTTCGTGCGCCGACTGCCGGCTGATGCCGAGCGCGTTGCCGATCTCGGCCCAGGAGAGCCCGCCCTCCCGGGCCGCCGCCACGGCCCGTTCGATCAGCGGCCGTTGCCAGCGTTCCACCTCGGCGAGGATGCCCAGCGCCTGCAACGGCCAGGTGGTGGCCAACTCGGCGACGTTGTCCCGGAGGGTGTCGGAGCGGTTCAGCAGCCAGTCGGGCGGGGTGGCGGCCAGGATCGGCCTGACGTGTCCGCTCCACTCGGAGGTCGCCATCCAGCGTCCCTCGTCGGCGGCCGGATAGTCGCCGGCGCCGACCCAGCCGCAGGAGCAGCGGGCCCGGTAACCGACCGTGCCGGCGGGCTCGGTGGCGGCGGTACTCACCGTCCCGTCCGGCAACCGGAACCCGACCAGGTTCGCGTGCCCCGGCACCATTTCCTCCGCCATCCCGTAAGCATATGTCTGTCAGGGTTCCCTGACTGGGGATGTCAGGATACCCTGACACAATTGCCCGGGCGGGTCGCCGTCCGGGCTCGACCACTGAAGGGAAGAGTGCGATGTCCGTGGTCAGCGGCACCGTGGCAGCGGGTTACGAGCCGGTCCGGGAGGCGTTCCTGGCGAACTTCGAGACCCGGTCGGAGATCGGCGCGGCCGTCAGCGTCTACCGGCACGGCCGGGAGGTGGTCCGGCTCTGGGGTGGGACCGCCGATCCGACCACCGGCCGACCCTGGCGGGCGGAGACTCTCCAGGTGGTCTACTCCACCACCAAGAGCGTGCCGGCGGCCTGCGCGCACCTGCTGGTCCAACGGGGACAGCTCGACCTCGCCGCCCCGGTCGCCGAATACTGGCCGGAGTTCGCGGCGGCCGGCAAGGGTGGCATCCCGGTCCGCTGGCTGCTCTCCCACCAGGCAGGGCTGCCCGTGCTCGACCGTCCGGTCCCCCGGGCGGAGGCGCTGGCCTGGCAACCGGTCGTCGAGGCGCTGGCCGCCCAGGCGCCGGCCTGGGAGCCGGGCACGGCGCACGGCTACCACTCGCTGACCTACGGCTGGCTGGTCGGTGAGGTGGTGCGCCGGGTCTCCGGCCGGAGCCTGGGCACGTACTTCGCCGACGAGATCGGCAAGCCGCTCGGCCTGGACTTCTGGATCGGTCTGCCCGCCTCGGAGACACACCGGGTCAGCCGGCTGGTCGAGCAGCCGGCCACCGCTCCGGCCCCCGAGACGGTGCCCGAGCAGATGCGCGAGGTCCTCGCCACGTACACCGATCCGGCCTCGCTGCTGGTCCGGTCGGTGTCGGTGACCGACCCGCCGCTCGACCTCGCCGACCCGGCGACCTGGGCGGCCGAGATACCCGCCGTCAACGGCATCTGCACCGCGTCGTCACTGGCCCGGTTCTACGCCGGTCTGATCGGCGAGGTCGACGGGATCCGGATCCTCGACGCGGCCACCCTGGCCGCCGCCACCGCCGAGCAGGCCAGCGGCGTCGACCGGGTGCTGATGGTGCCGACCCGACCCGCGCTCGGCTTCGGCCTGCCCCTGCCGGACCAGTCCTGGTGGTCGCCCACCGCCTTCGGCTTTCCCGGTCACGGTGGCTCGCTCGGCTACGCCGACCCGGCCAGTGGCATCGCCTTCGGGTACGTGACGAACGGCCTGCGCGTCACGATGACCCCGGACCCCCGGACGGCCAGCCTGGTCGAGGCGGTCCGGGCGGTGGCGTCCCGCCAACCGGACTGAGCACGGCCGGCGGAGCGGGCACGGCCGGCGGTACCCGATCCGGACCTGGCGCGGCGCGGACCCGGCGGCTCAGTCCCGGGTCCGTCGCCGCCAGCCGGTGCCGGGGTGCCACGACTCGATCACGAGATGGTCGGCGGGCGTGCCGACGTACGTCAGCACCAGTTCGGTGATGTCGATCCGGAAGAATCCGGCGCCGGCGTGCGGGGTGTCGGCCGGTGGCGGGATCGCGACGACCCGGCCGGCCAGCTTGGCGTCGCCCGGCCAGCTCTCCGGAGCGTCCGCGGGCGGCTCGATGGTCGGGCTGTGTACGGCGATCCGCGGATCCCGCCGCACGTCGAGCAGCTTCATCGAGCCGCCCATCATGCCGAGCGTGACCTCGCCGTCGCCGAACTCGAGTTCGGAGGCGCTGATCCGGGGCGAGCCGTCCCGGCGAAGCGTGGCAATGGTCTTGTTGGTGCCGGCCGAGAAGCGTTCCCGGACCCGTGCCGCGAAGTCCGGTGCGTCCTGTTCGATCTCCCGCCAGCGCGCCACGTGATCCTCCGGGGTCCGGGCCGGCCCGTTCTCCGCCCGGGCCGGAGGTCCGACCGAGGTACGCCTCGGCCACGGCCTCCAACCTACCGCCGACCGGCCGATCCGCCGCCGGCCATTCCCGGCCGATCCGCCGCCGACCGTTCACGGCCCGGTCCGCCGCCGACCGTCTCGCGGGCGGTCGTGTCGATCACGGCGAGGACCCTGGGGATGATCACCCGGATCGGCGTGGCGGATAATCGGAACTCCCGGAAGATCGTAAAGGCAGATCATGACCACCGAGAACGACTGGCTGACCCGGCGGACCGGTGTGCTGCCGACCGCCCCGCCGACCGAGCGGCTCAGCCCGAAAAGCGTGCTGGACGAGACAACCCGGCCGACCGCGCCCGAGCCGCCACCCGAGGTCACCTTCACCCATCAGGGCCGGTACGCCGGCCGGCACCTGGTCGACGTGCACGACCACTACCGGGCGGAACTGCGCCAGGTACGCGACATCCTCCGGCAGGTCAGGGAGGGCACCTCCCAGATCGGCGACGCCCGGGACCAGCTCAACGTGATGACGATCCGGGCCAACGACTGGACCCTGGGCGGGGTCTGCCAGGCGCAGTGCCGTGCGGTGGCGACCCACCACACCATGGAGAGCCAGGGCATCTTCCCGCACCTGCGGCGCAGCCAGCCGGACCTGGCGGCCGTACTCGACCGGTTGCACGAGGAGCACCTGGCGATCCACGAGGTGCTGGAGGGGGTCGACGCGGCGCTGGTGCACCTGGCCCGCAACCCCACCGACTACGGCCCGATCACCGAGGCGATCGACCTGCTCACCGACACCCTGCTGTCGCACTTCGCGTACGAGGAGTCGCAGTTGATCGGCCCGCTCGCCCGGCACGGCTTCTATCCGGGCCAGGTGTGAGCCGCCCGGCCAGGGCTGACCAGGCGTCCGGCGGTCAGCTCCGGCCGGTGAGATAGGCCAGCACCGCGAGCACCCGGCGGTTGGTGTCCTCGGTCGGCGGCAGGTCGAGCTTGGCCAGGATGTTGCCGACGTGCTTGCCGACGGCCGCCTCGGAGACCACCAGCACCCGGGCGATCGCGGCGTTGGAACGCCCCTCGGCGACCAGCGCCAGCACCTCCCGCTCCCGGGCGGAGAGCCGGGCCAGCGGGTCCCGCCGCCGGCGCAGGAGTTGGCGTACCACCTCGGGGTCGACGACCGTGCCGCCGGCCACCACCTGGCGGAGCGCGCCGACGAACTCCGCCACGTCGACCACCCGGTCCTTGAGCAGGTAGCCGACCCCACGGCCGCCGTCGGAGTCGAGCAGGTCGGCGGCGTAGCTCTGCTCGACGTACTGACTCAGCGCCACCACGGCCAGTCCCGGGTGGGCGCGGCGCAGCCGTACGGCCGCCCGCAGCCCCTCGTCGGTGAAGTCCGGCGGCATCCGGATGTCGGTCAGCACCAGCCCCGGGGCGTACGTCTCGACCGCCGCGCCGAGCGCCTCCGCGTCACCGACGGCGGCGACCACCTCGAAGCCGAACCGGTCGAGCAGTCCGGCCAGCCCCTCCCGGAGCAGTACGCCGTCCTCGGCGAGGACCACCCGGATCAGGTCTGGTTCGGGTCGCACGGCAACTCCACACGTAACAGGGTCGGCCCGCCGGGCGGGCTGGACAGCAGCATTCTTCCGTCGACTCCCGCCACCCGGTCGGCCAACCCGGTCAGCCCGCTGCCCAGTTCCGGATCGGCGCCACCCCGGCCGTCGTCCCGGACCTCGATCGTCAACCGCCGGCTGGTGGCCGCCCGGGCCGTCGCCGGAGAGTCGTCCCGCATCCGCAGCGAGACGGTCGCCGCCGTCGCCCCGCTGTGCTTGGCGACGTTGGTCAGCGCCTCGGCGACGACGAAGTACGCCGTCCCCTCCACCGGATTCGGCAGCCGACCCGGCAGCGCCACCTCGACGGTCACCGGGACCGCCGACTGGTCGGCCAGGTCGCGTACCGCAGCCGGCAGGCCACGATCGGTGAGCACCTTGGGGTGGATGTTGCGGATCAGTTCCCGCAGCTCGGTCATGAAGAGCTTGGCCTGCTCGTGCGCGTCGGCCACCGCCGCCGCCCCCGGGGTGCCGGGCGGGATCTCCAGCCGGGCCAGCCCGAGTTGCAGGGTCAGGCTGACCAGCCGCTGCTGGGCCCCGTCGTGCAGGTCGCGTTCGATCCGGCGCCGCTCGGCCTCGAAGGCATCCACCAGCCGGGCGCGGGACCGGGCCACCTCGACCAGTTCGGTACGCAGCCGCTCCTGCGTGCCCGCGCCGAGCAGTGTCCGGGTCAGCGCGCCCTGCCCGGCGGCCAGCAACGCCAGCGGGTACGGCGAGACGGCCAGCAGCACCAGCCCGAGCAGCGCGTGCGGTACCGCCTGCGGGACGGTCTCGACCTTGGCCCAGCCGATCGAGATCGGGCCGTCGCCGGTCTGCACCAGCAGCGGGCTGGCGATCAGCACCACGACCAGGAGCAGCAGCGCCAGGGCGGCGGCGGAGAGCAGCAGCCCGACCGTGCCGAGCAGGCCGGCGTGCAGCAGCGCCAGCCAGGTGGCCGGCTCGGCGTACCGGGTCCGCAGCCAGGACCACGGGTCGGGCGCCGGGGGAGGGCGGTGCCCGGAGCGGACCGGCCGGGGGTCGACCAGGCGCAGCCGGAATCGCTCGACCTCGGCCAGCGGCAGTGCGGCCAGCGGCCCGAGCCCGGCGATCAGCACCGCCCCGAGCGGCAGCAGCAACGCCAGCGTGCCGAGTGGCAGTTCGGTGAGCCGGGTGCCCCGGGCCAGCAGATAGAACCAGGGCAGGCCGAGCAGCCCGAGCGCCACCCCGGCGGCGAGCGCCACCGGCGGGGTGCTGACCAGGTACGCCAGCGCCCGCCACGGCCAGCCGGTCAGCGGAAACCGGCGCCGGGTCACCGATTCCAGCAGCGTACGAGGGCTCGGCGGGGACACGTCACCACGCTAGTGCGCCGGCCCGGGTCCGCCGATGCCGCTGGCGATAGTCCCCGGGTATACCCAGCCCTACCTCGGATCCGGTGCCTGCTGCCCGTGTCGGCGACCCCGCCCCGGTGATCTGCTCGACGGGTCGGCGCCGCGTACCCGCCGACGCCCGAACCCGACCCTTCGGAGGCCCCCTGTGCACGCCCATCCGACCTCACCACCCGGCATCCGGCGGCCGGCCCGGCACAGTCCGGGCCTCGCCGCGCTGCTCGGTGCCGCCGTCCTGGCCGGCGTCGCCGGCTGCGCCGACCTGCGGGCGGTCGACTCGGCCCGGACCGACCAGCGGACCTTTCCGCTCGACGGCTCGGCCCTCGGCATCGACGGTCGCGGCACCGACCTGCGGCTGGTGGTCGGCACCGGCCCCGGGGTCGAGGTGCGCCGGTCGCTGACCGGCAAGGCGACCCTGCCGGGAAACGCCGACTGGGAACTGACCGGCGACACCCTGCGGCTGGCCGTCACGTGCAGCGGATTCGTGCCGGACTGCGGCGGCAGCCACGTCGTCGGAGTACCGGCCGGCACGAGCGTCCGGGTGGAGAGCCAGGACGGTTCGGTCCGGGCCGTCGGGCTGACCGGCGACCTGACGGCCCGGGTCCGGCACGGCTGGCTGCGGGTCGAACGGCCGGCCGGGGTACTCCGGCTGACGGCGGAACTCGCCGTGGAGGTCAGCGAGGCGCGTTCCACCGACGTCACGGCCAGCTCCTCCGGCCGGGACGTACGGCTCTCCTTCGCGGTCGCACCCCGCCGGGTGAGCGCCACCGCCGAAGGCGGGTCGGTGGACGTGGCGCTGCCGGCGGGGCCGGAAACCTACCGGATCAGAGCCGAGGGCCGGGACCGGGTGGCCGGCTCCGAACTGACCAGCGACCCGGCCAGCGAGCGCGTCGTGGAAGCCGTTGCCGACAACGGCCGGGCCCGGGTCCGGACCGGGAAGTAGGGGCCGGACGTGTTTGAACTGCGCGACATCGTGAAGGTCTACCGGGGCGGGCACCGGGCGGTCGACGGCGTGACGCTGCGACTCGGCGCCGGGGTGCTGGGCCTGCTCGGGCCGAACGGGGCCGGCAAGTCCTCGCTGATCCGGATCGCCGCCACGGTCACCCGGCCGACCAGCGGGCAGGTCCGCTTCGACGGTGCCGACGTGCTGGCCCGGCCGGACCTGCTGCGCCGGGTGCTCGGCTATCTTCCGCAGGACTTCGGGGTCTATCCGCACCTGACCGCCCGGGAGTTCCTGGGCTGCCTCGCCGCGGCCAAGGGGCTGCCGGCCCGGACGGCCCGGGCCCGGATCGACGAACTGCTGGAACTGGTCAACCTGACCGGAGCCGGCAAACGCCCGCTCGGCGGGTTCTCCGGCGGGATGCTGCGCCGGGTCGGCATCGCGCAGACCCTGCTGGCGGATCCCCGGGTACTGGTGGTGGACGAGCCGACCGCCGGGCTGGACCCGGAGGAGCGGGTCCGGTTCCGCAACCTGCTCGGCGAACTGGCCACCGACCGGGTGGTGGTGCTCTCCACCCACATCGTCTCGGACGTCGAGTCGGTGGCCGGGGAGATCGCCGTGGTCGCGCAGGGGCGGATCCGCCGCCGAGGTACCCCGGAGGAGTTGCTCCGGGCGGCCGACGGCCGGGTGTGGGAGCTGCTGGCCGATCCGGCCGAGGTACCCGGGTTCCAGGCCGGATACCTGGTCAGCCGGCTCGTCCGCACCCCGGCCGGGGTACGGGTCCGGCTGCTGTCGGCGCGGCAGCCCGGCCCGGCCGCCAGCCCGGTCCCACCGGACCTGGAGGACGCCTACCTGGACGCGATCCACCAGCCGACCGAACCGACCGAGTCGACCCAGTCGACCTGGCCGACCGGGCCTGGATCCTGGCCGGTGTCCCGATGACCGCTCCCGGCGCGACCGCGCTTCGCGTCCCCACCGCGATCGCCGTCGCCGACTTGCGGGAACGGGTACGCCGCCCGGCGTACGCGGTGGTGCTGGCCGCCGCGGTCGGCCTGGGCTACCTGGCGCTGCCGGACCTGGATGACCGCTGGGTGGTCGTCAACGCCGGGATGTACCGGGGCGTCTACAACAGTGCCTACGTCGGCACCGTGACCGCGCTCGCCGGAGCGCTCTGGTTGTCCGTCGCCGGCTTCTACGTGATCCGTGGCGCCGTCGTCCGGGACGAGCGCACCGGGGTCGGGGAGTTGCTCGCCGCCACCCCGCTGTCCCGGTCGGGCTATCTGACCGGAAAGTTCCTGAGCAACCTGCTGGTGTTGGGTTCGATGCTCGGCGTCCTGGCCGGTACCGCCGTGCTGATTCAGCTCGCCCGGGGCGAGGACCGGGCGGTGGACCCGCTGGCACTGCTGCTGCCGTTCGGTCTGCTCGCCCTGCCGGTGCTGGCGGTGACCGCCGCGGTGGCGGTGCTCTTCGAGACCGTCCGGCCGCTGCGGGCCGGGTTCGGCAACATCGTCTGGTTCTTCCTGGCGATGGTCGGGACGATCGTCGGGCAGGGGCCGGACGCTCCGCTGGGTGGGCTCGGGGTGTCCCAGGTGGCCCGGTCGGTGCGGGCCGGGCTGGGCGACGCGGGACTGCGACCGGACGGCGAGTTCAGCCTGGGCCTGATGTACCTTGATGCTCCACTTCGGACGTTCGAGTGGTCCGGGCTCGCCCCGGACGCCGGGTTCGTCGGCCAGCGGCTGCTGCTGACCCTGCTCGCGGTCGGGATTGCGGTGCTGCCGGCGCTCTGGTTCGGCCGGTTCGATCCGGCCCGCGCCGGGCGCCGCCGGCAACCCGTTCCGCCCGGCCCGGCGCCGTTTCCCGCCGGCCCGGCGCCGCTTCCGGTCGGGTCGTGGCCGCCGGTCGCGGGCATGCCGGTTCCGTCGGTGGTCGGGGCGGGCCCGTCGACGCCGGCCCGGCCGAGGTTCGTCGACGCCGCGCCCTCCTGGTTGCGGTCCGCCGACCGGTCCGGAAGCCTGCCGGTACGCCCCGCCGGGCTCCGCGCGGTCGACGGCCTCGGCCGGCTGCTCGGTGGCGAGCTGCGGGTACTGGCTCGTTCCGCATCGCGCTGGTGGTGGCTCGGGGTGGGGCTGCTTGCGGTGGCCGGTGCGGTGGCGCCGCTGTCGGCCGTACCGTCGGCGGTCCTGCCGCTGGCCTGGATCTGGCCGGTGCTGCTCTGGGCCCGGCTGGGCACGCAGAGCCACGAGTACGGCCTGACGGGGCTGCTCGGCGCCTATCCGGGGCTCCGTCGCCGGATGCTGGCCGAGTGGCTCGCCGGGGTGGCCCTGGCCGGGCTGACCGGACTGGTGCCGATGCTTCGGATGCTGCTGGCCCAGGACACGCCGGGGCTGGCCGCCTGGACCGCCGGTGCCCTCTTCGTCCCGTCGTTCGCGCTCGCGGCCGGGGTACTGAGCCGGACGCACCGGCTCTTCCAGGCCGGCTACCTCGCCCTCTGGTACGCGGCGCTGAACGGCGTCGCCGCGCTCGACGTCATGGGCGCGGTACGGGTCGACGGTCGTCCGGTCGGCCCGGGCCCGCTGCTGGTGGGCGGCTGCGCGCTCGCGCTGCTCGGCCTCGCCTTCCTGGTCGGCGCCCTCCGGCACGCCCGCCGGTAGCACCAGCACGCCACGATGGATCTGTCCCTCGTCAAGGCTGGCTTGACGATATGACTCTGTCAAGGATAGCTTGACAGCATGGACAGATTCGTGGAGACCGCGCTCGCCGTCGATGTAGCCCCCGCCGCCGTTGCGGCCGCCAACGCCGCCGTCAACGAGGCGAGCCGGCAGGCCGACCTGTTGATCGGTGGCCGTCCGGCACCCGGCAGTCCGGAGTGGGCGGCGGAGCAGGAGGGGCCGGCCGGGCGGCAGCGCGAGGTCGCGTCCCAACTGCTGCATTTCCGGATCGTCCTGGCCTCGGGCGTCGACCCGTTCGCCAGCGTCGTCGGCCTGCGTCGGTGGGGAGTGACCTGGGAATTGATCGCCCGGGCGGCGGGGGTCACCCGGCAGGCGGCACACGAGCGCTGGGGGCGGCGGGTACTGGAGGTCCTGGATCCGTACGGGACCGGCGAGCTCGGTGGGCCGGTCGCCGACGACGAGGCAGATCTGCGGGGTACCGGCGGGGGCACCTCATAACCCCATAGGGGTTATAGTGGGGTCGGCCCACGGTGCCGACGAAGAGGAGCCCGGCGATGCCGAAGATCAACGTCTATCTCCCCGACGAGCTGGCCGAGGCGGTGCGGGTCGCCGGGATTCCCGTCTCGGCGGTCTGCCAGCGCGCCCTCGAACAGGCCGTACGCCGGGTCACCGCGATCCGGGAGACCGCCCTCGGCGATCTCGACGACGCCGACCTGGCCGCCCGGCTGCCGAACTTCACCCCCCGGGCCCGTGCGGCGGTGCTGCTCGCGGTCGACCGGTCCCGGGGGGACGGTGCGGCGGCGGTCGGCACCGCGCATCTGCTCGGCGGGATGCTGGCCGAGGGGACCAACCTGGCCCTGCACGTGCTGCGGGCCGAGGAGATCGAGCCGGACCGGCTACTCCAGGAGCTCACCGGCCGGCCCGTCGCCGAGCCGGGCGGTGACCCCGACGACGCGCTGCACTTCAGCGGGCCGGCGGCGAACGCCCTGGAACTGGCCGTGACCGAGGCGACCGCGCTCGGCCACAACTACGTCGGCTGCGAGCACCTGCTGCTCGGGCTGATCGCCGAGCCCGACGGCGTCGGTGGGCAACTGCTCCGGTCGCTCGGCGCCGAGCTGCGGCTGACCCGCCGGGCCGTGGTGGCGGCCCTGGCCGGCTACGTCCACCTGCGGGCCCAGACCCCGCCGCAGGCGGACCCGGCCGGCGCCGTCGGACCGTCACCCGAGGTCGCCGCGCTGCTGGCCGCCGCGGTACGCCGGGAACTCCAGCCGATCGTCGCCCGGCTCGAACGGCTGGAGGAGCGGGCCGGCGGGACCGACGCCGACTGATCGGCCGCCGAGATGCGCAGGATCGTGCCGGCGGTCGTCGCGATGCTGACGTTCCTGCTGGTGCTCGCGTTGCCGTTGCTGACCGACCTGCCCTAGCGAGGGCCCGGACCGGAGGGATCGGAGATGACCAGGCGGGTGCTGCTGCTCGCGACCAAGGACACCATCGCCTACTCGACCAGCCCGGGACAGGAGCGCGTCGCGTCCGGGGCGGAACTGCTCGACGCGATTCCGCCGGACCGGCTCGCCGCCGACGTGGTGGTCGAGGACGTGCTCGCCGAGCCGAGCTGGGACACCAGCCCGGGCACCATGCTCGGGCTGGCCCGCCGGGCCCGGTCCGCCATCCTGGCGGACGGATTCGACGGCGTGGTGGTCAGCCACGGCACGGACACCCTGGAGGAGACCGCCTACCTCGCCGACCTACTGGCCGGCGCGGCCGCCCAGCGTGGCGCGATCGTGTTCACCGGCGCGCAGCGGCAGCTCGACGAGCTCTCCGCCGACGGCCCGCGCAACCTGGCGTCGTCCATCGCCGCCGCGGCCGATCCGCTGCTGCGCGGGGCGGGCGCGGTGGTCTGCGTGGACGACGAACTGCATGCGGCCCGCTGGGTGAGCATGGTCGACGCCACCACGGTCCGGGCGTTCTCCTCGACCCCGTTCGCGCCGCTCGGCCGGGTCGTCGGGGAGCGGGTCGAGGTGATCGGCCCGGCACCGCCCCGGCCCGCCGAGGCGTACGGTGAGCCGGAGTCGGACGTGGCGCTGCTGAAGACGTACCCGGGAATGGACTCTGGGCTGCTCACCGCGGTGGTGGACGCGGGCGCCCGGGGTGTCGTACTGGAGGGGACCGGGCTGGGCAACGTCCCGGCCGGCCTGTTCGCCGCGATCGCCGAGTTGACCGAGTGGGACGTCCCGGTGGTGGTCGCCTCCCGGTGCCGTACCCGGACGGTCGGCCTGGCGGAGTTGCCGCCACCCGTCGGGATGGCCGCCCGGGTCGGCGCGATCGGGGCCCGGGGCCTGCCCGCCGGCAAGGCGCGGGTCGCGCTGATGGTGGCCCTCGGCGACGGCGGTGGGGTGGCGGCGGCGCGGGACTGGTTCGACCGGCTGGTCCCGCCGCCCGGTGGGTGAACCGGCGGCCGCCCGGGTCACTCCCATCGGGCCGGACGACGAGGCCGAACCGGCCCGATGCCGGGACGGTGCCACCGGTCGATGTTCGCGTAGGCTGCGGCGATGACCGGCACCAATCCGCAGGCGGCCCGGAGCGGGCGTGGCAGGGTGCTCACCGTTGCCAAGATCGCCCGGTTGGCCGGGGTCTCCGCGCCGACGGTGTCCCGGGTCATCAACGGGCAGACCGGGGTGGCGCTGGAGACCAGGAAGCGGGTCGAGGCGATCCTGCGGGAGCACGGCTACCGCCGGCCGGGTGGGTCGACCTCGGTGGCCATCGTGGAGCTGGTCTTCCACGCACTGGAGAGCCTCTGGGCGCTGGAGATCATCCGGGGGGTCGAGAAGGTGGCCCGGGAGCACGACCTGGCCGTCGTACTCACCGAGATGCAGGGCCGGCTGACCCCGGGGCGGGCCTGGACCGAGCAGGTGCTGACCCGGCGGCCGATCGGGGTGATCGCGGTCTTCTCCGAGCTGACCGTCGCGCAGCAGTCACAGCTCGCCACCCGGTCGATCCCGCTCGTCGTGCTGGATCCGACGGGGGAGCCGCTGCACCAGACCCCGTCGGTCGGTGCGACGAACTGGAACGGCGGGCTGGCCGCCACCCGGCACCTGCTGGACCTCGGGCACCGGCGGATCGCCATGTTGAGCGGGCCGCCGGAGTGGCCGTGCTGCCGGGCCCGGCTCGACGGTTACCGGGCGGCGATGGACGCGGCGGGCGCACCGGTCGACCCCGACCTGGTGCGGATCAGCACCCTGTACGTCGAGGGCGGCCTGGCCGACGGCCGGGAGTTGCTGGCGCTGCCCGATCCGCCCACCGCGATCTTCACCGCCAACGACCTCCAGGCACTCGGGGTCTACGAGGCGGCCCGCCGGGCCGGGGTACGCATCCCGGACGAGCTGAGTGTGGTCGGCTTCGACGACCTCTCGTTCACCCGCTGGTCCGGGCCGCCGATGACGACGATCCGCCAGCCGCTGGAGCAGATGGGGGTGACCGCCGCCCGCATGATCATCGACCTCGCGGCGGGTCAGTCCCTGGACCAGCACCGGGTCGAGCTGGCCACCGAACTCGTCGTACGGGAGAGCACCGCCCCGCCGGCACGCGGCTGAACCCGCGCGGCTCCACTCCGGGGTTCGGGTTCGCCGGCCCCACACCGTCGTCATGAACTCATGTCAGTCTATGTCTTGTGCGGTGAAACATTCCCATCGATACTTTGGGATGTTTCAACTGGCAGGACGCCCCGGATCGCCGTCCGTGATCGCGCCTCGCCGGGTCGAGAGAGGATCAGGATGGGACGACTCGTACGCGCACTCGCCGTCGCGGGCAGTGCGGTGGTGCTGGCCGCCGGCCTGGTGAGCCTGACGGTGGCCACGCCGGCCTCGGCGGCGTCGCTGACCGAGGTGACCAACTTCGGCACCAACCCCAGCAACCTGCGGATGCACCTCTACGTTCCGGACCGGTTGGCGACGCGTCCCGCGATCCTGGTCGCGGTGCACTACTGCACCGGTACCGGCCCCGCGTTCTACTCCGGCACCCAGTTCGCCTCGCTGGCGGACCGGTACGGCTACATCGTCATCTACCCCTCGGCGACCCGCAGCGGCCAGTGCTTCGACGTCTACTCGCCGCAGGCGCTGCGTCGCGACGGCGGCAGCGATCCCGTCTCGATCATGTCGATGGTGCGGTACGTCCAACAGCGCTACAGCACCGGACAGGTTTTCGCCACCGGGGTCTCCTCCGGCGCCATGATGACCAACGTGCTGCTCGGCAACTATCCGGACGTCTTCACCGCCGGGGCCGCGTTCGCCGGTGTGCCGCACAGTTGCTTCGCCACCACCGGCGGCTCCACCTGGAACAGCGAGTGCGCCAACGGTCAGGTCATCCGCACCGCCCAGCAGTGGGGCGACCTGGTCCGGGCCGCGTACCCCGGCTACACCGGCGCCCGGCCCCGGATGCAGTTGTGGCACGGCACCAACGACGAGACGCTGCGCTATCCGAACTTCGGTGAAGAGATCAAGCAGTGGACCAACGTGCACGGGCTGAGCCAGACGCCGACCTTCACCGACACGCCGCAGTCCGGCCACACCCGTACCCGCTACGGCGGCAGCGGCCCGATGGCGCCGGTCGAGGCGATCAGCATGCAGGGGGTACCGCACAACCTGCCGGTGAACGCGGCCGAGGCGATCCGGTTCTTCGGGCTGGACAGCACCACTCCGCCCACCGGGACCCCGACGGCCGTACCGACCACCACGCCGCCGCCGACCCAACCGCCTACCGAGCCGCCGGCCGGTGGCTGCGCGGTCAGCTACACGGTGAACGCCTGGAACGCCGGGCTGACCGCCGCGATCAGCATCACCAACCGGGGCACCTCGGCCATCAACGGCTGGACGCTCTCCTTCACCCTGCCGGCCGGGCAGACCATCACCTCGGGGTGGAACGCGTCCTACAGTCCGGCCAGCGGTGCGGTGACCGCCCGCAACGCCAGCTACAACGGCACCATCGCGCCGAACGCGTCGGTCGGGATCGGCTTCCAGGCCAGCCACACCGGCAACACCGGTAGGCCGGCGTCGGTCAGTCTCAACGGGACGGCCTGCACACTGAGCTGACCCGGTTCCGTACCCGGTCGACCCCTGGTCGTTATCGAAGCGCGACGGGCCGCGCGAGGGAGAGGCGGGTTGCCGGCGGAGGATCCCCCGCCGGCAACCCGCCGCCCCGTCTTCTCCGGTCCGGTCAGGCCGATGTCGTCGGGGTGCCTGGCGCCGGCAGCCGGCCTGACACCGCACCGGAGCCCGCCGCACCGCCACCCGGACGGCGATCGACGCGCCGCGTGGACGGCGACGCGTCGATCGCCGGGTTCACCGTCCCGCCCCGGATGTCGCCCGGTGACACGCTCTGCCAGAGTGTCGCGCCATGGGCGGACTACTCGACGACGAGACGCTGGCATCGTCGGCCGTGGTGGCGAACTCGGCGATGAACCGGGAGCGCCAACTCGACGGCGTCAACAGCTACACCCGGGAACTCGGATTCCACCCGCTGGACTGGCTCGTCGCCCGGGTCCACCCCGGTGACCCGGCCGAGCCGGGCGGCCCGCCGGTGGGCTGGCTCGACCTGTGCTGTGGCAGCGGCCGGGCACTCGGCCAGGCCGCGCGGCGGCTGCACCGGGCCGGCCTGGCCGACCGGGTGGCGATCACCGGGGTCGACCTGGTCGACTTCTTCGACGCCGCCGCCCCGGACCCCGGTCCCGGGCGGGACGACCGGAGCCCGGTCGGCGTCGGCGCACCCCACCTGGTCTGCGCCCCGATCGGCACCTGGACGCCGCCGCGCCGCTACGACCTGATCACCTGCGTGCACGGGCTGCACTACGTCGGCGACAAGCTCGGCATGCTGACCCGGATCGCCGGCTGGCTCGTCGACGACGGCCGGTTCGTCGCCGACCTCGACCTGAGCAGCGTGCGGCTGGCCGACGGGAGGGCCGCCGGTCGCCGGCTGAGCAGCCTGCTGCGGTCGGCCGGGTTCACCGTCGACCCGAGACGGCGGCGGATCAGTCGGACCGGGCCGGTGGCGCTCTCGTTGCCGTACCGCTATCTCGGTGCCGACGACCGTGCCGGCCCCAACTACACCGGCCAGCCCGCCGTCGTCTCCTACTACGCGCCGGCCTGATCGATCGGCGCGGGGCGTGCTCGGCCCGCCTCGACGGCGCGGGCCCTGCTCGGCCGGCCTCGGGGGCGCGGGTCCTGCTCAGTCGCCCTCGGCGGCGCGGCGGGCGCGGGCCCGGCGCTTGCCCTCGTGCATCGCCTGCACCCGGGCGATCGGGATGGTGTGCCCCTCGGCGACCAGGTCGGCGGGGAGCCGCTGCGGTTCCGGCATCCGCTCGGTCCACGGGTCGTGCCCATCGAGCAGGCGCGGCACCGTACGCAGGGTGAAGTCGGCCGGGGTGACCCGGTCCAGTTCCTCCCACGGCACCGGAAACGACACCGGCACCCCCGGCCGGAGCCGAGGACTGTACGCCGAGACCACCGTCGCGCCGCCGGACCGGGTCGAGTCGACGAAGACCCGGCCGCCCCGGTCCTCCCGAATGAAGGCGGTGGTCGCCAGCGCGGGATCCAGCCGTTCCGCCCGGGCCGCCAGTGCCCGGGTCGCGGCGGCCACGTCCTCGATCGGCGCTTCCGGGTCGACCGGTACGAAGATGTGCACCCCCTTCGCCCCGCTGGTCTTCACCACGCCGGACAACCCCGCCTCGGCCAGTACCTGCCGGACCAGCTGGGCGGCGCCCACGACCAGCGGAAAGGTGTCCGGGGCCGGTGGATCGAGGTCCAGCACCAGATGGGTGGGGCGGTCCCGCCGCTGCGCCGTGACCAGGGTGGGGTGGTATTCGACGGCCCGCTGGTTGCCGAACCACAGCAGGGTGCGCCGGTCGTTGCAGAGGGCGTACGACACCTCGCGGCGGGACGCCTCCGCCCACAGCGTCACCGTCGAGATCCACGACGGGGTGTAGCGCGGCACGTTCTTCTGCATGAACGGCGGCTGGCCCCGGAGCACCCGGATCACCGAGAGCGGCCGGTCCCGCAACTGGCGGATCAGCGGGTCGCGGACCTCGTCGAGGTAGTCCACCAGGTCCCGCTTGGTCGCGTCCGCCCCGTCGAACAGGGGCTGGTCGAGGTTGGTCAGGGAGACCCCGTCCCGTACCTCGTCGGCTCTGCCCGTCATCGAACCACTCTCCCGGGGTGCCGCCGTACGGTCAACTCCGCCGGGCCGGGCGCCGCGCGCGAGCCGGACAGGATGGTCGTGGCGTGGGGCGCGGACGGCACCCGCTGTCAGCCGAGCACCAGCCGGACGCTGTGTCCGGACTCGTCGCGCCGGTAGGTGATCGTCCCGAGCAGGCCGGTCAGCTCGCCGGTCCCGGTCCCCGGCACGATGTGTCCGAAGGTACGCGGAGTCTCGGCGTCCAGCCCGCCGTGCTGGAAGACCACCGTCCCGTTCCGCCCGCCGATGCTGCCGGTGAAGCGCTCCGACGCCACGTATCCCCGGTTCGCGGCGGTCAGCAACTCGGCGACGCTGGTCCCCTCGATCACGCCCCGGAAGGTCTTCCGCACGGTCACCCGGGCCAGGGTGCCGCCCTCGGCGGGCTCGTCGTAGGGCTGCTCGTCCCATCCGGTCACCTCGAACTCGGCGGTGAACTCGGTGCCGGGGGCGAGGGCGGTGTCCGTCTGTCGCATCATGCCGGAATCGTAGGTCGGGCCCCGGACAGCGGATTGGATATTCGCGTCACGGCTTCCGGGCCCGCGGCGACTCCGGGCCGACCTCGGCGACCGTGCCGGCGCCCGGGCGGTCGTACCCTGGGTCGGGTGGAGCGCGATCTCGACGACCGGCGGGGAGTGCTGCGTACCGCGCCGGCCGGTGTCGAGCCGCTGCGGCGGCGTGCGCCCGCCCCGGAACTGCTCCCGTACGTCGCCTGGTACTGGTCGGTCTGCTGGGACCTGCGCGGCCGGCCCGCCCACCGGCAGTCGACCCTGCCGCACCCCTCGGCACACCTGACCGTCGAGGAGGGCCGGGCCTGGCTGTACGGGCCGCCCCGCCGCCGGTTCGATCGGGTCCTCGCCGGGCAGGGGCGGGTGGTCGGCGTCCGCTTCACCGCCGGTGGTCTCACCGCGTTCCTGGGCCGCCCGGCTGCCGAGGGGCCGGTTCCGGCTTCGCTGCTTCCGGGTCTCGACGCCGCACGTCTGGCCGCCGCCGTCACCGCCGCCGTAGACCTCGACGCGGCCGGCCCGCTGCTGGACCGGGCGCTGACGGCGATCATGCCGGACCGGCCGGACCCGGCGGTGTTGACCGTGGAAGAGGCGGTCCGGCTCGCCGGGGAGGACCGGTCCATCCTCCGGGTGACCGACCTGGCCGAGCGCCTCGGCCTGCGGGTCCGCGCTTTGCAGCGCCTCTTTGCCGACCAGGTCGGAGTCAGCCCCGGCTGGGTCATCCGGCGCTGCCGCCTCCAGGAGGCGGCGCTGCGGGCCACCGACGGCGGCCCGGTCGACTGGGCGGGTCTCGCCGCCGATCTCGGCTACTACGACCAGGCCCACCTGATCCGGGAGTTCACGGCCGCCGTCGGAACACCACCCGCCCGGTACGCCGAGGGCGCGGACAGCGGGACCGACCCGCACCCTTCCCACTAGCCGGAGGCCGCTCCGGACCGCCCCGACAGCCTGACCATCCGCACCGCGGCGGGTCTGGAGAACTCGTGGTACATGACGTGCAGGCCGACCCGGCCCAGGGTCGGATGGGCGAAGGCGCCCGGCACCGTACCCACCACGGCGAACCCGTGCCGCCGGTACAGCGCGACGGCCCGCTCGTTGGACTCGGCGACGGCGTTGAACTGCATGCCGGCGTACCCGCGCCGCTTCGCCCAGTCCAGGGCGTACCGGCACAGCGCCGTACCCACGCCCCGGCCCCGGGCGTCGGCGTCGACCATGAAGCTGGCGGTCGAGACGTGGCCGCCCGGACCGGGCCGGTTCGGGCCCATCTTCGCCGTACCGAGCAGCCGGTCCTCCTCGACGGCCACCACGGTCAGCCCGGGCGCCGACTCGACCCAGATGTGGTACGCCTGCTCCGCGGTCATCCGGGGGTCGTAGGTGAACGTCTCCTCGGCCCGTACGACCTCTCGGACGATCGGCCACACCCGGGGCCAGTCGGAATCGGTGAACTCGCGGATCTGCACGCCGCGACGCTAACCGGGCGGTCCGGGGCGGACAACCGAGATACGAACCCGGTCGGTGCGGCCCGGCTGGCCGGGATCCCGCCGACCCGCCTGGGTCAACCGGGCGTACCGGCGGACTCGGAGACCCGGCCGGTGCCGCTGACCACCCGGTCGATGAAGCCGTACTCCCTGGCCTCGGTCGCGGTGAACCAGCGGTCCCGGTCGGCGTCCCGGACGATCTGGTCGTACGTCTGCCCGGTGTGCTGGGCGATCATCTCCAGCAGCATCCGCTTGGTGTGCAGCATCTGCTCGGCCTGGATCGCGATGTCGGCCGCCGTACCGCCCATCCCGCCGGACGGCTGGTGCATGATGATCCGCGCGTGCGGCAGCGCGTACCGCTTGCCGGGCGTACCCGCGCAGAGCAGGAACTGCCCCATCGACCCGGCCATGCCCATCGCCACGGTCGAGACGTCGTTGTCGATGAACTGCATGGTGTCGTATATCGCCATTCCGGCGTAGACCGAGCCACCCGGCGAGTTGATCCAGAGGTTGATGTCCCGCTCTGGGTCCTCGGCCGCGAGCAGCAGCAGTTGCGCGCAGATCCGGTTGGCCACCTCGTCGGTGACCTCACTGCCGAGGAAGATGATGCGCTCCTTCAACAGTCGGCTGTAGACCGAGTCGTCGAGGGTGCCGTGTGGCTGTTCTCCGCCGCGAGCCTGAGGGGTGTGCAGGTCAGTCATGCCAGCAACCTAGTGACGGCCACCAGGAAGAATCGACGGCTTACGCTGTCAGCGCACGGCTTCAGCCGTCGGCGGAATTCGCTGCCGTCCCGTGTCGAGGTGGCCGGGCGGGCGCCACTCTGCTCGGTCCACTCTCTCCTGGTCCAGCCCGGCGGCGGACATTGCGCATGAGAGCCGCAGCCGTCGCCGATTTGTCAAGATGCTGATCGGGCATCGGCGGTGTTCCGTGATCTGTCGCGGGTCAGGTCGGCGTAAACCATGATCTGCTGGGCCAGGAAAAGCACCATGATAATCTCCACGGTCGCTACGGCCGCGGATAAGATCGAAAGGTCGCCGGCAATGCAGCGAATGATGATGGCGATCATTCCGGGTAGACAGAACGTCGTCAGGTCGGTGGCTAGTTGGAATATCTTCCGACTGCGACGACGCCGATCGGAGCGGTGGCTGCCCTCCCACTGGAAGATCGGTTGGCCGGCACCGACCAGGGCTCCCAGGCGTGGCCCGAGATCGGCGCGGATGTACCGCCCGATCGCCGAGACCTTCTCGTCATTGACCAGGTACGTCCAACCCAGCACCACGCAGACCGGAGGCAGTAGCAGGAGGAGGTCCACACTTTCGGCCTGGTACGTCCCGACGACCACGCCCGCGATCGAGACAAGAGTCGCGTACATGAGATTGTCGCGGGTGCCGATCCGGTGGTTCTGCTCCTCCTTGAGTCGGTCGTACTCCTGCGCCAGTAGTACGCCGAGACTGACCTCGTCCCGCCTCAACCCGTTCAGCTCCGACCTGGCAGAGATCAACACGAGCGCCTCCGAACAACGGCGGGATCCCAGTATCCCGTAGCGGCCGGCTCGCGTACAGCGACGAAATTTCGGTAGAAGTTGCAACTTCGGCATCGACTCGCGGCGATCCCGAAGAACTACGCGCTCGCCGGGCCGCCCTACCCGCCGGGCCGGTCGTACACACCCACTGAGTTCATCCCCATCCGCACGTTCTTCACGCCGGAGGGCGAGCGGCTCGAACTTGTCGCGCGCCTATTCCGGCGCGTCGACCGCCAGACTGACGGGTCGAAGGCATCCGAAGCTCAAGGTCAGGCTCCCGGCGTGGCGCCGAGCAGGTACCACTCGCGGACGGACCCCGGGAGTACTCCTCCGATCCATCCGTCAAGTAGGGCAAGCTCGTCACGTGCTTCCGCTGGCTCGTCGGAACCGCCAAGAATTTCATACGCCGCCTCGTTCCACCCCACGAGGCGATAACACCATACGAGCCCATCACGACCTCACACGGCGACCGCTCATCGCGGCGAACGCGCACCTGACCTCGGTTGCACGGGACCGGTGACGACTCCAGCGTCCAGGCCGGACGGGCGCGAGAGCGTCTAGGGTTGGCGCCGTGATGCGAGCGGAGTTCCTGGTGCGGCAGGGTGAGGACTTCGTCGTGGACGACACCACGGAGACGCGGTATCAGCTGGCCTCGGTGAGCAAGCAGTTCACCGCGGCTGCCGCGCTCCTGCTCGTCGAGGACGGCAAGTTGGCCCTCGACGATCCCGTGGACCGTTGGATCGACGGCTGCCCGGAGGAGTGGCGAGACATCACGGTGCACCACCTGCTCACCCACACCTCCGGCCTCGGTCACTGGGACGACTATCCCATGATCGACCTAGCTCAGCGGGTTGAGCCCGGCGAACTACTGAAGATCTTCCATCGCGTACCACTCCAATACCCGCCGGGCGAGGGCTGGAGCTACAGCAGCCCCGCGTACGTGCTGGTGGCGCACGTCGTCGAACGGGCCGCCGATACGCCCTACCGAGTCTTTCTGGCAGACCGCATCTTTGATCACCTTGGTTTGACCAGGACGTTCGTGGGAGCGCCCGGCGCGCGGCCGAACCTGGCGCTCGGCCACGACGCTGAGGGCCAGCCGTTGCCGACCTGGGAACTGGACGTGGTGGGCATGGGGGCCGGAGACGTGTGGTCGACGGCCAAGGATGTGTTGACCTGGCTCGATGCCCTCCAGGGCGGCCGGCTGCTGAGCGAACCGTACCGCACGCTGATGTTGACCGAGCGGGCGCGGACCGGCAAGGGTCCGGATGAGAGCGGCTACGGCTACGGCGTCTTCGTTGGTGAGCTCAAAGGCCGGCGGTGGTGGCAGCACAGCGGCCACAACGCGGGCTACAAGGCGTTCGCCGGCAACATTCCGGAACTGGGTCGCCGCATCGTGGTCCTCAGCAATACCGAGGCGACGGACGCCCGCACCCTGGAGCCTCTGCTCGCATAGATCAGGCACTTCGGATCAGGGCGGTCCGGTTCGACACGAAGCAGCAGCGCAGCCGCCGCATGTCCGCCCAACTCGCCGCCGCCACCACGCACCATCACCCACTGGCTGGCCTGGTACCGCTGGCGCCGCCTCACCAAGCCCGCGCCAAAACCAGCCACTATCGACGCCGCGACAACCCGCTGATCGACCAGCACCTACATGACGAACCCCGGCTGGAGTGATCG